>JAUYEG010000131.1 GCA_030691505.1 Bacillota bacterium | reverse complement strand
CGCAGCGTAGCGATGTTTAGGCTTCTTCAACCGGGATATGATGGTAAAGGAGCCCATGTTTGTTCGATCTGTGGTAGCAAGAGGCGTTCGTTATCTGCAAGTGGTGGAGAGTTACAGGAAGGATGGGGTAAGCAGGCACCGCGTTCTAGCGTACCTCGGACGGTGCGATGACAAGGTGAGAGAGCAGCAGGCACGCGAGCTGATCAGGGACTATCGCCCGTTGACCAGAGCCCGGGTGGTGATCGACGAATTGGAGGAGGTAGCGGGACCTCTTCAGAGGAAGGGATACTTCAGAAAACTGCTTGGCTGGAGATAAGGGACCCACAGAGTCCGAGTCCAAGAGAGATAACCGGAGGTAGCCATGGGCCGAGAGAAAGAATACCGGCAACGCCTGAAATACCAGGTGGCCTCGGCGAGGAAGAAGACCCTGGAGAACCAGATGGCTGTGGAACTCAGGGGGAACCTGGGGATGAGCGAGACAGAGGCAAGGCTCCTGGCTTCCCGGATGAGCCGGTGGCTGCTGTCCAGACCCGAGGTGCGCGGGCCTGAGCAGATCGTGGTTGAGGCGGTGGCCGGGCGCAATAGTTTCGTGCGCAATGGCCATGGAGCGACCAAGAAGGTAAAGCTCACCGCCTTCGCCCCCGAGGATCTGGACCTCGAACTGGAGATGGGCCTGACTGCGCTACAGGTGGGGCGCATGCTGCGGCTGGTTGAGGAGGCCTACTCCCAGGATGCATTGCTGAGCGCCAGGCAGCTCGGCATGCTCTGCAACCTCACTCCCACTGCACTGCGGAACCGGCTGCAAAGTATCAGGAAGCTCGGGATCTGGGTTCCGATCCAGGGATTGTCCCGGCAAGCGCGTGAACAGAGCGGCATGCTGCGCTCAACCTGGGCCATGGCCAGGCACCTCGCGGGAGAGGCGCCCGGTGAGATCAGGCAGGCGGCGGCCATATCCCGGGAACGGTGGCGGGAGCTCAAATACCGGTTCGGGGCCGTGGCCAGGCAAGTCCCGGACGGCGGCTTTCAGCCCGGTGATCCCGAGACTGCCGGCTGGGCAGAGTTGATCCGGCGCACCCCCCGGCCGAAACTGGAACTGCTCATGCAGGAATCACCCGCGTCATCGACGCCCAACGCTGAGTGGGCTGGCTTCTGCGCCGAGTTGACGACCGACTTCGGGCTGGCGCCGGTCAAGGTGCGAGCCATGCGTGAACTGCTGGAGGAGTTGGAGGCACAGCTTGCCGGGCAGCGTGATGAGCACGAGGTGGTTTATTGGGCGGTGGCAGCTGCGGAGCCGGCCGGAAAGCCTCTGGAAGCGTGCCGGCTGGTGCCGGTCAGACTCACCTTGCTGGACGTGGAGGATGTGGCCGGCGAGACCCCCAACCGGGTGAGCGGGATGAAGTTCAGGAAGATCGTGCGCTACGCCACCCAGGCCAAGTTCCAGGGCGGCTACCTCACCTACGCCGACCTGGGCTATCTTCTGGGGATCCACACCGAGGCCATCCGCAGGCTGATCCAACAGAACCCCAAACTGGTGGCGCCGTTGCGTGGGCAGGAATGTGACATCGGGCGCGGGGTCACCCACCGGCGGAAGATCGTCGAGCTCTACCTGCAGCTATATACCGAAACCGAGATCGTGTCTCGTACCGGGCACTCCTACGAGTCGATCGAGAACTACATCAAGGAGTTCGCGGCGGTACTGGTGATGGCCGAGCGTGGTATGGGGCCTACCCTGATCCGCCGGGTGCTGGGGAGATCCCTGAAGCTGGTGAAGGTCTACCTTGATCTGGTCGGTGAGTATTCGGGATCGGAATACGCACTCCGGCTGCAACACCTGCGCCAGCTGTTCCTGGCCCATGAGGGCGAGGTCCAAAAAAGGGGGCTCGTCCCGTGAACCGCCAGAAGGTCTACCGCCCGCTGGTGGAGCGTAACCTGGAAAACTACCAGGTTCAGTACCTGGCCAGGCGCTACGATTTCGGCAAGGAGTCGCGGATCGCCGCCCTGATCGCGGCCGAGGTCAACCGGCGCATGGACGAGGTGGAGACCTGCCTGGGAGTGCGGCGGGCCAGGCCTTTCGAGTTATGCATACACCAGCGTGGCCAGGACGTGACCCTGCCTCTGTTTCGCCCCGAGTATCTGCAACCCATACTGGCAGGTGGCACCTTCGCCGAGGCCCGGAGCATGGTGTTTGACGCATGCTCCCAACGGCTGCGACAGGTTCACCCGCTGGTTGAGCCCGAAGAGGTGCTGGCCATCATCGACCTGTGGGCCTTGGTACGGGGGAAAGGGCCTAACCGTTACGTGGACAATCTACAACCCTCCGTAACTCCCCTGGACGAACAGGATACGGCGGCTTGGAAGAAGCAGATCGACTCCATCCGGCCCAAGCTACCCACCGCCCGCTTGGGCGTCCTGGATCTGTCGGTGCCTCATTCCGTGGTGAAGGGCCTGGTGGAGTTCGTAGTCACGGAGGCCGGGCTCGGCCCCGTGGTGGCGCGCCAGCTTGTCGAGGAACTGATCACGCTACGCAACATTTGCTGCCCCCTGACCAGGCAACTCAAGTATGGAGAGATGCCCCTCCTCGCTACTCACGTGCATGCCAGTCTCTCCGAGGAGATTGCCGCGCGCTTTCGGCAACAGGTTCCGGTGATCCTCACGGTCTGGACACCTGAGGAGCTGAGGCGGCGGCCTAAAAGCGTGCCGGAATGCTTAGCCCAGCTGAAGCGCCGCATCGTGCGGGTCTGCTTCGAGGCCTACCGGCAGAACGGTCTCTTGAACCTCATGGACCTGCAGTGGATCTTCCAGATCAGCACGGCGAGGATCTCGGAGTTGATCCGCAGTTTCCAGAAGGAGCATAACGTCGTAGTTCCCACCCCAGGCACGGTCCTGGACGCGGGAAGAAGCATGACGCACAAGGACATCATCGTCAACCTGCACCTCCAGGGCTACACGGTGAAGGAGATCGGCAAGATCACCTACCACTCTCCGCGCTCGGTGGACAATTATGTAGGCACCTTCCAGAGCGTTCTTATCTTACGGCTGTTCAATGTGCCTCCCCGGCTCATGGCGAGGCTGCTTCGCAAGAGTCCCTACCTGATCAAGGAGCATGTGGAACTGGTACGGAAGTTCTACCCAAACGAGGACCATCTGCGTCAATACCTTCGTGAGCAGGGGGTGAATTTTCAATCCATCATATCTTGACAATCTGGCATTGAATAGGAGATCTACACAACAACGCCGCAAGAGGCCAGCACAAGGTGGCTTTATAGGGTGCGCGGAGCGCTTCGCGGTTGTTACTACACAACCTGCCGTGCGGCGGCGGTTATGGATAGATACCGTGGTGGGGGTTGCAGTTTGAGCTTTTGGAACAGCTCGCTTTGGGCGGCCGTGAGCGGAGTGGTCTGCCGGAACTCGCCGGTTTGAGTGCGGTGTATGCCGACCTTCAGCTTGGCCAAAGCGGGCTTGAGTTTCGACCAGGTCTCCTCGGTCTCGTTCTCGACCACGCGGATCAATAGCAGGGCCAGCCAACACAACAACACGTGGGAGCGGATCCGGTCCTCCAGCCGGTGGTAGACCGGCCGCACGTCAACCACGTGCTTCAGATCCCGGTGGACTCTTTCGATGCGCCAAAGCTGCTTGTAGCCGAGCACGATCTCCTCCGCCGAAAGCTGCTCGTCCGAGCTGCTCACAAGGAACTTGCCGTCAAAGGCGGCCTCTGCCCGGATGCGGGCCCGGTTCAAGCACAGCCTGCCTGTCTTGCTCTGCTTGAGATAGCGCCCGTAGGCGGGATGAGCCCGCAAAGCGCATGCCGCCTTGTTGTGCGGCTCCCCCTCAAGTTGCTGCAATGCGGCCAGCCTGCGTTCCGCTTCCGCGACGATGTCCTGGCGCTTCTTCCGGTCCCGCTCCGCCTCTTCCGGGTTGTAGACGACGACGAACCTGCGATGGACGACACTGTCGCCCCCAAGCAGGACCTCCTTAATCTCCAGGCCACAATCAAGTTTCCGGTACCGCCCCGCGCGCCGCAGCGCGCTGGCCGGCTGAGCCTGCCGGCCCAGGCGCATCTTCTCTCCAATGATGTAATGGTCTCCAGCGCCCTGCAAAGCCCGCCGGTTGGCCGGCGAGTTGAACCCAGTGTCCAGCACGATCAACATCCGGCCGAGCTTCCACTCGTTGAGGTCCTGCTTCACCTTCGTCACGATGTTCTGGTCGACCGTGTTCCCCGGCCAGACCCAGGATCGCACTGGAATGCCGTCTCGGGTTACGGCGAACCCGATTACGGCCTGTGCCAGGCCGGGGCGGTCGTCCTTGCTGTACCCTCGCCGGCGCAGCCCTTCGGGGCTGTCTTCCCCTTCGATCTCGAAGTAGGTGGTCGTGGTGTCGAAGAAGATCACGTCCACTTCCAGGTTGAGCAGGTTGGCCACCGAGAAGTAGACGCTGCGCTCGATCTCGCTGACGTTCTCGTACAGCAAGTCCATGACCCGGTAAAGCTGGTGGACCTCAACGGTCTCCAACCCGGGGATCCAGACCTCCTCGCCAACCCAGTTCTCCATCGCCAGCTTGCTCGAAGGCGCCAGCGCCCTGTTGGCTACCAGCGCGAACAGCAAGCGCTCCACCGGTATCGCGTAGCTACGATCTTTCACCAGCGCGCGCAGCGTGCTGTCCATCTGGAGCCGCTTCCAGACCTGGTCCAAGAGCCATGCCCCGCCAAGCTCCAGCGAGCCGGCAAACTGGAAGGGAGACTCGATCCCCACGCGTCGCTGGATCTCGTGCCCCTCGTCAGGCTCCAGGTACCGGCAGATGGCGCGCACCAAACGACGCAGCGCATCCAGATCCAGCCGGTCCTCCCGGCCGAAGCTGTGCACCACCTTGGTCTTGGTGACCCTGGTTTGAGGGTCCCGGTAGTTATGGACCAACTGGACGTAGCGGTGACCTCTGGCAGTCGTGGTTCTAATGAACATAGTAACCACATTATACCGCTGTTCCGCTGCCTATAGCAAGCCCCTGTTGTAACCACGGCTTCTTGCCGTTTTGACCACTGTCCAAAAGGGAAACCCCTGCTAC
>JAUYEG010000083.1 GCA_030691505.1 Bacillota bacterium | reverse complement strand
GCGATGCATCACATTGAGGCGATCGGTCTATCCAAGCGCTTCGTCGTTCAGAGCGAAGAGAATGCCAAGCTTGGTGCCTTGAGGCGATTTCTCAGGCCAAGTCTGAGTCAGATCACCGCAGTTGACAATGTATCCTTCACTGTTGCCCAAGGTGAGGCCGTGGCCTACCTGGGACCAAACGGAGCGGGCAAGTCGACCACGGTCAAGATGCTATGCGGCGTTCTGGTCCCCTCTGAGGGTGAGATTCGCGTCCTTGGCATGAACCCATGGAAAGAGAGAGCAAAAGTGGTTCGCCATCTGGGAGTCGTATTCGGGCAGCGTACACAACTCCTCTGGGACCTGGCAGTAACTGAAAGCTTTCGGTTTCTGTCGGTCCTCTACGGCCTCGGGCGAACTGAGTATGAGCGTACACTTTCGCTCCTCGTCGACCTTTTCGACATTGGCCGTCTAATGCACCGCCCTGTGCGTGAGCTGAGTCTCGGTCAAAGAACGAAGGTCGAGTTAGCGGCTTCCCTTATCCATCGTCCTTTGGTCATCATCCTTGACGAACCCACAATCGGCATGGATCTCCTGGTCAAAGACCGCATCCGTGCGGCCCTGGACGTGGTACGACAGGAGTTCACGGCAAGCATCGTGCTGGCCAGCCACGACTTCGGCGATGTGGAGGCCCTGTGCAGCCGCTCGCTGCTGTTGATTGATGGGCGCCTCAGATACGACGGGCCTTTGGCGGACCTCAGGTCGGCGGCCTCCGGGCGCAGGACCGTTGAGTTTGCCCTCAGGAGGAGCATCGGGCCACGGTCTGCAGCTGAACTAGGGCTGCCCTCCAGTGCCGGGATAGATAGCACGGATGGGCGTCTTCGTGTCACTTTCTTCACTGGCCAGTTGTCCACGGTTGATGTGGTGAGCGCAGTCCTGAGCCGTGTTGATGTGGCCGATATCACCATCATGGGGCCGTCGCTAGAGGACGCGTTGCGCGGGATCTACTCCAGGAGTTCGCCGCACAATGCTTAGCAGCGTTGCCCGCGTGACTGCAGCATATTTCAGGGTTGAGAGGCTCAAGAGAGCCTCCCACCTGGTTTCGATTGCAAGCAGTCTGCTCTATCCTGCCGCCAGGGTTGCGGTCTTGACGTTTCTCCTAAAAGCCGTATTCGAGAGCCCGGCGGCGCGGAGTCTGCCGGTCGATTTCCGATCTGCCGGCATCTACGTGCTAACCGGCGTGCTATTGACCGTCACCCTCGGTTTCAACAACGGCGCGGCTATTGCGGATCGCGTAAGATCAGGACAGGTCGTCTTTGATCTGCTGCGGCCCCATTCGTGGATGGTCATCAACGTTGGAGAGCGCTTGGGCCCACGATTGGCCAACCTCATTGCACCAGTGCTCGCGTATTCTCTGGCGGTTTGGCTCGCCGGCTACACTCAGCCGGCTCGATTCTACGGGATTCTGGTCATGATGCTTCCGACGGTATGGCTGCTCGAATTTCTGATCAGCTTCATCATTGCCGTTTTGACGCTATCGACCCAGAACTCCTGGGGGCTCGGTGTGGCTGTTTCCTGGCCGCAACAGCTGCTTTCGGGCGCCATGGTGCCTCTCATTCTGGTGCCTGACAGACTCAGGACTATGGCCTACCTGACTCCATTTCCGGGACTGCTGGATCTGCCCATTCGTGCAGCTTTGGGATTGGCTAGTCCCCTCACTGCGCTGGGAGTTCAGCTGTCCTGGATTACGCTTTTGGGTCTCTGCTCTATCCTGCTGTACCGGCGTGTGATCACCCGGATCAGGATCAACGGGGGTTAGGGCATGATCGGTGTGCGACGTGCCATGGCTTTTTCGGCCCTTGGCCTAAAGAGACTGCTTTCCTATCGCGAGGATTTCCTCATTGGGGCTTTAGCTACCGGCGTGTTTCACCTGTCAAATCTGGGCGCCGTGTACTTGGTCTTCTCCATATCGGGTGGGATTCATGACTGGTCCCCACGAGACGGAGTGTTCCTAGCCACAGTCAGCAGTCTACGTTTTGCGCTTGGCGGAATCGGTCTCTGGGGACTCTCTGAGTTGCCGAGGCTAATTGCGTCAGGCGATCTCGACCGGATTCTCCTCTACCCCTGCTCCCCGATCCCTGTGCTCATGCTGAGGGATCTTGACCCGTTGAGCGTCTTTGATGTGCTGCTATTGGCCGGAACTCTGCTTTGGTCTTTCCCACGCCACGCCGTCTCAACAGCGAGCACAGCCGGTTTCCTGGCGCTTATTGGACTGGGCCTGGTCGCAACCTACGGATTTATGCTGTTCGCGGTGAGCCTCTCGTTTTGGGCAAAGGTGCGCAACATGTTCCCGCAGGTGTTTCGTGTGCTATGGGAGTTTCAGCCGTACCCGACGGCAATCTACCCCTCCAGCCTGCGGCTTATCCTGACTTGGGTCGTGCCGATTGCCGTAGCGGTAGTTATACCAGCGCAAGCTCTGACCCTGCGCAAGCCTTTGGCGACTCTCTTCGTGGTTGCCGGGACTGTGGCACTGGTTGATCTGCTCTTGGGATCGATGCTCTTTAGGGCTGGGCTTCGGAGGTACGAGAGTACGGGACAGTAAGACCCTCGAGGTTGCCGGCAGTGTGTACTCCACAGAAGGTAGACATCGGTGGGTTTCCCAGCGGACATGAGTAGTCTTCTCTGGTCTCGGCGAAAAACGCCAACAATCAGACCCGACGAGGGTGAAACCCTAGCGAGTGCGCCGCTGCCGCGCGATCACGGTCAACAGCCAGCACAAGAAGCAGCCCCCTGCCAGAACGAGCGGGGTTCCGACCAACACGCGGTCCATCTGGAGTCCTTGCGAACTGAGCCATTGATAGGTGGTCTCCCGGATGGAGGAAACGCCGAAGAACACCACCACGTCGGCGGCAGTCAGGAGCAGTAAGGCTACCCATGAAACAAACAAGCGTCTTTCGTATGTGCGGCGACGATCCTGTACGGTCTCTCCCTCCTGATCCTGCTCCAGTAGGGTTGACTTGAGGGTGTAGATATTGTCCAGAATCGCAAACTGGAGCGGAGTGCTGGCTGAAGATGCAGACTATGCCTGCAAAATGGTCGGGGCGAGAGGACTTGAACCTCCGGCCTCCTGGTCCCAAACCAGGCGCGCTACCAACCTGCGCCACGCCCCGACAAAAACAGCCTATTCAGTTGTGCAATGAACGAGGATGCGGCTTCGTCGCCGCAGTACCAGTATAAGAAGCTTATCGGCGGCGGTCAACGCAACTGCGAAGCATGGGACTGTCAATCACAGGTTTCAGTTGCCTGCCAATTACTAGCCGCGTCGCTCATTTATCAGCGCATCACACCAGTCTAGCCCTATCCCTCCGCCTCAACCACCTCCCCCAGCACCCGCCTCGCCTTCGCGAAGGCTCGCCCGCGATGGCTGAGCGCATCTTTCTCGTCCGGCGTCAGCTCCGCAAACGTCTTCCCCAACTGGGGCCGCAGAAACAGACTGTCGTACCCAAAGCCGCCGCTGCCGCGCGTCCGGTAGGCTACCTGACCGTGGCATTCGCCCTCGACAACCCACTCCCGCCCGTCTGGGCTGACGATGGCTACCGCGGCGACGAACCTGGCCCCTCGCTGCATCGGCGGCACCCCGGCGATCTGGCTCAGGAGGAGCCGGTTGTTCGCGGTATCGTCGCCGTGCCGTCCCGCCCACCGCGCCGAGTACACCCCGGGACGCCCGCCGAGCCAGGCAACCGCGAGCCCAGAATCATCGGCAACCGCCCACATGCCCGTCCTCTCCGCAGCGCCCCGCGCCTTGATGAGCGCGTTTTCGGCGAAGGTCGCCCCGGTTTCCTCCGGGTCACCATCCACGGGCAGATCCGCCAGCGTGTGCAGCCGCAGCGACTCCAGCCCGGCGGCCGGCTCGTCCTGCCCCGATCCGGCCACCCCGCTCCGGCCCTGCTCCCCAAGCAGCCTGGCCATCTCCCGGCCCTTGGCCGCGTTACGCGTGGCCAGTACCAGGTCCACGGCCAACCTGCTGACCCAGCGGCCCGAGTGTCTCGCGCTGTATGGCGATCAGCTGCTTGATCCCGCCCTCGGCGAGCCGCAGCAGCTCACCCATCTCGTCAAAGCTAAACGGCTCCTGCTCTCCCGTGCCCTGCACCTCGACGACCTTGCCCGCCGCGGTCATGACCACGTTCATGTCGACCTTGGCGCCGGCATCCTCGCCGTAGCAGAGGTCCAGAACCGGCTGCTCTTGCACGACGCCGACGCTGACCGCCGCCACGAAGTCGCTGATGGGCATCTTTTGCAGCAACCCCCGGTCTAAGAGGCAGCCGCAGGCCTCGGTCAGGGCCACGAAGGCCGCTGTAATGGACGCGGTGCGCGTCCCCCCGTCAGCCTGAAGTACGTCGCAGTCGATCCAGATGGTGCGCTCGCCCAAGGCCCGCAGGTCAACCACCGAGCGCAGCGCGCGGCCGATCAACCGCTGGATCTCCATTGTACGCCCGCCGACCTTGCCCAGCGTCGACTCGCGGGGCTTGCGTTGCTGCGTCGACCTTGGGAGCATGCCGTACTCGGCCGTAAGCCACCCGTGCCCGGCCATCTTGGCAAACGGCGGCACGCGGTCCTCGATGCTCGCCGAGACCAGCACGTGTGTATCCCCCTGTTTGATCAGCGCCGAGCCCTCGGCGTATTTCATCACACCAACCTCGATCGAGACCGGTCGCAGCGCCGCCCTGTCCTTGCCGGCAGCCGTGCTTGCCAAGGGATGGCCTCCCCCTTTCAACGTCAAGCGTACCCACCGTGCCGGCCCCGACGCAAAAACAGAGGAGCCCAAACCTGCCGGGCTCCGCAGTTCGGCCGACCAACTTAGTGTGCCCGCGACTGCCGCGGGAGTGTGCCCTGCTAGGGTTGCAGCTTGGGCGGGGCGATTACGCGTTCGACGCCCGACTGCTGCATGATCCGGTACAGATCGCCCAGCGCCTTGAGCAGCATCTCGTGCTCTTCCTCGGGCACCTGCCGGAGTACCCCGCTCAGATAGCGCTTGCGGGCCGTCATGACCTCATCGATGATCTTGCGTCCCGGGTCGTTGACCTTGAGCCTGATCACCCTGCGGTCACTCTTATCCCGCTCGCGCGAGATGAGTCCGTTGCGCTCCATCCGGTCGATCAGATCCGTAGCCGTGCTGCACGCCAGGTACATCTGCTCGCATAGCTCGCCCATCGTGATCTCGCCCTGCTCGATGAGAATCACCAGCGCGTTTAGCTGCGGTGGGGTGATGCCGAAATCGGAAAGGATGTCGCGGCCGCGTTTCCGGATGATGACGCTTACGACGCGCAGAAGCGCCTCGATCTCTTCCACTCGCCGCTCAAACTCCTCGGAGGCCAGGACCGTCACCCCCAACAAAAGAATCCTTTTGTGTTTATGCCATTCGCATACCTAAGTTATTAGGGCCATGATACCAGTCTGCCCTGACTGTGTCAACGAAAGAAGGCCAGGAGCGCCTGGCACATGAGTTCGGCGGCCTTGGCCTGGAATACCGGGTTTAACAGCAGTTTCTCCTCCGTCGGGTTGCTCAGGAACCCGGTTTCCACGAGCACGGCGGGCATCGAGGTCTCGCGCAGGATCGCGTAGTTGTCCTTCTTGACCCCACGGTCGACGAGCCCAAGTCCCCTCAATTGCTGGATCATCAGACCCGCCAGCCTCAGCGACTCCGCGGAGTTGCCGTAGTGCCAGACTTCCGTTCCGGACGTGGCCCGGCTGGTATGCGAGTTGCAGTGCACAGACACGAGTACGTCGGCGCCCCATTCGTTGGCCGCGGCGGCCCGCCCGTATGCGTTGATGCTCGTCGTGGCGTCCTCCCGCGTCATCAAAACCTGCGCCCCGGCCCGCTCAAGACGCTGCTTGAGCACATTGGCGATGGCCAGGTTGACCTCACGCTCGTAGACTTTGGTCACCGAAATGGCCCCGGGGTCCACTCCCCCGTGCCCCGGGTCGATCGCGATCTTGCGGCCAACGACCGGGGAACGGGTGATGTCCAGCGTGACCGTGCCCGCTGACGCGTCATGAACCAGCTTGTGACCGATGTACCCGGGCAGCTTTACCAGAACCATCGAGCCCCCGCTGGGCACCGCGGCCAGAGCATACGACACTACTACGCCGTCGTTCACCTGACGTTCCGCCGCGGCCCCCAACGTGCATTCCGGCATCTGCAGCCACAGCTCACGGCCATCAGCGCTGACCGTCACCTTGGGCTCAGCTGCCCCAGCCCGCTGGACAAAAAGCCTGCCGCCCCCTGAGGTGGTCTCGTAGGCGGCGGAAGCCAGCTCGGGCACTGGCGGCGATGGCGGCGGGGGCTGTGGCGGCGGCGGTTGGGAGCCGGGCGAGCCCTCGGGCACGACCCTCAAACCCTTGTCGGCCTGCGCGATTTGGAACTGAACCGGTTTGGCCAGATCCAGAACTACGCGGACGATGTCCGGATTGCTCTGGAACTGTGCGATGCGCGCCCTGAGTACATCGCTGGCCGCGACCTCCACCGTGCGCGCCCCACCGGCCAGATTGGTGTTGGGCAGGTCGATCACGTACCTGTCGGGCTCGGAGAGGGTAAACGACCGCGAGGGCAGTGGCCCTGTGCCTGAGATGGTCAGTCCGCCGGCTTCCCAGGCCACTCCCGATACTTTGTACTGGATTTCCACGATGACCCCGGGGAAGTCGGTCGCCTGACGGGACGTGAAACGGACCGGCTCCTCCAGGTCCAGGATGACCCGCGTGGTCTTGGGCGTTGAGGCCATTTCCGTGAGCCGGACGCGTTGCACGAGGGCCTGTCCTATCTCCTTTACGCTCCACCCGGTGCGCGGCTCGACGCCTACCAGGTCGACGATCAGGCGGGGCGGGTCGTCAAGCGTCTTGGCCGTGTACGATGCCTGCGAGCCGGTGCGGACCAGCAGCAAAGCCCGATCCTGCCCCAGTGCGAACTGAACGTCAATAAGCTGGCCGCCCGAGGGCGATGTGACCGATGCAGCCCTCGTATCCCCGTTCCACGCCACGTCACAGCCCAGGGCCTCGGCGACAAACCTCAGCGGAACCATCGTCCTCCCGCTGTACAGGACCGAGGGAGCGTCCAGGGCCACCTGCTGACCGTTGACGGTCGCCACGGCCGAGCCCACGGGCAGGTCAACCAACCGCCCGCCGCCGTCAACAACGGCGGCATTCCGTGCGGCGTCCCATTCCACGGTGGCCCCGAGGTTCTCGGCGATAATCCTGATGGGCACAACCATCCGCCCGGCGTTCACGAGGAGCGGCACGTCGGGGAAAACTTGAGCCCCGTTCACGTGCAGGGTGGCGCCCTGGAAGATCTGGCAACCCTGTGGAAGCGCGAGGGTGGCCGCGGACGCGACCGATGCGGGCATAAGAACGCCGGCAAGTCCTGTCGGCAAAACAAGTAGGAGACATAGAAGCAGACAGCAGCAAGCTGACCCGGGCCTCCGGGTCAGGAAACGACGCAAAGCACGCGCGTCGGCTTTAGTTGTCGAAGAATCTCGCATTTTGGCCCACCGTAGTCGGGTAGTTCATGGCCCGGTGGGCATTTCCTTCTCAGGCTGGACAGTCCTCAGGGGGAAATTCCTAACAACCGGGCCGCGTTTGCTCCAAATATCGACCCGATGTCCTCTTCCTTGAAGCCCAGATGACGGCAGGCCAAGACCTGATCCTCCAGGTAGCGTGAACTGAAGCCGCGCGGAAACCAGCTGGAATCGGTGCCAAAGACAATCCTTCGCGGCCCGATGGTCTCATACGCCCTGCGAAACAGGTCTTCGAGCCCCAAAGGCTCCGGCAGCCACCGCGCCCATTGGTTCGAGCCCGAGGTGTCCACGTGGATGTTGGGACAGCTCCATGCGAGCTGAAGAGTCTGCTGCCAGTAGCCGCAGCCGAAATGGGCGACGACGATCGGCATCTCGGGATGACGGCTTGCGGTTTCGTAGATGCTGAGGGGGTCGATGTTAGGGTGAACGACGACCCCTCCGCCGGTCCCCAGCCAGCCAAAATGGATCAACAGCGGCAGCCGGCGCCGCTCGCAGTAGTCCCAGACCGGCTCGAGGGCAGGATCGTCCCACCCGACCCGCAGGCTCGGCGCGATGATCTTCAGGCCGGCCAGCCCATACTCCTCGACGGCGCGCCGGAGCTCCGGGCCGGCGCCCGGAGCGGCGAGATCGTGATGCGCCATGCCGAACATCCGCCCGCGATACGGTTCGATGAGCCTGGCCAGTTTCTCGTTTCCGCCGCCGCTGACCATGACCGCGGCCCGCAGGCCGTGCCGCTCAATCTCCTGGGCCCACCGCGCGGCCTGCTCTTCCGCTACGGCGGCGCCCTCCTCCGGCGCGGGGAAACCCCACTCGCGGCGCCATTGCTCCCGCCGCTCTCGTCCATAATCGGCTAGCACTTTCTGCGCGGCCGGCGGGCGGCCGGAACGCACTCCGCCCCGGCGGGCGCCCACCCACGGCACTGGAAGATGGACGTGGAAATCGATGACGCTCAGCCCCAGCGGGGACATAGCGGTTCCCCCTACAGAACGGATGGCGAGGGCAGCCCAAGCGTATCCAGCACGTTGCTCATGACCTGGACAAACGCCGCGACCAGCGCGATGCGGCGCGCCTGCTCGCTGGGAGGCGCCGACAGCACCGGAGCCCCCTCGTAGAAATCTGTGAAGCTGCTTGCCAGCGTGAAGGCGTACTCGGCGAGGATTGAGGGCAGGTACTCCACAGCCGCGGACGCGATCTTGGACGGGAAATCGGCCATCGTCATGACCAGGGCCTTTTCGACCGGGGCCAACTCGACGCCCTCACCAAAGGGCTCCTTGGCGACTGACCAGGCCAGGGCCTGGCCGGGATCGCGCGGGCAGCCGTTGACGGAATCAGCGGCGCGGCGCAGGATCGACCTGGCGCGCGCGCACGCGTACTGCAGGTAAGGGCCGGTATTGCCCTGCATCGCCAGCGCATCGTCGAAATCGAAGGCTATCAACGTGTTGGTGTGGAAGCGGACCATGTAATAGCGGACGGCCCCGACGGCGATGTCGTGGGCCAGCCCCGCGACCTCTGCGGGGCCCATTTCCGGGTGCCTCTGCGCGACCTCGCTGGCCGCTTTGGCTTCCGCCGCGGCCAGCAGGTCGTCAGCCTTGACCCCGATACCCTTGCGTCCAGACATGGCATATACGGTCTTGGCTTCGCCCGACACGTCGCCGCCGAGCTCTTGCGCCGTCTTGGGCGAGAGCGCGACGACCTCGTAGGAAAAGTGCACCGAGTTGTCCGCCTGCCTGGCATAGCCCAGCTGCCTGAGCGAATGACGCAGCACGTCCTGGAGGTACTTCTGCCTGATGTCAATCACGTTGACGACCCTGTCGGCGCGGCCGAAACGCGCCCCGACGGGCATTTGCTCCGCCTCTTCAGGCGGGCACGAGCTATACAGCCCGTGCCCGTTGGGCTGATCGGTGTAAAAGCGGTAGTCAAAGTCAAGACCCAAAACCCCGAACTTCCAGAGTTGGTAGGCGATGTCCTTGGCTACGTAGGTGGCGGTGCCGTTGCTCCGGACGAGCACCTTGTCCGGGTTCTCGAGGCTCTCGAATCCCGGCAGGTCGCGCAGCCGGACGACCCAGCATCCCGCGTTGGGGCCTTCGGTTTCGTGAACAAGTGAGCCCTGCTCGCGCAGATGTTCGAAGGCATACCGCCAGAACCCCTTGCGGACGATGTCGCTCTCCCACGTCAGCAGGTCGTAGTGGATACCAAGCCCCCACATCGTCCGGAGGTGGCCCGCAAGCACTTTTTGGGCCACTTCCTTGGCCAGCCTGGCAACCTCGCCACATCCCTGCTCGATCAGGTGCAGATACTCCTGCTGCGTCGCCTTGAGCTCGGGCTCCCGTTCGAACCGGCGGTGAACGTCCGCGTACAGGTCCCAGCAGTAGTGGTCAAAGCGGACTCCGGCGGGCGGAGCGGCCGCGCCCAGGTGATGGAATCCAAGTACGACGTCCGCGACCTGAGCCCCCGTGTCGTCGATGTAGTTTTGGACCTCAACCTCGTAGCCGCTGCGGCGCAGAATCCTCACAAGGCAGTCCCCGAGGCAGGCGTTGCGGACGTGCCCGATGTGGGCGGCCTTGTTGGGGTTCATGTTGGTGTGCTCGACGACAACCTTTTGGCCGCTTGGAGCGTGAATTCCATAGTCCTGCCGCCGCAGCGCGATCTCACTGAGCAGCGCGGTGGCAACAGCGGCGGGGTCCACGCGCACATTCACGAACCCCGGGGGGGTCGAGGTGATTTCGCCGATCATCGTCAGACCGGACCGGGCAAGGCCGTCGCGCAACGCGCCCGCGACTTCGAGCGGGGGACGGCGCAGTTGCTTGGCGAGCCTCAGTGAAATAGGCGTGGACAGATCGCCAAACCTGATGTCCGGCGGGGGTTCCCAGGTGATCAGCGCCGGATCAAGCTCAACTCCCCACTCCGCGCTCAGGAATCCAGCGGTGGCCGTGCGCAGCCTGTGCCGCAGGTCATTGAGCAGTCCGCCGCCCGTCGATTGGCCTTCCACCCGGGCCCTCCCCCCGACACGGCACCCCAGCGCCGCCGCATCCTCTAGATTCTAACCAATGGGGCGACAGGCCGCAACTTGGTCTAGCAGGTATGATGACTAGCAGGCTTCTGGGCGTTGGGCGCTCGCGCAGGACCGCCGGAGTAGGCCCAGCACAAACCACTGCGCCGATAGTCCCCGGACGAGCTCCCGGCGCAGCGAGACCAGCTGACCGGCGGTACGCTGGACGATCGCGAGCCGGTCGGGCAGCGGCATGTCCCCTTGACCGCCGACGCCGGCATCGCCGGCCTGCGCGCTCATTCGCATCGCTCGCTCCAAAGCGCCCCGGTGCCACTGCTCAAGCGCCGCGCGAATTATCTCGCCCCCGCCGGCGACGATGGTTCCCAGGATCTGAGAGTAGGCACCGGGCACACCTGGACGGCTGGGACGCTGGCCACGTCCGAATAACCCACGGAAGGCGCCACGGTCCGCACCCCCGCCGCGGTCGGCGCCGGACAGGCGGTGCTGGTTGAAAAGCTTGACGGTTTCGATATACATCTGCCGCTGGGAAAAGGCCATCGGCGTCTGGGGCAGCGACGCGTTGGGGAGTTGGGCGTACACTGCCTGCCAGCCCAGACGAAGCCGTTCGAAGGACTCTCCGGCCGCGGCGCTCAGCCGCGAAGCGAGGGCTTCCGGGTCATCGAGGGCCGGATCCTCCAGGGCCTGGTTGAGGCTTCCCAGACCCGTCTCGAGCGCAGCCAGGGACTGGGCTATGTTCCTGGACGCGTCCTCGCGCAGCATCCTGTCGGTGCGTTCCTGTTGCACTATGAGCTCTGAGTACTCCTTACCAGCGGCAGCGAGACGCTCCAAGAGCTGGCCGGTCTGCGTCAGAAGCTGCCGTGCAAGCAGCCGGGCTTCGTCCGGGTCGCCGCCGGGACCATCTTCCGCATACGCCGCCTTGGCGGCCGCGACGAACGTCCGGCCCGTGCAGCCGAGTTCCTCGAACACCGGGCCGCTGAGCAAAAACGCAACCGCCGCGCTGAAGTCGCCGATCAGGCGGTTAAGTGCCCGGGCGTACGACGGCGCAGCGGCGGCGGCGGCGAACTGGCGCAACCTTTTTTCGTGACGGCCAGAAATACGGATCCCCGGTCACCTCCGCGGCAGGATGAGGTAGATTACGAAGGTCAGAAACACTACGGCGCCCGTCGCCAGGAAGAAAAGCCCGTTGAACCCGGACTGCATGCGGCGGAAGGCCTTTGCGAAGAACTCCAGCTGGCTGAGGCTGGCCGCCGTGCTGTCCACCATCGCCTGGTGGTGTGCCTGGTTGCCCTGCATCAGGTCCACGACCGCCTCCTCGGTGCGCTCGGCGGTGCTGCGTATCCGGCCCTCGAGTTCGATTTGACGCTGCATGGCGCGCTCGAGGTTCGTGGCAAGGATACCGGCGAACTTGGTCTCAAGGGCGTTTACCGACTTATCGAGAGTATCGTTGTACCCCCGGACCAGCGCCCGCAGTGACTCCTGATTGGCCTGAAGGCTGCGCGAAGCGCCCTCGAACGTGGGCACCGAACTGTCGATTGCCTTCCGTAGGCCGTCTGCCTGTTCACCGAGCTGCCGTGCGGAGCTGCCGAGAGCCGTCCGGGTGGCTTCGCCGGATGTGAGGAAAGACTCCGCCTCGCGGTTGATCCGCTCGCTCGCGCTCCCCACCGCCTGGCTGGCTATCGTGGCTGTCTCCGCCAACTGCTGCTCGATGTGCGCAAGTCCATCCAACTTGCTTGCAAGGGAGCCGAGATGGTCCCCAACGACGGCTTTCATCTCCCTTGTCGCCTGATCCAGACCATTTCGAACTGCTTCTTCAAGCCGATGGTGTACCTCGGCGCGCAATCCGCTCATCTGCGTGCTTAGCTCCGCGCTCAGGCGGGCCTGCCCGTCGCGCAACGCCGCGATCTCACTTGCCACACTGGTCTCAAGCTTTGCGGTCAGGCCGGCCAACTCGGAACGCAGCCCGGAGAGCAATTCCTCCGACGGTCTCGCGCCAGAAGAACTGGCCAACCCATTTGCCAGCTCCATGAGGATTGCCCTGAGTTCGTTGGCGAGTGCGGTTTCCTCGTCCAGTTCAGCGTCCGCCGGCCCGACCGGGTCGGCTTGGCCGCTTGTCTTGGCCATCCCCCACCCTCCCCGGTACCTTCCCTATACGTCATCGGACGAATGGCCGAAATGAAGTAGGTTCGTTCCCGACAGAAAAGAAAAGAGCCACCTGGAAGGGTGGCTTGAAGCTTGGTGGAGGCGAGCGGAGTTGCACCGCTGTCCGAAGGCATGCCTGCAAAGACGTCTACGAGCGTAGTCCCCGATTTGTGTTTTGCGCCATTCGGCCCCCGGGGACGGGGTCCTCAAGCGCTAGCCCCTTTTATTCCCCCAGCCGTGCGAGGCCTTCCGGCCCGGGGTATCCTGCGTCTTTGACGCCCTGCACCGGTCCCACAGGAGAAGTCCGGCCGGACGAGCCGCCTAGGCGGCTATTGCCAGATTTGTGTTGGCAGTTGTTAGCTTTCCCACCGTTTAACGAGCATGTGGGAGCTCGGCTCGCTGCCCTTACCTACACAACCCCCGTCGAATCTTATTCGCCCCCAAGGTTGTCAGGAGGGTAAGTAACTAATTATAGCACCTTTTCGCCGCGCAGCGCACGGGCCATGTCGCGCTGCGAATCACGGCGAGCGAGATCGTCTCGCTTGTCAAACTCACGTTTTCCGCGAGCTAGCGCTATCTCGACTTTGGCCCGGCCCGACTGCCAATACATACGCAGAGGCACGAGCGTGTATCCGCGCTCAGCCACCTTGCCAGCCAGGCGGCGGATCTCCTGCCGGTGAAGAAGCAGCTTCCGTGTGCGCCGCGGCTCGTGGTTAAACCGGTTGCCTTGCTCGTACGGGCTGATGTGCGCGTTGACGAGGAATGCCTCGCCCGAACGCACCTCAGCGTATGAATCCCGCAGATTGACGCGCCCGAGGCGGAGCGACTTGACCTCGGTCCCGGTGAGCACGAGCCCGGCCTCAACCGTGTCCTCCAGATGGTAATCGTGCCGTGCCTTGCGGTTCTCGGCAATCACCCGCTCGACCTGGGTCTTCACTACCGCTCACTCCTTGGTGCGAGGGGTGGCCGGTCCTAGAGCCCGAGCTCGCCGGAAATCGACTGCATGGCCTCAAGGGCCAGCGCTACGAAATCGTCAAGCTCAAGCCCCAACTCGGAACAGCATCTGATGGTGTCGCGATCAGCACCCCTGGCAAACGATTTCTCCCCAAAACGGTTGACGACAAACGGCACGTCAATCCCGGCCAGGCTCTTGCTGGGCGAAACCAACGCCGCGGCGACGATGAGCCCGCTAAGCGGATCGGCCGCATGCAGGGCCTTGTCCATCTCGCTCTCGCGCGGCAGGCCGTGGTCGCCATTGTGGACCCGGACCGCGCGGACAACGTCCGCCGGCAACCCCATCCCGGCGAGTTCATCGGCGGCCTCCAGGCTGTGGCGCGCCGGATCGGCCTTGGTGGATTCATAGTCGATGTCGTGAAGCAGTCCGGCCATGCCCCAAAGGTCTTCGTCGGCGCCGAAGTGGCGTGCCAGCCGGCGCATGATCGCCTCGACCGCCAGGGTATGCTTTTGCAGATTGCGGTTGGTGAGTTTCGCGCGCATGAACTCCAACGCCTGGTCTCGCGTCATGGTATCACCCAATCTGTGCTTGATAGCGGCTGGCCGGCGCTGCAACCACCACCGGCCGGCGACCCGGGGCAAAAAGCAAACCGGCCAAACGAGGGCCGGCGGTTACAGTCAGTTGCTGCGGTCTAGCTGCGTAGTACCGTAAGGACGAGCGCGCTCAGCATGAAGCCCACCGCAAACACAGTCGTCCAGCGGGTCAAGGCCTCATCCATTCCTTTGCGCTTGCCAAAGATGCGTTCGGCACCGCCGCCGATAGCCGCCGACATACCGGCACTCTTGCTCGACTGCATCAGCACCCCGGCAATGAGCAGCAGAGCAAACAGAATGTGTATGACCGTAAGGACCGTGACCATGGGCTTCCCCCTTATTGACGCGAAAAACAAGTACTAGTGCTCCAGCGCCGGATCGCCCAACGCCGGAATGCGAACGTACAAGCATTTTACCATACCGCTCGGACGGCGACCACACGGCAAGCCATCAGCTGTGCAGGCGTCAACTGCGATGAGGCGAAACATCGGGTTGGCCTCACGTGCTACGGACGCAAGAAGCGTCCTAGACCGTCCGCCGCAACCAGGGGGCCAGCATTCCTTGGGCGCCAAGGTGCTCTTCGATGCGCAGCAGCCGGTTATACTTGGCGACGCGTTCGCTGCGGCACGGAGCGCCGGCTTTGATTTGCCCGGCGCCGAGCCCCACGGCCAGGTCGGCTATTGTCGTGTCCTCGGTTTCTCCTGAGCGGTGCGATATCACAACCGTCCACCCGGCCGCCCTGGCTGCGTTCACCGCGTCCACCGTTTCGCTCAGCGTGCCGACCTGGTTGACCTTGATGAGCGCGCTGTTGGCGGCGCCCTCGCGGACGCCCCGGCGTATCAGCTCCGTGTTGGTCACGAAGAGGTCGTCCCCGACCACCTGCACGAGCGGGCCAAGCCCGCCGGTCAGGAGGCGCCACCCGGGCCAGTCGTCCTCGCCCAGGGGATCCTCGAGCGACACGATGGGGTACTCCGCTATCCAGCTCGAATACACGGCCATCATCTCCTGGGCCGTATGGGCTGCCCCTTCGAATCTGTAGCTTCCGGCCGGGGCGCCGGCAAAATTGGTCGCTGCGCTGTCCAGCGCGATCGAGATCTGTTCGCCTGGACGGTATCCGGCGGCCTCGATGGCCTCGGTGATAAGCTGCAGGCCCTCGCGGTCCGCAGCCAGATCGGGCGCAAAGCCCCCCTCGTCTCCGACTGCGACAGACAGCCCGCGGGATTTGAGGATCCCGCGCAGCACCGCGTAGACCTCCGCAGCGGCCTGCAGGGCCGCCCGGAACGAGGGCATGCCGTGGGGAACGATCATGTACTCCTGGATATCCAGGTTGTTGTCCGCATGCAGCCCGCCGTTGATGATGTTGAGCATCGGCACGGGGAGCGACGGCGGATGCGACGCGTCCCCGAACAGATCGGCCAGATGCCGGTAAAGCGGCAGGCCGCGCCCGGCCGCGGCGGCATGGGCGGCGGCCATCGAGACCGCTGTGACCGCGTTAGCGCCGAGCCGTGCCTTGTTCGGGGTGCCGTCAAGGGCCCGCATGGCCTCATCCAGGCCGCGCTGGTCGGCGGCGGAGCGTCCGGCCAGAACCGGTCCGACCAGTTCGTTGACGTGCGCCATCGCCCGGAGCACGCCCCGGCCCCTGTAGCGCGTGCCGCCGTCACGAAGCTCGAGGGCCTCCAGGCGGCCGGTTGAAGCGCCGGAGGGTGCGGCGGCCCGGCCGCAGACGCCGCACGCCAGGGTCACCTCAACTTCCACGGTGGGCGTGGCCCGTGAGTCGAGTATCTCACGGGCTTTCACAGACGTGATTGCTAACTCGGCCGCCATGTCGTCCGACCTCCCCAGGTGCATCCCTGGCATTCGCCGTCGCAGCCCTGCTCGCTGAAAGGCACGGGCTTGGCGCCCTTGACCCGGTCGACGAGCGCGAAAAGCTTGCGCGCCCCGTCCTCGGACACCTCGGCGTGGTAGGTCGTCACCGCGTAGCCGTCGGCGCTTGCCCTGCCGCCGACGAGTCTGACGCTGCCGCCAGTGATGAGCGCCAGCGCGTCGCGCTCGTCGAAAATGTGGTCGGGCCTGTAGACCATGAGGCGCGACGCCCAACCCAGGCTGCTGTCCGGGTACCCTGAGGGCACAAGAGCTTCGGGAGGGACCAGCTTCTCACTCAGCATTGGCGCCACGACTGGAGCCAGGGGCTGGCCGGCGATACCCGTCCGGCCAAGCGATGGGTAGATGCGGCCTATCGTGCCATAACCCTGCCGGCTGCCCAACAGGACTCCGACCCTGCTGCCGTCGTACAGGTTGCCGCTCTTGACGATCAGGTCCCCCGCCCCCAGGTCGCTGAGCGCGCCCAGACCCTCCTGGCTCCACGCGTCACCGCGAACGACCGCCTCGAGGCCGGGCACGCGGTTTACGCAGACGCCCTTTGGCCAGGTGATGCCGGCGGCAAATGACTCCCACGGAAACTCGGGCCAGCGTGCAACCATCAGAGCGGCGCAGGTCGAAGAACGGCAGACCACCACGCGCCTTGCGCCCGCCGCCACGGGCCACGACCAGAAACCCTCGGCGAGCGCCAGCCTGGCCTCCGCGGACGTCAAGCTAAATTGGACGAGCATGTTGTCCCCTCCCGATTCTGTCCAGCTAACAGCCTATGCCTGCGTACCGTCCGCGCCGCGCACGGCGCAAAGCAACGAACGGCCGGTCATCTCCCGCGGCTGCCTGATCCCCATCAGGTGCAGCACGGTCGGAGCGACGTCAGCCAGGATTCCCGCGCGCAGCCCGGCCCCCGCGGGGAGCTTGTCCGCGACAAGAAGGGCCGGCACAGGGTTGCACGTGTGGGCCGTGTGCGGGCAGTTGCCGGCGTGGTCGTGCATTTCCTCGGCGTTGCCGTGGTCCGCCACGATGAACGCCGCCCCGCCCTGGGCCAGGACGGCGGGCACAACCCGGCCAAGTCCGGCGTCGACCGCCTCGGCCGCCCGGACCGCCGCCGCCCATTTGCCCGTATGCCCGACCATGTCCCCGTTGGCGTAGTTCAAAATGATGAGGCCAAACCGGCCTGCCTGCACCGCCCTGACGGCCTGCTCGCTAACTTCGGGCGCTGACATCTCCGGCTGGAGGTCGTAGGTCGGAACTTTGGGCGATGGAACGAGGATGCGCTCCTCGCCCGCGAACGGCTCCTCGCGGCGGCCGGAGAAGAAAAACGTCACGTGCGCGAACTTCTCCGTTTCCGCGAGCCGCAGTTGCCCCATCCCGGCGCCGGAGACGACCTCGCCAAGCGTGTTGACCAGTTCGAGCGGTCCGAATGCGGCGGCCAGCGGCAGGCTGGCGTCGTAGCGGGTCATCGTCGCGAGGCGCACGTCCGGGGGACCCCCTGGCCGCACGAAACCGCTGAAACCGGCCCCCTCGGCAAACGCGCGGATCAGCTGCCTGCCGCGGTCAGCGCGGAAGTTGAAGAAAAACAGCGCGTCGCCCCGCGAGACGGGCTCTTGGGGCTCGAACCGCACGGGGGTCACGAATTCGTCGCTTTCGCCCAGCGAGTAGGCCCTGTCAAGCGCCTCCCGCCAGTGCCCGGCGGTTCTCCCGCCGAGACCGCAAATGGCCCTGTATGCTTGCTCGGTGCGTTCCCACCGCCTGTCGCGGTCCATGGCGTAGTAGCGGCCGGCCATGCTTGCGAGCCGGTGGTCGAGCCCCGCTCCGGCTGCCGCCAGCTCCCGCTCGATGATCTCAAGATAGGATACCGCGCTGCGGGGCGGCACGTCGCGGCCGTCAAGAAAGGCGTGCAGGCGCAGCCTGCCCACCCCTGCGCCTCTTGCCATGGCGAGGAGGCACTGTAGATGGTCCAGATGGCTGTGGACGCCGCCGTCGGACAACAGCCCTAGCAGGTGCAGGGCCGTTCCGTTGCTCTTGACCGCGTCAAAGAGGCCCGTGATCACCGGGTTGCCGGCAAGGCTGCCGTCGCGGATCGCCCCGTCGATCCGGACCACATCCTGGTAGACGACGCGGCCCGCGCCCAGGTTGAGGTGACCGACATTGGAGTCGCCCATCTGGCCCGGCTTGAGCCCAACGTCCTCGCCCGAGGCCCCCAACAGGGCAAACGGGGCCGACGCGCGCCATGCATCAAGGTTGGGGGTGCGCGCCTCGCGGATGGCGTCGCAACCGGATGCGCGCGGACCGTCCGCCTCGCCCCACCCGTCGAGAACAATCAGCGCGACGGGCAGGTACGGCCCCAGGTCGCTACCGCTCATGCGCTCGGGCCGCCAGTCCGGCCAGGACCAGTGACCCAAACTCCATGCCGTCCAGGCTGGCCCCGCCGACCAGCACCCCGTCGATATCCGGCTGGCCCATGAAGCGATCCACGTTGGACGACTTGACGCTGCCTCCGTAGAGCACGCGCACACGCGAAGCCGCCGCGGCGGGCAGGCAGCCGCGGATCGTGAGCGCGGCGGACACCGCGTCCTCGGGACTCGCGGCGGCGCCGGTGCCGATGGCCCACACCGGTTCATAGGCAAAAACGAGCTTCTCCGCCCAGTCCCCGCCGCCAAGCCCGGCCACCGCGGCGCGGACCTGCCCGGTCAGCACCTCTGACGTGCGGCCCGCCCGGCGCTGTTCTTCCGTTTCGCCGACGCAGACGATCGGCATGAGCCCCGCGCCCAGGGCGGCCGACGCCTTGCGATTGACGGAATCATCGGTTTCGCCAAAGTACGTGCGTCGCTCGGAGTGCCCGATGATGACCGCGCGGCAGCCGGCATCGATGAGCATGGGCGCCGAAACCTCGCCGGTGAACGCGCCCGACGCTTGCCAGTGCATGTTCTGCGCACCGAGGCCGACCGCGCCCTGCGCACTTCGCACCGCCAGTTCGTCGGAGACGGCCGGTAGCAGGGGGTACGGCGGGCAGACGAGCGCCTCGCCGCCGCGGACGCCGCCTCCGGCCGCAAGCCTGTCGAGCAAGGCCCGGACCAGGGCGCGCGCCTCCCCCGCGGTCTTATGCATCTTCCAGTTGCCGGCAACCACCGGAACACGGCGCCGCGGGCCGTCCGCATCACCGCGGGAAAGAAGGCACTCCACTCCCGGCAGGCTGCGCCCCTCCAGGAGTTCGAGGGCCGCGCCGCCGCCGGTGGACAGATGGGTGAAACGAGCCTCGAGCCCGAGCCCGCAGACCGCCGCAAGCGAATCACCGCCGGCCGCCACCGAGACGGCGCCCCGGGAAGTCGCCTCAGCGATGGACAGAGCCACGGCCGCCGTGGCCGCGGCGAACGCGGGGGATTCGTACACGCCAACCGTGCCGTTCCAGAAGATTGTCGCGGCGCCGGCCGACGCCGCCCCGATTGCGGCCGCGCTGCGCGGCCCGAGGTCAAAGGCGGCCATTTCCGGAGGCACCTGGTCCGCGGCGACCGTCGCCGTCTCGCCGGGGGCGGCATCCTTGCCGCCGGCCACCACCAGGTCTGAAGGCAGGATGACGCGGACACCGCCCGCGGAGGCCTGCGCCAGCAGGTCGCGGGCGACGCCGATGATGTCGGTTTCGACCAGAGACCGACCTAGCTGCAGCCCCGTGGCAGCCAGGAACGTGTTGGCCATCCCGCCGCCCAGAGCCAGCACATCGCACCGCTGGAGGAGCGCCGCGATGACCGGGAGCTTATCCGACACTTTGGCCCCGCCGAGGACGACGAGGAACGGCCTGGCCGGCTTGGAGAGCAGACCGCCGAGCATGGCCAGCTCGCGTTGCATGAGCAGCCCGGCGTATGAGGGCAGGTGCGCGGCCACGCCGGACGTGGAAGCGTGCGCCCGGTGCGCAGCCCCGAAGGCGTCGTTGACGTAAACATCGCCGTGGCGGGCCAGGGCGGATGCCATGGCGGGATCGTTCGCCTCGTCTCCCGGGTAAAACCGCACGTTCTCGAGAAGGGCCGCCTGGCCCGGCGCCAGCGCGCCGGTGGACTTCTCCGCCTCCGGCCCAAGGCAGTCGGGAACGAAAAGGACGTCAGCGCCGATCAGGCGGCTGAGCACATCCGCGACCGGCCGCAGCGATAGGCCCGCGACGGGCCGGCCCTTGGGGCGGCCGAGGTGGGACATGAGAACCACCGACGCCCCCTGCGACCGCAGGTGCTCCAAGGTGGGGAGAGCAGCCCGGATTCTGGACTCGTCAAGCACCCGCCCGTCTTCCATCGGGACGTTGAAATCCACCCGCATAAGGACCCGGCGGCCGCGGAGGTCCACGTCGCGGATGCTCGATTTGGCCTGCGAATCACCGCCCAACGGCTACAGCCCCCGCGTTCCGACCATGCGGCAAAGGTCAACGAGCCTGAGGCTGTAGGCCCACTCGTTGTCGTACCAGGCCAGCACCTTGACCAGCCCGCCGAGCGCCATGGTGGCCGCCCCGTCGACGACCGCGGAGTGCGGATTGCCCTTGTAGTCTGACGAGACCAGCTCGGTCGTGGTGTAGCCCAGGATACCCTTGAGAGGGCCGGCGGCCGCCGCGGCGAAGGCCGCGTTGACACTGTCGCGCGAGGCGGGCTTCTCGGTCTGGACAACCAGATCGAGAACGGACACCGCCGGGACCGGCACCCGCATCGCCAGCCCGTTGAGCTTGCCCTTGAGCCGCGGCAGCACCGCCCCGATGGCCGACGCCGCGCCGGTGGAGGTCGGGATGATGTTTGTCGCGGCCGCCCGGGCCCGCCGGATATCCTTGTGCGGCAGGTCCAGGATCACCTGGTCGTTGGTGTAGGCATGGACGGTGTTGATGAAGCCGCTGACAATACCGAAGCCCTCGTCGAGCACCTTGGCCACGGGGGCCAGGCAGTTGGTGGTGCAGGAGGCGTTGCTCAGCACATGGTGGGCGGCCGGGTCGTAAAGGTGGTTGTTGACCCCCATCACGCAGGTCAGGTCGTCGCCCTTGATCGGCGCGGAAACGATGACCTTCTTGGCGCCGCCGCCGGTGATGTGCCTGCCGACCTCGCCGCGGTCGCGGAAGCGCCCCGTGCACTCCACCACGATTTCCGCGCCCAGATCGCCCCAAGGCACGCGCCCGAGTTCCTTTTCGGCGAAGAGGCTTATCCGCTTGCCGTCGACGACGATTGCCCCCTCCGCGGCGTCTACCGGAACGGCGAGGGCGCCATAGTTGGAGTCGTATTTTAGCAGATGGGCAAGTGTCGCGGAGTCCCAGAGGTCGTTTATCGCGACGACCTCGACCTCCGTACCGAGTGTCCCGCGCAGAAAGCGCCGCCCGATACTGCCGAAACCGTTGATGCCAACCTTGACCGCCAACCGACTTCCCCCTTTGTGGTTTTTCAGTACCTCCGGCGTTGGGCTGACGACGGGATGCCCAGCTCCAAGCGATACTTGGTTACTGTGCGGCGCGACAGGTGCGCGCCGCGCTGAGCCAGGAGATCCACCAGACGCTGATCGCTGTGCGGGCGCCGCGGGTCCTCGGCGTCAATAAGCTCACGCATGACCCGCCTTACGCTCGTCGACGAGACCTGCCCGCCGCCCGATGAGCTCAGCCCCCTGGCGAAAAAAAACTTGAGCTCAAAGGCACCCCTGGGAGTCTGTACGTACTTGCCGGCGACCGCCCGGCTGACCGTCGACTCATGCACGCCGACATCCTCAGCCACATCGGCGAGTGTCAGGGGCCGCATATGCCTTATTCCGCGGTTGAGGAATTCCACCTGGCAACGCATGATGCTCTCCGTGACCCGGTACAGTGTGCTACGGCGCTGCTCCAAACAGCGAAGCAGCCACGTCGCATCGCGAAAGCGCTGGCCCAGAAATGCAGCCGCCTCCGCGGCTGCCGCGGGAGCGCCTTGCTCGCGCGCCTCCGCGGCCATGCGCCGGTAAAACTGGCTTATGCGCAGCCGGGGCATGGCACCGTCGTTGAGCACGATCACGTACTCGGCCCCCACGCGCTCGACATACACATCGGGGAGGACGTAGCGGGGCCGGACGGCGCTGTCGAACGCCGCGCCCGGCCGGGGGTCCAGGCTTCTGACCAACTCCCCGGCCGCGTTGACCTCCGCCGCGTCACGCCCGGTGGCTGTGACAATACGCGCCAGCCGGGACGCTGCCAGGTCGTCCAGGTGCTCGCGCACGATCCGGGCCGCGAGACCCGACCCGAGGCCGCGCGCCTCAAGCTGCAGAAGCAAGCATTCCTTGAGGTCCCGCGCCCCCACGCCCGCCGGGTCGAGGCCCTGGACGACGGTCAGCGCCCGGCGCAGCATAACCGGCGAAAGGCCCGTGGCAGCCCCGAGATCGCTAAGGTCAACCCTCAGGTATCCGTCCTCGTCAATCGCCTCGATGATGGACTCCGCGGCCGGCAGGACCTCGGAAGCGGCCAGCCCCACGTGAAGCTGCAGCAACAGGTGCTCGCTGAGCGTGACGGCGGCGGCGGGTACGGTCTCGATCTCGGGCTGACGGTCGAGGGGCAGGGCACCGGCCGGAGCGGCGTAAGCCGGGTCGCCTGCGTCCCCGAGGTACTCCGCCCATTCCGCGACATGCTCCGGCCCGACGCTGTCGGATTCGGGCGCCGCGCTGTCGGGCCCGGCGGCCTCGGGCTGCTCTTCGCCCCCGCTGTCCTCGATCTCAAGCAGCGGGTTTTGCAGGGCCTGCTCCTGAATATAGGTGGCCAGCTCAATGGCCGACATTTGGAGGATATGGATGGCCTGCCGCAACTCCGGCGTAGCGGTCAGCCGCTGCGTTCGGAGCAGCTTCAGGTCCTGACGGAGCCGCATAAAGATTCCCTTCCGGGCGCGGGTGCGCCCCATGTGACTGGCCTGGGACCCGCTCACAACCATCCTTAATCTTTATCCTACCTACCTGATATTCCTGCAACCCACAGGTGTTGCAGGCGGCCGGGCCACAGAGCGACTATTCGGTCAGAATCATCGTACGCGCGGTGACGTTGACAGCCGGGATGTCAAGTCCGGTCGTGTACTCCAGTATCCGCCTGACGTGCAATTGAGCCGCCCGGCATACCTGGACGACATCGCATCCAAGTCTGAGAGCCAGCTCAAGGTGCAGAGTCGTTCCCTCCGGCCTGCTGTCCACGGTTGCTCGCATGGGACGGCCAACGCCCTCCACCTCGCGGGCCGCCCGCAACGCGATGCTGATGATTACAACGTCATTGATGTAAAAACGCCCGAGCGAACTCCAGGTCGGCCTGACAACCGATTTCTCGACGACGACGTGGGACCGGCCGCCCTTTGGACGTAGAAAGAACCGTAGCGGGTCGATCAGGTAGCCCGAGAAGGTCTTGCGCACTTCGAGCGTCGGAGCCGGGATGACGTGTTTTCCCTGCTCACGCCGGACCCTCCGCGCGCGGCGGATGTCGCCCGGCCTTGAGACGTCCTCGATGTGGACGATACGGGCCGGGCTGGGCAGGTCCAGCGCCACAACGATGCGGGCGATCATGCCAAGCGAGGTGCCGAGAACGAGAACCTTCTGCGGCTGGCAGCCGGCCAGCGCGGCGCGCGCGGCGGCCGCGTCCTCGGGGTAGGAGAAGATCGCGCGCTTGATCGCGCCCACCCGCGTCGACTCCGCCTTGGCCGACCTGCCTGCCAGGATCTTGCCCTCACGTACGAGCAGGCCGTCGTCAACTATCACGTCCACACCAAACTCGTGGGCGACAAACGATGCCTGGTAGCTCTTGCCCGTCCCGCTCGCGCCGACAAGGGCGAGCACCACGGGAGGCGCGGCCTCCAAACCCGGGGGTGCCGTATTCGCACGATGCCGCTTCTCTGCTTCCACCGCCGACAACAAGGCAAACCCCCCAGCGGGTCTCGGTCTAGGACAGAACGTGCCTGAGCGCCTGCTCCCAGATATCCATACCCTGCTCGATCTGGTCATCGGTGGCGACCAGCGGCGGCAGCGCCCGCACGCAATTGTCGTGGATGCCCGCCTTGAGCACAATGAGTCCGTGCTCATAGCAGTACCGTATCACACCTGTGGTCTGGGCGCGTGCCGGTTCCCTGGTCGCGCGATTGGTGACAAGCTCGACCGCGACCATCGCGCCCAGCCCGCGGACATCTCCTATCCCCGGCAGTCTGTCCTGCTGGCGACGAAGCCGGGTGGAGATTATCTCGCCGATCCGCGCCCCGCGCTCAGCGAGCCCGTCACGGGCCATTACGTCGAGCACGGCCAATGCCGCTGCGCACGCGACCGGGTTGCCGCTGTAGGTACCGCCCAGCCCGCCAACGTGCACGGAGTCCATGACATCGGCCCGGCCGACGACCGCGGACAGCGGCAATCCGGCGGCGAGCGACTTGGCCAGCAGGATCAGATCGGGCACCACGCCCCAGTGTTCGCAGGCAAACATCCGGCCGGTGCGCCCGAAGCCAGTCTGAATCTCGTCGGCGATCAGCAAGATGCCGTGCCGTGTGCAAAGATCGCGCAACCCCGAAAGAAACCCCTCGGGCAGCGGAATAAACCCGCCCTCGCCCTGCACGGGCTCCGCGATAACCGCTGCCACCTGGTCAGACCCGATGTCGACGGTTACCACCTTGCTGACGGCGGCAAGACACGCCAGTCCGCAGTCGGGCAGGCCGCCGCCTGTCGGGCACCTGTAGCAGTAGGGGCTCGGCGCACGGTAGACCTCCGGCGCGAAGGGGCCAAACCCCAGCTTGTAGGGGTCCGCCTTGCCGGTGAGGGTCATCGTCAGCAGCGTCCGGCCGTGGAAGGCGTTATCGAGGGTGACGACGGCGGGCCTGCCCGTGAACTTGCGGGCGATCTTGACGGCGTTCTCGACGGCTTCGGCCCCTGAGTTGACCATGAGAGCCTTCTTGGGGAACGTGCCGGGGGTGATGGAGGCCAGCCGCTCGGCGAGCTCGATGTAGGGAACCGTCATGATGACGTTAAAGCATGTGTGCAGCAGCCTTTGCACCTGCTCGCAGACTGCCGCGGTGACATCGGGGTGGCTGCTGCCGACGTTTAGGACGCCGATACCGCTGGCGAAATCGATATACCGGTTGCCGTCGACATCCTCGATGACTGCACCGCTGGCACGAGCGGCAACCGATGGGACCGTCATTGAGACCCCGCGCGGGACATAGCGATGCCGCAGCTCAAGCAATCGTCTGGCTTCCGGGCCGGGCACCTCTGTTCTCATAACCGGAGCAAACCGGTCGATCGGGTCGTTCATTGCCCCTCCCCCTTCCCGGCGTGCTACTTCTTCGGGAGCACCGCTCAACCCTACAGAAATGGCAAGGAGCGGTTTCTGCCGCTCCTTGCCTGTAGGTGACTATTCAGTTCAGTTGTTGGCCTTGCCTTGAGCTAGCAGTGCGGCCGTTGGCCTCCGGTCTTGTTCCCGGTGTTGTCCGTAGCGCCGCTGCGCTCGCTCTCCTTACCGGTGCGTCCACCGGGCACCGTTCCGGTGGACCCGCCGGTGTGACCCTGGCTCGGGTTGGTCGTCCGGCTACCCTCGCGGCCAACGCCGATCTCCTCGGCTACCTCTTGCTCAAAGCGCCGCTGGTTCCAGTTGGCAAGGTCCCGATTTCGCCTGAGGTTCTCGTACTTCTCAGACATTTGTCGTCACCTCCGGCCATTAGTGTCGGCTGGCCGCGGGTGCCGTATGTGAGGCATTAAATGACATAATAAGCTCATGGCAGATAGAGATTCCAGCTCAGACCGATTATCTTGGCCCGCAGGGCGTCCCCCTCGGGCCACCCGGAAACCGCTCGGGGCTGGCATGCGGAGATCTGTACCGGGGCCAGGTCCCATCTGAAAACACCGCGGCTTGACAGCTGTACCTGCAGGACCATACTCTCCTGCGTTTGCGGCCAGGGCTGGTCAAAGACGAAATTGCCGAGACTGAACGCCGCCAGGCCGCCGCCGGCGGGCAGGAGGCCCTGCACCGCGTGAGGGTGATGGCCGAGAATAAGGTCCGCCCCCGCATCCAGAATGAACTGCGCGGCAAGCCGCTGGAAAGAGGAGGGCTCGTTGGTGTATTCCACGCCCCAGTGGACGCTGACCACCACGACGTCCGCCACGGCGCGGGCGGCAGCGATATCGTCCGCGAGGTGCGGGTTTGCGGCTGCGACGGCGGCTGGATGGAGAGCCTGGTACGGCTGGCGCAGGGGTGCGACACCGGGGCGGTCGCCGGTTGCCTCGAATGTGAAGCGGTCACGGACCGACCAGTACATGTCGGCAAACTCACTGTACCCGAGAAACGCGACCTTGACGCCGCGGCAGGTGACGACGGCCGGTGCGCGCGCCTCGGAAAGGTCGCGGCCCGCGCCGAAATAGGTCAATCCGAGCCGGTTCAGGTGATCAAGGCACTCCATGAGGCCCTCGCGGCCGTAGTCCAAGGTGTGGTTGTTGGCCAGGCAGACCAGGTCGATGCCGGCCCTGACCAGCCCGAGTCCCGACTCCGGCCGGGCCCTGAACCAGATGGCCTTGTCGGCTATTTGCCGGCCGCCGGTCCCGAGCGGGGATTCGAGATTGCAGACGGCAATGTCGGCATTAGCCAGCAAGCCGCGTGTCGCGTCAAAAGGGTAGTCCGGGCCGGAGCGCTCGATCCACCGGCCCACCCCCCGGTCCAGCATGACGTCGCCGACGGCGGACAGACTGACGAGTTCCCCGACGCCGAGCAGGGCGGTCCGCGCCTCCGGGCCCTCAAGCCAGCGCACGAAGTCGGCGGCGTAGGCGAGCTCGGATCTGGTCAGCGCGGCCCAAAGACGCCGGGCCGCCGGAAGCGTGTTCCCGGCCCAGAAGACGCTAACCGTAACCGACAGCGGATAGCCTCCGTTGTTCGCCGTGCCGGGCTCCGGCAGCACCCCGTCCACAGCCAGCGCGGCTACCGTGGCACTGAGGTCCTCGAGACGGACCGCGGCAATCTGGCCGGGGCGCAACTGGCCGGCGGCCGCGGCCCCGACAAAGGAGTCACGTGTCATAAGCTCATACTTGCCGGGGCCGAGGCCCAGATCGAGGCCGGCGGCGGGCTCCCCGCGAACTAGCGCCAGGGCCTGCGCCAGGCCAAGCGGCGGACGCGGCCCGACCGCCGGCACGCCGATCGCGACCGGAACGCGGCAGAGGACGCGCCGCCCGCCGGCCGCCTCGCCGCCGCTGTCCTCCGGCCGCGCAACCTCGGCCGTGCTCACAAGCGCGACGCTCAGCATGGCGGACCGTACGGCTGCGGCGGCGCCGGATGGTGTGGTTTCCGCAACAACAAACCGGCGGTTTGACCCTGGCGATGCGGCTCTTGCGGCGGCGGCGATGCGATATGCTGCTGATAGCAGGTCGGGAGTGACGAGCAGCTCAATGGTCACCGGCGTGCCCGCCGGAGATTGCACGGCAGAACGCGCAAGCGGCAGGTCCGTGGCCGCCATGACCAGTGCGGCCGCCAACAGCAGCAAGCGTACTCCCCGGCGCCATTTCACCCGCGTCGCCCCCTTCGCCCCGGCGCGGCGCACCCTGCGGCGACGCGCGCGGCCGGGCGAGCGGCAGGCGATCAGAACCGGCGGGCTTAGCGGCTACGATGGACGGCGAAATGGGCCGCCGCCGCGAGCGACTCGCGCGGCTCCCCGGGCGGCAGCCCGTCAAGCGCCCGGACCGCGCCGAGCACGTACTCACCGGCGACCCGACGCGCATACTCAATCCCGTCGCTGGCACGCACGATCTCAATCGCCCGCCGCGCATCGCCCTCCCGCGAAAGCCGCCGGCAGATCAGGGTGCGCAATTCGTCGCTTCCCGTGAGCGCGCGTATCACCGGCAAGGTGAGCACGCCGAGCGCGACGTCCTTGCCGGTCGGCTTTCCAACTTCGTCGGTGCAGGCCTCGATGTCGAGAATGTCGTCCGCGATCTGAAACGCGATGCCCATGCGTTCGCCGTACAGAAACAGCGCCTCTCCGATTGCCTCATCCGCCCCGGCCAGCAGGGCCCCGGAGCGGCAGCACTCCGCGATCAGGAGCGCGCTCTTGCGGCGCACGATATCAAAGTATTCAGCTTCGGAGCTGTTAGGATCGAAAGCGCGCACAATCTGCCTGATCTCAGCCTCGCAGACCCTCTGCATCACCTGTCCCAGCCGTACGCTGACGTCGGAATGGCCCAGTTCCGCGACCATCGTCAGCGCGCGGCTGAAAAGGTAGTCGCCGCACAGGATGGCGACCCTCTCGCCCCACAGCGCGCTCACGGTCGGCTGGCCGCGGCGGACCACAGCGCCGTCCAGGATGTCGTCATGGACCAGCGTCGCGGTATGCAGTATCTCGCAGGCCACGGCAAGCTGCATGGCGACGGCGCCCCCGGCCGGACCCGATGGGCCGGCCTGGGCGCACAGCAGGACCAGAGCGGGGCGGAGCCGTTTTCCACCGGCCCGCAGCAGATGCGTCGACACCTCGCGAAAAAACTCGTCTCCGGTATCAAGCGCCGACGAGAGCTCGCCTTCCAGCGCGGCGTTGGCCTCGGGCACGACCGGTAGGCCCTCGATTATCATTTTCCTCACCACGCCGGAGACGCTCCCCGGCGACGACTGCGTGTCCACTTGGCCGCGGGTATTCTAGTACTCGTTGGGCAACCGCTTGAGCTCGGCGAGGGTGAACACGGGACCGTCGAGACAGACGTACTTGGACCCGATGTTGCACCGCCCGCACTTGCCGATCCCGCACTGCATCTTGAGCTCGAGCGTCATGATGATTTGCTCGTCTGTGAAACCGAGCTTGGCCAGCGACAGGAGCGTGAAGCGGATCATTACCGGCGGGCCGCAGACCACGACCAGCGAGCCCTGTGGTGACGGGTTGAGGCTCTCGAGGTAGGGCGGGATGAGGGCGACGGGGCCTTTCCACTGGTCGTCGCCAACGTCAACGGTCAGGTTGACGTCGATGCCGGGGGCCTTGGGCCAGTTCTCGAAGATGTCCTCTTTGAAGCACAGCTCGCCCGGCGAGCGCGCGCCGTAGACCACCGTCAGGCGGCCGAAGTCGCCGCGGCGATCAAGGCAGTAGTTGATCAGCGAGCGCAGGCCGGACATGCCGATGCCACCGCCCACGAATATCAGGTCCTTGCCCTTCATGGCCTCGGTGTCGAAACCGTTGCCGTACGCCAGCCGTACCCCGACCTTTTGCCCCGCCTTCATCTCGTGCAGGGCGTTTGTGTTGCGCCCGGCGGCCTTTACGGCGAACTCCAGCGGGCCCTTGTGGGTCGGAGTCGACGCGAGGGCGATCATGCTCTCGCCCACGCCGATCACCGAAATCATGCCGCACTGCCCCGGGCGGTAGCTGATAGCTTCATGCGCCGCGGGGTCATCGAGGCGCACGAGAAAGTTGCGCACCGAACCGGAATCCGTCTCGTCGATGACCTTCTCGATCGTCGCCACCAAAGGCACGAGCGGATTGCGCGCGAGCGTGGGCGCCGGCGCGGCCGCGGCGGCGCCGGAGGCAGACGTTGTCAGGATGGTCTCCATCTACTCGCCCCCCTTTGCCGCTGAAACGGCGGCGGCGGCGGCCCGCGACAGGGCCTCGCCCACCTCAGCCACGTGGAGCCCGACCGGACAGGACACAATACACCGGCCGCACCCAACGCAGAGGAACTTGCCGTACCGCTCCGGGTGGTAGTTAAGCTTATGCATGAAACGCTGCCGGACCCTCTCGACCTTGCTTGGACGGGGGTTGTGCCCGCCGGCCATGCTGAGGAACTCCTTGAACTGACAGGAATCCCAGGTGCGAATGCGCCGCCCGTCGCCTCCGCGCGGCTCGTCGTTGATCGCAAAGCAATAGCAGGTCGGGCAGACATACGTGCACGTACCGCACGACAGGCATCTCGGCGACAGCTCGGTCCAGATGTCGCTGCTAAAAAGCGTGGCGGTCAGCCCGGCGGCGTTGGCAGTCAGGTCGTCGAGCGCCAGACGCCGGCCGACCGCTGTCTTCTGGGCATTGAGCGCGGCGGCGACGGCGTCGACCCGGCCGGTCAAGGCCTCGCCGGCCGTTGAGCCGCCCGTGAGGTCGCCGAGCACCTCCAGGCCCTTGGGGGTCAGCGCGGACAGCAGCAGCTCGTTCCCGTCCGGGTAGACCATCAGATCGCCCGCAGCGGCGGCGGGCGCGAGGCCAAACGCATCGCACGCACAGGCCGGGCCGGTCTTGCCGCAGGCCCAGGTGATGAGCAGCGTTGCGCCGCGGCGCCGGCGATACGACTCGTCGGAGAAGGGACCCTCGATCAGGACCTCGTCAAGCAGGTCAAACGAAGCCGCGTCGCACGGCCTGACGCCAAGCACCACAACAGGCGGGGGAGCCGCCGGTTCGGCGATGCTCAGGTTGCGGAGACGGTCACGCCAGCGCGCGATGTCCTCGGTGCGCGGCATGAAGAGCTCTTTGGGGGACACGTCCGTGTTGACCAGCCGCTCCCATAGGTCAGACTGCGGGACATCGGCGGCCTCGCACAGCTTCCAGCCCCATACTGAGCCATCCCGCGCGGGGCCAAAAACAAGCGCCCCGTCGCCGGCGACGCGCGCCGCCGCCGCGGCCAGCTTGTCCAGCGGGCCGGACGGGATGCGGGCGGCTCCCAGGCTTGCTCCGGTGATGCGAGTTGCGTCCAAGATGCAGCCCTCCCTACATGAACTCCTCAGGGTCATCGGGCTCGAACTTGCCGAGCGGCTCGTGCTCGCCGGGCAGGTGCGGCCGGTCGACCCCGAAGAGCGTCCGGATGTCCTTGCTAAACTTGCGATTAAGCTGCATCAGGGGCAGGCCCACGGGACACGCGCGCTCGCATTCGCCGCAAGCTACGCAGCGTCCGGCCACGTCGACCGCCCGGATGAAATGAAACATGAACTGCTCCGGAATCTCTGTAGGATGCCCGAGCCATTTAGGGTCGTACGAATCGAGCGCGCAGACCCGGCAGTTGCACGCCGGACAGGCGTTGCGGCAGGCGAAACAGCGCAAGCAGCGCTGGAAATGACCCGCCCAGTACGCGTAGCGGTCGTCTGCGGAAAGCTCCTCGAGGCGGGTGACCTCCGCCTCGGCGGTCTCCAGGTCTATGGCCGGAGGCCGGCCGGCCAGAGCGGTCAGGGCGGCGAGGTCGCCGCCGAGCATCTCCGCAACCTCCACCGGCATGCGAACCTCGCAGGCCATACAGGTCGGCGGCAGGACCTTGTCCAGGGGCGGCCCGGCGGCAGCCTGCTCCTGGCCCGCCAACCTGACGCGCAGCGCGCCGGCGGCGAGCGTAACTTCCACCAGCTCGGCAGGCGTCACGCCCAGAGCCTCGGCCAGCTTGGCCGGGTCGAGGCAACCGGCGCACGGCACACCGAGGACGAGCACCTTTTCGGCATCGACGCGCCGGTCTATGAGCAGCCGGCGTACGCCGAGAGCATCGCAGCCGCGGGCGATGACCGCCACGACGCCGTCCTTTTCCCGCTCTTCGAGCAGGTACTTGGCCAGTCCACCGGTGCAATGCGGCCCGGCTGCGAACTTGCGGGCCTCTTTGGGGCTGACGGCGAAGTGCGCCACTGCCAGCGGCCCGTTCCAGGCGCGTTTGTGTCCGATGACCATGCGCACCTGCTGGCTCTCCAGCAGCTCCGAGGCCCGGGCCCGCACGGACTCCTCCAGCCGCGCGAGATCGCGGCTCAGGTCGGCGATGGCTACAGCGCTCATCGGGCCTCCCTCACTTTCCGGTTGGGGCCCAGTTTTGCCACAGCCGCTGACATCTCCCGGACCACGTCCGCGAATTTGTTGCCCTCGGACCCGGAGATCCACTTGACCCACAGGCGGTCGGGTTCCAGGCCAAGGTACTCGATGAACCGCCGGGCAAGCAGAAAACGCCGCCGGGCAAAGTAGTTGCCGGTGCTGTAGTGACAGTCGCCGGGATGACAGCCGGCGACCAGCACCCCATCGGCCCCGCGCTGGAGGGCCCGGATCAGAAAACGCGGGTTGACGCGGCCCGAACAGGGAACGCGCACGATGCGCACCGTCGGGGGATACTGCAACCGGCTGGTGCCCGCCAGGTCGGCGCCGGCATAGCTGCACCAATTGCAGCAAAACGCCACTATCTTTGGCTGCCACTCCGCGGCCGCGTTTGCTCCGTCCGCCTCGGGCTTGGTCTTGGCTACGGACATACGGCCTCCACCTCCGCCAGGATTTGCTGGTTGGTGAAGCCCAGAAGGTTGAGCGCGCTGTCCCGGCACGCCACCGTGCAGGCCCCGCACCCGTGACACAGGCTCGGGTTGACCTCGGCCACGCTCCGGGTGAGCGTGCGGCGGCCGACCCGTTCGCTTATCGTCTTGGCCGAAATGGCCTTGTACGGACAAACCGGTTCGCACCACAGACAGCCGGAACACCTGGCTTCGTCAACGCAGGCGATCATCGCCTCGGCTTCCAGGGCTTCGCGATTAAGCAGCGCCGCGGCCTTGGACGCAGCCGCACAGGCCTGCGCAACCGTGTCAGGAATATCCTTGGGCCCCTGACAGGCGCCCGCGAGGAAGATCCCGGCGGTGTTGGTTTCGACCGGGCGCAGTTTCGGGTGGGCCTCAGTCAGGAAGCCGTGTTGATCATAAGAAACGCCTAGCTTACGGGCCATCTCCTGGGCGTCCGGCTGGGCGATCATGCCCGAGGCCAAAACGACGAGGTCAGCCTCAACGATGACCTTACGGCCGAGGAGCGTATCCTCGCCTAAAACGACCATCTTGCCGCCCTTGGGGTATACCCGCGAGACACGCCCGCGCAAGTAGCGGGCGCCGTCTTCCTCGCTTGCCCGGCGGTAAAACTCCTCGTACCCCTTGCCGGGCGTGCGGACGTCCATGTAGAAGATAAACACCTTCGAACCGTGGATCTTCTCCCTGGTCAGGATGGCGTGCTTGGCGGTGTACATACAGCAGGTGCGCGAGCAATAGGGCACGCCCTTGTGCTCGTCGCGCGACCCGACGCATTTGATGAAAACCACTGTCTCAGGGACCTTGCCGTCAGACGGCCGCTTGATTTTGCCCTCGGTCGGTCCGGAGGCATTGACCAGCCGCTCAAACTCGAGGCCGGTGATGACATCCGGATATTCCCCGTACCCATACTCGCCGTAAGCCGCCTGGTCGAACTGCTGAAACCCGGTGGCGACGACGATCGCGCCCACCTCGACGTTAATGATCTCGTCCTGCTGGTCAAAGACAATCGCCTTGGCCTCGCAGAAGCGCTCGCAGATCCGGCAGCGGCCGCGCAGGTAGTAGATGCAGTGCTCGCGGTCGATGGTCGCCTTGGCCGGCACGGCCTGTGGGAAGGGAACGTAGATAGCCTTGCGGGTGCCGAGTCCAAGATCAAACTCGCTTTTAACCTTGACCGGGCACTTTTCCCAGCAGGCGCCGCAGCCCGTGCACTTGCTCTCGTCGACCGAGCGGGCCTTGCGCCGCACGGTGACCTTGAAACTGCCGACGTAACCGTCGACCTTCTCGACTTCGCTGTAGGCGTAGAGAGTTATCTTGGGGTGCTGCACGACCTCGACCATCTTGGGCGTCAGGATACAGGCCGAGCAGTCAAGAGTCGGAAACGTCTTGTCAAGCTGGGCCATGTGGCCGCCGAGAGTCGGCGACCGCTCGACCACAACGACCTCGTGCCCGGCGTCCGCGATATCGAGCGCGGCCTGGATCCCCGCAATGCCGCCACCGATGACCATCGCCCGGCGCGTCACGGGACTGGTGGAGCTGGTCAACGCGCTGTGCTGGGCCACCTTGGCCACAGCCATGCGGACCAGATCTATTGCCTTAGCGGTTGCGGCGACGCGGTCGGCGTGCACCCAGGAACACTGCTCGCGTATGTTGGCGATCTCAAGCAGGTACGGGTTGAGCCCGGCGGCGGAGATCGTTTTGCGGAAAGTGTTCTCGTGCATCCGCGGCGAACATGCGGCTACCACCACGCGGTCCAGGCCGTGTTGGGCGATAGCCTGCCTGATGCTGGCCTGCCCCGGTTCGGAACAGGTATACTTGTTGTCCTCCACACAGACCACATGCGGCATCTCGGCGGCCGCTTCGGTTACCTGGCCGATGTCCACGGTGGCAGCGATATTGGAACCGCACCAACAGACGAAAACGCCGATACGTGGCAACTAACAGCCCTCCCCGCCCGCGGCCTGCCGGGCGCGGCCAAGCTGCCGCACCTTTTCCAGCAAGGGGGCCACGGAGACCAGATGCGACTGGAACGAAAGGCTTGCCGCGGAAAGCCCGCAGGCCAGCCCCAACAGCTGCGTGATGTACAGCACCGGCAGGCCGAAATCGGTGCCCCGCGTCTTGCCGGCGAGCCCCTGACGCGTGTCAAGGTTTGCTTGGCACATCGGACAGGCTGTGACGATCACGTCGGCGCCCGCATCCCGGGCGGCCCCGAGAATGTCGGCCACGAGCCCGGCCACGAGTTCGCGGTTTGTGATGCTCAGGCCCCCGCCGCAGCACTCGACCTTGTGCGGCCAGTCGACCGGCGTCGCGCCGGTGGCCCTCACCAGCTCATCCATCGACTTGGGGCTCTCGGGATCGTCAAAGCCCGTGTATTCGGGCGGCCTGACCAGGAGGCATCCGTAGTAGGAGGCCACGCGCAGCCCCTCCAGGGGCTGAACCACAGCCTGGGCGACAGCGTCAACTCCGATATCGCCCAGCAGCACCTCCGGAAGCGCTTTGGCGGTGATGGCCGCTCCGCGCCACTTGTCGCCCAGATCGGATTCCACGGCGGACCGCAGGCCGCTGTCGGCGGCAAGCTCGGCGGACGTGACCTTTAGCCGGTTGTAGCACATGGCGCAGGGGACGAGGATATCCCTGGCCCCGCCGGGCATGTCGGCCGCCAGGTTGAGGTTGCGCGCCGCAAGCGCCAGCGCCAGGCGATGGCTCGTGGCATGCGCGGCCGACGACCCGCAGCAGCTCCAATCGTGGATTTCCACCAGTTGCATCCCGAGCAGCGGGGCGAGGGCGCGCAGGGAGTAGTCATACTCCTTGGCCGTGCCTTCGAGCGAGCAGCCGGGGTAATAGCTGTAGACTCTCACCTCTTACCCCCCTCCCCCGCCTCATGCTCCCGCACCCGGCGGAAGATGCCGGCAACGTGATGGCGGCCCTTGATCCGTCCCGGGATGAGCTTGAGCTTGCCGCGCAGCATCAGCTTGACGCCCAGGTCGATGTCTCCGAAGAGGTCGCGGCTGCGCAGCTTGTACATCGCCGTCATTCCGAGCTCATGAAGGCGTCCGCCCGAGCGGACCAGGTCTAGAAACGAGCCGTAGAACGCGGCGATCCGCGGCTGTCCGGCCGCGACCCCGCTCCTCCGGGATATCTCCCGAAGGGCGTCCATGACCTGTGCGAGCTTGACCTCACGCGGGCAGCGGACCGAGCAGGTAACGCATGAGGCGCAAAGCCAGAAAGCCGAGGCGGAGAGCACCTCGTCTTTCTGGTCCAGCTGCACCAGCCTGATGATCTGGTGCGGCTGGTAATCCATGGATGCGGACACCGGACATCCGGCCGAACACTTCCCACAGGCGTAGCAGGCCTGAACGTCGGTGCCGGCCAGGCGGCTGACCTCGGCGGCAAACCCGGGCGCGCCGGAGGCCGGAAGAACCAAGGCTTTCATCGGCATCCCCTCTTCGCGGGTAGATAGGCAAAACAAAGGTCCACCTTATCTGGGGTTGTGGCCGTTACCAGCGGCAAAACGGCGTGCCGCCCGGGGCAGAGGGGCAGAAGGCAGGGCTTGGTGTCGCGTTGGCTGCGTCCGTTGTTGTGCGGCCGCCCGCCCCGTGGGCTCAGGCCATCCTAACCCTTTTCTGAGTAGCTTGACAACTCCCTCAACGCAAAGCCCTGCTCAACAGACTGCACTTCGTTGCTGAAAATCCTATTCCTCCCCGGACACGATTCATTGGAAATTGGAAGACAATAAAACGCCTGCCGGGAGGCTTCGCGCTTTGCGCCAGAGAAACGGGAGCAAGTTGCATTGAGGCACGATATCCGCATGACGCGAGGTGAATGCAACTTGGACCGGCCAAGACCGCTCGATTTGCTGCGGCTTTTTCTACGCATCGGAGCGTTTACCTTCGGCGGCGGCATGGCAATGATTCCTCTTATGCGGCAAGAACTGGTTGCTGAGCGCCACTTCCTTGACGACGAGGCGTTTGTCGAAACGCTCGCGCTGGCCCAATGCGCCCCCGGCCCGATTGCCGGCAACATCGCCGTGCTGTTGGGCTACCGGCTCGCCGGGTGGGCCGGGGCGGCGCTGAGCCTGCTGGGCGTCGCGGTGCCCGCATTCGTGGTCATCACGTTCATTGCTGCAAACTACGCCGCATGGCGCGGGCAAACGTGGGCCGCGCAAGCCTTTGCGGGGGTCCGCCCGGCGGTGGTCGTGCTGATCGCCTTTGCCGCGGTGCGTCTTGGCCGGGCCGCGCTCACGGACCGCTACGCCTGGGCCGCGTTTGCCGCCGCCTCGGTGGCGCTGCTGCTCTTCCGAGTGCACCCGCTGGCGGTTGTGCTGGCGGCGGCCGCGGCCTCTGTCGTCCGGCTGCGGCTCCAGCCCACGAGCAGTGGGCCGGAAGGGTCCGGGGAGGCGGAGAGGCAATGAGCGGAGTCCTGGGCGAGTTGGCTTTCGCATTTCTGCTGGTCGGCCTGGTCAGCTTTGGCGGCGGCTACGCGATGATCCCCCTGGTTGAAAGGGAGCTGATCGCCGGCCGCGGCTGGCTTACGACCGAGATGTTCGGCGAGATCATCGCGGTTGCGGAAATGACGCCGGGACCTGTTGCCGTCAACACAGCGACATTCGTTGGGCACCGGCTGGCGGGAGTGGCCGGCGGAGCTGCCGCGACGCTCGCCGTGCTTGCGGTCCCGGCCCTGGTGTCCGGCTCGCTCGCCTTGGCGCTGGGCAGGTGCGGGCAGATCCCCCAGGTCATCGCCGCGCTACGCGGACTACGCCCCGTTGCCTGCGCAATGCTGGGCGCGGCCACACTCACGATCTTCCGGGCGGTGGACCTGGACATCCGCTCGGCAGCTATCGCGGCGCTGGCAGCCGTGGCCCTCTACCGGAGAGTCCACCCGCTCTGGGTTATCGCAGGGGCCGCGGGGCTGGGACTCCTCCTCTTCTAAGGCCGTTTTCGAGGCCGTTTCAAAGGCTGCTCCAAGGCCGCTCCCAAGGCCATCGCCGTCCTGTTGCGGCGCCTGGCGTGCCGCATGGCTTGCTGTCGGGTTTTTCCCTGATGCGCGGGACGCCAAGTTCAGGGTTCGCACGGATGGGCAGCCGTCGCGGCGCTGTGTACATTTGATGCAAAGTACGCTGGCCCGCGGGCGGGCGCATGGGCAGCTACGCTTCAAACGGATTGTGATAATCCGAACACGAACCACCTGGAGGGAATACACACATGAGGCTGCAGCTAACAAGGGTGAGCCTGGCGGCAGCAAGGATCTGGCTCGGCTACCAGTGGCTTCACTCGGGACTCGGCAAGCTGAGCAACCCGGCCTGGATGCAGACCGGCACAGCCATCCGGGGGTTCTGGATGCGGGCCGCCGGAATGGTGCCCGGTACGCCGGCTGCGATCAAATACAGCTGGTACCAGAAGTTCATTGAGACCCTGGTCAACGGCAATCACCACACCTGGTTTTCGCCTTTCATCGTAATCGGCGAGATACTGGTCGGGGCAGGTCTGATTCTTGGTTCGTTTACCCTGCTCGCTGCGTTCATGGGCGGGCTCATGAACCTCAACTTCATGCTCGCCGGCAGCGCCAGCACCAACCCGGTCATGTACACGCTCGCTCTCTTGCTGGTCTACGCCGGCACCAATCTGTCCGGGTACTACGGGCTCGACACCTTCCTTATGCCAAGGGTCCGCAAGATGATGCCAAAGTTATCCCTCCGACCGGCCACGGTCCGCGGATCGCCGGCACCGCAGCCGCAGACCAGCCTCACCGAGGCGGGCGGCTCGCAGATGCAGTAGTAGCGGCCAGCGGCCGCGGCCGCGGTAAGTGCAAGCACACCAGGGCGCCGAACGGGGCCATTGGCGGTGTCTGACGGGACGTCCCGAACTCCTGCGGGACGTCCCGTCAGCTTTTGCTGGCGCCGCATGTCCTTGCCCGAGCTCGCCTAGCCCGGGGATTGCACGTCCTTGAGAAAGCCGTGGTCGATGGCGTAGCGGACGAGTTCAGAGCGCTGCCGCGTGCCGAGCTTGCCCATGATCCTGGCCTTATGCGTCTCAACTGTTTTAATGCTGATGCAGAGCGCGTCGGCGACCTCCTGGTTGGAATGCCCCAGCGCGGCCAGCTTCAGCACCTCTGTTTCGCGCTCGCTGAGGATCGGCCGGGCCGCGGGGTACACGTCCGCTCCGACTTGAGCGCGCCCCTTGGCGTCCGCGCCGAGAAGCTCGTCGACAAGCGCCCGCGTCATCGAAGGATGCAGCGGGACGTCACCCTTGACCACAGTCCGCACAGCGGCCACGACCTCGTCGGCAGCCGCCCTCTTGACGACGTACCCCGCCCCGCCGGCGGCGAGGACCTGTTTGAGGTACTCCTTGTCGTCGTGCATGGTGAGCGCCAGAACTCGCACCCCGGGCAGCCGCTCAGTTAGCCTCTTCGTTGTCTCGATGCCGTCCCTTCCGGGCATGGCGATATCCATCAACACAACGTCCGGCATCAGCTCGCGGCAGATGCGCTCCGCTTCAACGCCGTCGCCCGCCTCGCCCACCACGACCATGTCCGGCTGCGCCTCCAGGAGCATTCTGAGCCCGGACCGAAGCACCTCATGGTCGTCGACGAGCACAAGCCTGATCGTGCCCGTGCGCGTATCGCTCACGACACATCACCTCGCGCGGCTGCCAGGGGCAGCCGGACGTATACCGTGGTTCCGGAACCCGGAGCCGATTCGATAGCAAGCCGCCCACCGACAAGCGACGCCCGCTCCTGCATCCCGAACAGCCCGAGCCGCCCGCGTCTGGACTCCGACCCTGCCAGTTCACCCACGTCGAATCCCCGCCCGTCGTCTTCGACTGTCGCGCTTACCGAATCCCGGCTGCGGCTGATGCAGACGGCAGCCTTGCGCGCACCGGAATGCCGGGCCACGTTTGTCAGCGCTTCCTGCACGATCCGGTAGAGCGTGAGTTCCACCACACCAGGCAGTCTTTGCGTGCCATCCATGCCGTCATCCATTCCGGTGGTACAGAGATCGACCTCGATCCCGGCGCGTTGCTGGTATTCAGCCGTGTGCCGCTGGAGCGCCGGCACCAATCCCAGATCGTCGAGGAGGCCGGGACGAAGCTCAAGCGACAGGTCGCGCACGACATCGAGGGCCTCCTCGGTCATTTCCCGCAGCGCGGCGGAGGTCCGGCGCGCCGTGTCCATGTCGCGAGCCTCCTCAACCGCCTTGAGCCCCAGCATCAGCGAAGTGAGGTACTGGCCGGTCTCGTCGTGAAGCTCGCGCGCGATCCGGCGGCGCTCGTCCTCCTGGGCCGTGATCACGCGGTTTAGAAGCTGCAGCCGCAGGTCTTCCTTGGCCTTGAGCTCGCGCCGCGACCGCTCAAGCTGCTCGGTCATCTGGTTAAACGCCTGGGCCAGTTCCCCGATCTCGTCGTGCGTGCCCACCCGAACGTTCCGGCTGAGGTCGCCCCCCGCAACCGCCGCGGTCGACTGAACCAGACCGCCGAGCGGACGCACGAGGACCGCATTTAGATAGTAGAAACCTATCGCCAGACCGAGGAGCGATGTCAGGGCGGTAAACGCCAACTCCCGCTGGACGAGGCCGGCAACCGTTTGCCGCAGGCGATGCTCGCCCATGCCGATGCGCGCCGTGCCGGCTATCCCTCCGGCAATCGGCACGGCGACGTCGCGGATCGTCCCTTCTTCGGTTCTGAAAACGCGCAAGCTCTGGCGCTCCTCGCCGGAAACCTCATTGGCAAGAAGCAGCGCCGCCGGGAACCCTTCGGTGAAGCTGTGCACCAGCAAAGCTCCCGACCGGTCCACGATGAAAGCGTAGCGGACATCGTCGTTGAGCCCGCTGGTCTCCATTGCCAACTGGTGCAGCGCAAAAAGATCGTTTGTGAGGACCATGTCGGCGCTTCGTGCCGCCATATCCCGGGCAATCGAGATGGCCCGCTGCTGGAGCTGGTGCTCAAGCGCGGGGATCATGATATACCTGGTCTGCAGAACGATAGCCAGGCCAAGCAACACGACCAAAGCGAGAATGATGCCCGTGACCTTGGTCCGCAGACTCGACCACCGGCTGATGGGGCTCCTGAGTACCCAGCCCGCGGGCGCCGCCGCCCCGGGGCCGCGGGCGGTCACGGTCATTGAGCTTTGGCCCCCGCGGCGATCCGCCGCGCCTCGTCATAGAGCCGCTCGTCAGGCACGACAAAGCGGTCCACCGCGACGCCCTCCAGCAACTCGCGGCCGTACTCCGACGAACTGAGCCCGAGCAGCAGCGACTGAATGCTCACCTTTAGCTCCGGGTCCAGACCAGGGCGGACCACCACGGGCGGCGAGCCGAACGGCCCGACCGAGTTGATGATCTTGACCCTTTTCGCCAGCTCGGGGTCTCGTGACACCACCAAATCGTAGACAAGGCTGTCGACATGGCCGCCCTCGACCAGACGTTCCGCAACGGCGCGGATTGAGTTGTCGTGGCTGTACGTGTATATATGGTTCCTAAAAAACCCCTCCGGCGTCTGCCCAGCCTGTTTGAGCAGGTACATCGGGACAATGTAGCCCGACAGCGAGAGAGGATCGGTGAACGCGAAAACCCCGCCCTTGAGATCGAGCAGTCCCCTGGCGTTGCTGTCAGACGGAACGATCAAGTAGGAGTAGTACTCGGGTTTGCCCCCGACCTCCGGCGCGGCCACAATCTCAAGGCCAAAGTCGGCCTGCCCCTTGACGTAGGCGTTGGTGCAGATGAATGCAAGGTCGACCTTTCCCGCTGCGATCAATTCATTCATTTCCGCGTAGGTCTGCCGCTGCACCACAATCACGTGCCGGTCAAGTTCTCGCCCAAGATAATCAAGAAGGGCCGTGTAATGCTTGAGATTCGCGCGCGGCGAAGTAACAGCCGCCAGTCCTACTCGCAGCACCGGCTTGGCCGGGTCGGGCTGCGGGAGTGTGCCCGGCCCGGGCTTGAGATCCGGCGTCAGACTCACGAAAGGAAGAGAGCCGCCGGGCCGGAAACCGGACAGGAGCGATGCAGCGGCGAGCAGCAGTACGAGTGCCGTCAACGGCCACCACCTACGCACCGTAATTCCCCCTTTCCCGCATCCCGGAGTTGTTGTCCAAAACAGCTCGGAAACACCGCCCAATAAACATTAGCCGATTACTAAAGAATATAACACGGATAGTCGTTGAGGGCTAAACCATGATGCGGCGTGATCCGGTCAGTGTCTTTGCGTAGTTGCGCCGCTCGTCCGGCGTAGCTCTGCGGCAAGCCTGCGAATCTCGCGAAGCCGGTGATTGACGCCTGACTTGCCGAGGGGTGGGGTGAGCAGACGGCCGATCTCCTCGAGGGTCGCATCGGGGTGCTCGAGCCGTATCCCTGCCACATCGCGGAGTCCCGGCGCGAGCGACTGGAGGCCCGAGGTGGCGACGAGCAGGCGGATGTCCTCTTGCTGCGCCACCCCCGCGTCAATCGTACGCGAGAGGTTCGCCGTCTCGCAGTTGACCAGCCGGTTGAGACGGTTCTTCATGTCTTTATAGATCCTGGTGTTTTCCAGACTGAGGAGGGCCTGATGGCCGCCCGCGAGGGTTAGCCACGAGGCGATGCCTTCGGCGTCCTTGAGGTACACGACGTGCTCATGCCGTCGTCTCACCAGGCCTGCCCGTATGCCTTCCGCGAACAGGAGGTCGCGGACCCTGCGCGCCGTTCGCCGGTCGGCAAGGGAAGTCTCCCAGTGATAGCCGCGCCACGGGTCCGCGATGGACCCCGCCCCCAGAAAGACCCCGCGCAGAAAGGCGCGGCGGCAGCATTCCGTCAGTTCGGGCACCGGACGAGGTTCGCCGCGATCGTCAAGGATGCCCACACGCGCCAGGCCGTCCAGCAGCGCGGGGCCTTCCGCGCGCACGTGGTAGAGCGTGGCCTTGTCGAGCTGGCGCCGGCGCCGGGCAAAGACGCGCGTACCCCCGCCGAGCACCGACCCGGCGAGCCGGTAGGCCTTGCGCGCGACGGTAGCGTGGTTGGTCCGGAGCTCAAGAGACACGGGGCCGCTTTCGCCGGAGGCGAACGTCGCGGCACGAATTATGCCGGAGAGCTCCGCAACCACGCAGCATCCTCGGTCCGGCCAGATGCGGGCCAGCTCGTCCTTGAGCGCCGCGCTAAACGCGATCCCCGGTCCCCTCCTTGCGGGCGGCCGAGGCGCGCCGGTGCAGGTGCTCGGCGAGCCACATGAAGCTATACCGCCCCACTCGTTCGCGGGTACGCCCGCCCACGGTCAACTTGACAATCTCCCGCGCCAACTGCTGGGGATCGTGCCGGGCCAGCCTCCCGGCCTCGAGGAGGGAAACACGCACCACGCGCAAGCCCTGCCGTTCCAACTCTCCGCGGCTCACCGGAACCGGAAAGGCTCGTTCGGCGGCGTAGCTCTCGAGGACCGGCGCCGGCACGGGGCAGTCGTTCTCAATAACCACGTCAATCACCGGGCGGCCCGCATGCGTGTGCAGCGCATACACATGCTCCGCCACGCCGTAGCCGTCGGTCTCGCCGTGCTCGGTCATCAGATTGGCAACATAGACCACCAGGGCCGGCGAGGCCGCGATGGCATCCGCGATATCCCGCACCAGCAGGTTGGGAATCACGCTGGTGTATAGACTGCCGGGTCCCAGAACGATCACCTCGGCTGCGGCGATCGCTTCGAGGGACTCGGCCAGCGGTTCGGCTTCGGCCGGGTCGAGCGACAGGCGGGCGATAAACTTGCCTGCGCCCGTAATCGCGCTCTCGCCGCGCGTCGTGGTCCCGTCGGTGAACTCCGCGTTGAGGACCACGTCCCACACCGTGCTGGGCAACACCCGTCCGCGCACCGCAAGCACGCGGCTGGACTGGCGGACGGCAAGCTCGAAGTCGCCGGTCACCTCGGTCATCGCCGCGATGAAAAGGTTTCCGAAGCTGTGGCCCGAGAGCGAACCGCTTTCCGCAAACCGGTGCTGAAACAGCCGCTCCATCAGCGACTCCGTGTCGGCCAGGGCGCACAGGCAGTTGCGGATGTCGCCCGGCGGAGGCACTCCAAGTTCGCCGCGCAGGCGGCCCGAACTGCCGCCGTCGTCCGTGACCGTCACGATGGCCGTGATGTTGGAGGTATAGGCCTTGAGCCCGCGCAGCAGCGTGGCCAGCCCCGTCCCGCCGCCGATCGCAACCACCCGCGGTCCGCGCTCAAGGTACTTTCGCTGGTAAATCAGCTCGCCGACATTTTCCATCTCGGGGAACACGACTTTCAGGATGGCTCTGACGAGGCCGCTGGCGGCAACGGCGATCACCGCGCATCCGGCCAGCGCGAGCAACACCCCCCGCCATAGCGGCGTGAGGATCGAGCCGGTGAGCAGGTAAGCGGTGTTTCGGACCCAATCGCCCAGCGCCCGCACGACATTGCCGCCCACCGCCAGGGCCAGCCCCAGGCTGATCATGAGCACGCCGAGGGCGAAGAGGCCAATCCACCGCTTGACGCCGATCCCCGGCCAAAGCCAGCGCAAGAGGGTCATCAAGGGGTGCTGCCGCCTTTGGACAGGTCACGGTGATGGACCGTGACACTGAAGTTGGCCTCGCGAAGGGCTTGGGCCAGGCGGTTTGCGATGACCACGGACCTGTGCCGCCCGCCGGTGCATCCCAGACAGATCTGGAGCTGCGACTTGCCTTCAGCGAGATAGTGCGGCAGCAGCCAGCTGACCATGCCCCTCAGCCGCCGCATGAACTGGCGGACGATGGGCCAACGCAAGACGTACGCCGCGACCTGTGGATGGTTGCCGTCAAGGTCGCTGAGCGATGCGACGTAATTCGGATTGGGGAGAAACCGGACGTCAAAGACCAGGTCCGCATCGAGCGGCAGCCCGTGCTTGAAACCGAAACTGGTTACCGTAACGGCCAGCGGCCGCCGCCCGCCGCGGTCCCCGAATACCCCTGCCAGCTGGTCGCGAAGCACCCGCGGGGCCATGTCGCTTGTGTCGATGATGGTGCGCGCCCGCCCTCGCAGTCCGTCAAGCGCCTGACGCTCCGCCCGGATACCGTCAAGAACGCCGCCTTGAGGCGCCAGAGGGTGCAGCCGCCGTGTGGCCTTGAACCGGCGTACCAGGGCCTCATCGGTTGCCTCGAGGTAGAGAATGGTGTAGGTGATGCTGGCGCGCTCCAGTTCCTCGAGGGCGCCGTAGACGTCATCAAAGAACTCGCCGCCGCGCACATCGATGACTGCGGCGGCCCGCTGCGGCCCCCCCTGCGAGCACAGTTCGGCGAACTTCGGCAGCAGCGACGGGGGCAAGTTGTCCACGCAAAAGTACCCGAGGTCCTCAAGAGCCCGGATGGCCTCGCTCTTGCCGGCCCCGGACAGACCGGTGACGATTACAAACCGCAGGTCTCTCAAGGTCACCACCTCACCGGTTTCTTCCCGCGAGTTCACGAGTTCAGGAGGGGCGCTGGGTTCTCCTGCCGTGCCGGCCAGGCAGCGGAACCGCCCCGCTCCGGCCGGCCAGGCCGGTGTTGAGGATCCTTTCCGGAGCGATCCGTGCAAGACTGGCGATGCGCGCGCCGGCTGCGAGATCCCCGACTTTCACGGGGGAGTGGGCGTCGCTGTTGATGGCAAAGAAGCACCCGGTGCGGGCTGCGGCGCGGGCAGACGCGGGCGTGAGATGTCCGTGCGCGGAGTTGATCTCCAGCGCCGTCCCCGCCTTTGCAGCCGCTCTGGCCAGCTCGAGCGGATCGATGGCCACCCTCAGGCCCGGATGGACGAGGATGTCGACCGCGTGCCTGTACGCGCATTCGGACAGCGATTTGGTGTTTTCGACGCGCTGCCGGGCGGCGAGCCGCCAGGAGAGGCGCGGAACGACATGCGACCGCCACAGGGCGCGCAATTCACCGGTAACCGTGCCCCGGGACGCCGGGTGAAACCCGGCCAGCACGATGTCCATGCGCCGCAGGACCTTGTCTGGCAGATCCAGCGCGCCGCCGCGGTCCATGACGTTGGCTTCCACACCCTGCAGTACGCGCACCTGATCCTGATCCAGGTTGGCCTGCTCGACCATACGCCTGACGTGCTCGACGGCCCCGGGCTCCCTGAGCCCCATGCCGGCGGCCAGCGCGGGCCCGTGGTCCGTGACCGCAACCTCCGACAGCCCGGCGGCCGCCGCCGCACGCGCGTTCTCGGCCACCGTGCCCGTGCCGTGACTGTGGATCGTGTGCGTATGGTAGTCGGCAAGCAGTTCATAGCCGTGAAAGCTGGTCATGACGCTAGTCTTGCCAGCGCTGGTCGGGCCACACCCGGCGGCCGCGGACAAGGGTCAAGAGCGCCCGCCAGTCTTTGTCCATGACGACGAGGTCCGCGTCCTGTCCCGGCACAAGCCGGCCCTTGCGGCCCTCCAGTCCAAGAACCGCCGCCGGGTTGGCCGACGCCATCGCCACGGCCTCAGCCGGCTCAAGCCCCCACCCGATCGCCGTCGCCAGAGCCTCGTTGAGGGACACGGCGCTGCCGGCCAGCGTGCCGTCCGCGAACACAAGACGCGGGCCGCGCCGGAAGACCTCCCGTCCCTCCCACAGCGACGACTCGCGCGCAGTGCCCGCCACGGGCAGGGCATCGCTCACCACAATGAGCCGCGAAGCCCCCATTGCGCTCCTGGCCAGGGCCATTGCCGCTGGGTGCACGTGCTCACCGTCGAGAATCAGCTCGGCCGTGGCGGTTTCGGAGGTCAGCGCCGCCCCCACCGCCCCAGGCGCGCGGTGATGAAACGGGCTCATTGCGTTGAAGAGATGGGTAACATGGGCCATTCCGGACGACAGGCCCGCCCGCGCCTCGTCGAAACCGGCGTTTGTATGGCCCATCGCCGCCACGACCCCGTCCCGGCGGCACGCGGCAATCACCTCACCGGCGCCCGGCAGCTCCGGGGCGATGGTTAGCACCTTTAGCCACGAACCGCACACGGCCCGCAGCGAGCGGTAGGCCAGGGGCGAGGGCTGGCGAAAGCTCCCGGCGGGAAGAGACCCGGCCCGCTCGGGGCTGAGGAACGGCCCCTCCAGGTGCAGGCCCAGCAGGTTGGGCGGGTCGCCGGCGGACGCCGCCTCCGCCACGGCGCGGCACGCCGAACAAAGCTCGTCTTGCGGCCGCGACGGCACCGACGCGAGGAAACCCGTGACTCCTCGCGCGGCGAGCCAGGCTCCAAGCCTGCGCAGGTGTTCACGGCCGTCCGCCGCCGCGAAACCCCCGCCCCCGTGGACGTGCAGGTCGATCAGCCCGGCAAGCACCAGTGCGCCGGGGAGATCATACGTCCGCGCCCAGGGCTCGGACAGCCTGCGGCCGAAACAGAGCTCGACAATCACCCCGTCCTCGACCACAACGGTGCCGGGAACCCGCTCGCCTCCGCGCATGAGGTCGGCGAGCACCAGGCATCTGCCTGACGCGGCCCGGGGATCCGGCGTCACGGCCCGCCGCCGTCCGGGCCGGGGCCCACCCGTCGGAATAGGGAAGCAAAGTTGTCGCCGGGCACGATGGTCCCCAGCACAACCGGACGTTCGGCCCCGGTGACCCCGGGCACGTTGCCCGGCCGCCCGTGCAGCGTCAGGTAGGCAAGAACCGCGAAGGCCACCGCCTCCTTGCCCTCGACCGGCAGGCCGAAGTCGTCGGACGGGCGCACGGTCATCCGCAGGCCCTCAAGCCTGGTTTCCAGCTGGCCAAGAAGGAACGGGTTGAGCGCGCCCCCGCCCGAAACCACCACCTCGGCCATCGCCCCGTGCGGCCGGACATGGTCCCGAATTGCCCGCACCACGGTGTCGGCGGTGTGGGCGGTGACGGTGGCGATGATGTCGGTATCCCCGAGACCCCTGGCCCTCCCCGCGGCAAGGCATTCGCGGGCATAGTGGGGCCCGAAAACCTCGCGACCGGTCGATTTCGGCGGGGCGATGCCGAAATAGGGGTGCTCCGCGAGTTCTCCGAGCCAACCCTCGTCGACCCGGCCGGCCGCTGCCAGCAGCCCGTCGCGGTCGTAGGTCAGGGCGCCGCCCGATGTGGTTTCGGCAAGGGCGTCGATCACCATATTTGCCGGGCCGGTGTCGAAACCGCGCACATCGGCGGCGCAGCATCCCGCGGGCAGCACCGTCACGTTGGCGATACCGCCGAGGTTGAGGGCGATGCGCCCCACGCCAGGATCGCCGAGCGTCAGGAAGTCGACAAGCGGGACCAGCGGAGCGCCTTGGCCGCCCGCGGCCATGTCGCGCGGCCGGAAGTCGGCGACAACCGTTACCGCCGTCCGCTCGACGATCACCTGCGGTTGGCCCAGTTGCAGCGTCGAGCTCCGCCGCCACATGCCCGACGCCGCCGGCAGCGGGTCGTGCCAGACGGTCTGGCCGTGCGAGCCGATGAGGTCGACGGAAGAAAGCGGCACGCCGGCCGCGCCGGCAACCATGCGGGCCGCACGCGCAAACTCCTCGCCGATCACGAAATTGAGCCGGGACAGCTGCGCCGTGCCCGCGCCGCACTCCCGGCAGGCGGCGAGGACGGCCTGACGCAGCTCGGCAGGATACGGCGCCGTAAGCCAGTGACGCAGGCCGATACTTAGGCGGCCGCCGGGCCTCTCACCGATCTCCACCAGCGCGGCGTCCACCCCGTCGGCTGAGGTGCCGGAGATCAGCCCGATGACCAGCACTAAAATCCCCTCACCCGGTCGACCAGGCCGGCGAGCGGCTCGCCCGCGTGGTAGCGCCGGTAGTTGTCGAGGAAAATGGGCACAACCTCAGCCGGGGTGCTTGGCCCGGAGATATGCGCCGTAACCGCAACCTGCGGAAAGCTCCACAGCGGGCTGTCCTCAGGAAGGGGCTCGGTTTCAAACACGTCCAGAGCCGCACCGCCGAGATGGCCTGACCTGAGCGCCTCGATCAGGGCATGCTGGTCGATGATCCTGCCCCGCGCGGTGTTGACGACCAGAGCGCCGGCAGGAAGGGCGGCCAACTCGGCGGCCCCGAACATCCCGTCCGTGTCCCGAGTCAACGGGAGGTTGACCGAGAGGATGTCGAGCTCAGACAGAAACCTGAGAAGCGATGGGCTGCCCCTGTCCCCGCAATAGGCCGCACCGCCGCCGGGCAGCCGGCGCGGTTCCAGGTCAAACCCGGTGACCCGCAGGCCCGCCGCGGCGGCCAGGCGCGCCACCTCCTGGCCCACGCTGCCCAGGCCGGCCACTCCAAGCCGCAGGCCGCGCAGTTTGCGCACGAGGTACTTGTCCCACTTCCGGACGGCCTGGCTACCCAGCGAACGCCGGATGTCCTGCGTCCAGGCGAGAGCATGGGCGAGCGTGTACTCGGCGATCCACGGGCCGAAAATGCCCGTCACCCGCGTGATCTTCACCCGGGCCGGCAGGTCCTTGTTGGCCAGCAGATCCTCGACCCCCGCACCCATGCCCTGAAGCCACTGCAGCCGGCGGGCAAGGCGGAAACATGCACCCGGAATGCGCCAGCCGAAAATGATCTCAACCTCGGGCATCAGCGCCTCCATTTCGGCGCCGGAGAGGCACGGAACGAGGTCCACGCCGGGCAGGGCAGCCGAGGCCAACCTCGCGTACTCCAGCGTGTCCTGCGGGTGGTGAACAAGCACGGGCGGCTTCGAGGCGCTCACCGCGACTCCCCACCCTTCCCATCAGCAAGGACAGCCCGGGCCGCCAGCGAGGCGGCGGTATCGATGAACCGTGCGCACTTCTCCCGTCTCGCCGCATCGGCCGCGAATGCCGGCAGCACTTCGGGGTCCCGGAGGTCGTAGCCCGTCAGCTCGCTGCAGGTCATCGTCCCGTGGGCCGCGGCGAAATCGGCGAGGAACCGGCGCACCAGCGTGGCGCACCGGGCGTAGGTTTCCTTGTCGTCCGGGCTCGTCCGCCCCCGCAGCCAGCCAAAAGCCGCGATCGCGCCGGTCACGGCCCCGCACACGCTCCCCGTCCTGCCGAGCCCCCCGCCAAAACCGGTCGCGATCCGCAGGGGCGGTTGCTCCCCGCGCGCCGCGCGCACAGTTCCGCCCAAAACAGCTTCCGCGCAGTTATAGCCCAGCACGTGAAGCCGCTTGGCTTCCTCGCGGGCCTCCCGCACCCGCTCCTCAACACAGCTCATGCACTCACTCACCCTTCATGGATCTGAGCCGGAAACGAGCCCGGCCTGGAGGGGTTCCGCCCACGGCGCGGCTACTCCTCCGTATACTACCCGTCGAGTTTCACAGGTAGGCTGCCGCGCGGGGGGCTTTCGCCGCACAGAATCCCGGCACAGGCCTCCATGCATGCCGGCCCCGGATCGTACGCGCAGAGCCCCAGCCCTGACGCGGCTTCGGCGAGCCAGGCAAGATCGTACGGCAACCCGGTCGCGACGGAGATGAGGCCCGGGCAGGACGACCTGACCGTCCTGTAGGCGACGGCCTGGTCCGGCTTTAGGCAGGCATCGTGGGTCAGGCAGACGATGCTTGCGTCGCCGGACGGCAAGACCTGCTGCAACGAACCGCTGGCGTGGCCGGCACCGGCCCTCTCCGACGCACGGGCATTAACGTTTCCGGCGAGCCGGACGGCAAAACCACGTCGACAGAGTTGCGCGGCCAGGTGGAGGCCTGGTGCTGGCTCCTCGGGAGTCCCGCTCAGCCCGGTGAGGTCGATGAGCAAGACCGAACGCTCGCGCGGCAATGCGATGCACCCCGCCGCCCCCTCAGGCCATCCTCCCACCCGGGTGACTGCCGCGAGCGCCAGCCGTTGGGATCGCTCCAGCACCCCTGACCCGGATCCCCCAAGAAACGCCTCCGCACGGGAGCGGATCTCCGCAGGCTCAGCCGCCTTGGCGCGGCTGACGAGGCCAAGGCGCGCCCGCCGTACACGGCCAAGCCTGTCGGTGACCAGGCCCGGGGGGAGCGCGAAACCACCGGCGGCGGCTCGAAGCGCTGAGATCGCCTCCAGCTGGAGCAGAGGTGTGTGCGACCAGAGTACCAGATCAGCACCCGCGGCGACCGCACGTGTACTCGCCTCGCCGGCCCCAAAGCTCCTGACCGCGGCCATCTCCATGCAGTCGGTGAGGATCAGTCCGTCATGGCCGAGCTCGCCACGCAGCAGCCCGGTAAGCAGCCGCGGGCTCAACGTTGCGGGCACGTCGCCGCCGAGCTCGGGCACGACGATATGTGCGGACATGACCGCGGCGGCGCCCGCGGACACGGCTGCCGCGAATGGAACCAGCTCCCTCCGCCGTAACTCGTCCAGCCCGCGATCGATGACCGGAAGGGTCAGATGGGAATCCAGATCGGTGTGCCCATGGCCGGGGAAGTGCTTGGCGCAGGCCAGGACGCCTCCGTCCTGGTACCCGCGGACCGCGGCGGCGACCATTCGCCCCACCGCGAAGGGGTCTCCGCCATATGACCTCGTGCCGATCACCGGGTTGCGCGGGTCTGAGTTGACGTCCGCGCACGGCGCGAGGTTCAGGTTGATCCCGACGGACAAAAGCTCGCGTGCTACCGCGCTGCTGAGGCCATAGACCTGATCCGGATCCCCGGCCGCCCCGAGGGCCATCGCCGAGGGAAACGCCGTGAGGCCCCGGCGCAACCGCCGTACACGGCCCCCCTCCTGGTCCGTGCAGATCAGAAGCGGCGGGTGGCCCGCCTCGACGGCGCACGCCTGCAGCGATGCGGTCAGCTCCGCCGTCTGGGCTGCATCGACAAGGTTGCGGGCAAAGAGGATGACGCCGGCCAGACCTTGCCGGATCAACGCCTCAAGCTCCGGGGTTGGTTCGCTGCCGCCGAAACCGATCATCACGAGCCCGATGGGATCGCCCGGGCTGCAGCCGTTCGCGAAGGCCTCCATGCCGCGTCTCCTATTCGGCCCGGCGGCAGGCGTCCCCGGCGGCGTCAAGCGCGCGACGGAGCGACTCCGCGCTGGCGGCAAGACGGGCCAGCGCCTCGGTCACGGAACAACGCTGCCTGAGCGAAAGTATCGCCAGCCGCACCGCCAGCCTGGGGTCGACGGCACGGGCCAGCTCAAGAGACTCCGCGGCTCGCGCGTGCGAGACCCCGGCCATTTCGGCGATCAAGGCCTCCGCCCTGGCCCTGAGCTTCGCATTGGTGACCTGAACCCCCACCATCCGGTCGCCGTAGACAAGCCCCAGGTAAGCGAACACTCCGGTGCTGAGCGCGTTGAGCACGACTTTGTGGGCGGTGCCGGCAAGCAGCCTGGTCGACCCCCGCAGGGGCTCCTCTCCAGTCAGCACCTCAACGGCCACGTCAGCCGCCTCGGCCAGCGGGCTGCCGCTCCGGCCCACGACGGCGACGCGCGCCGCTCCGCGCCGCGCCGCCTCCCGCAAGGCGGCCAGCGTGTACGGGGTGCTGCCGCTGGCGGCGATTCCGACAACCACATCGTTGCCGCTGCAGGCGACCCGCTCCAGGTCAGCAACCGCAGCCGCCGCATCGTCCTCCGCGCCCTCACGGGAACTCGCGAAGGCGCCGGGGCCCCCGGCAATCAGCGCGAGCACCCGCCCCGGGGCGACCCCGAACGTCGGCTCGCACTCGCTCGCGTCGAGCACTCCCAGGCGACCGCTGGTGCCTGCGCCGGCATAGATCATGCGCCCGCCGGCCGCGAGGCGCCCGGCGGCAAGCTTAATTGCCCGGGCAATCTGCGGCACGCTTTCCTCGACGGCGGCGACGGCCCGGCCCGCCCCCGCAACCAGGTACTGCGCCACCTCGAGCGGCGACATCAGATCAAGCTGCGCGCGGGACACTGCCGCTACAAAAAAGCGCGACCCATCCGGTTGCCGGTAGAGCAGAGAGCCCGCGGAGCGCTCGCGATGCCTCTCCTCTTGAGCATGCCAGCTGTCCGCGATGTCTGCCCAAGGCACGCCATCGTCAAGCGCGGCCCGTGTTTCCGGACCACCCATCAGGACATCAAGCCAGCAGCGGTCCCCCTGTCCCTCGGCCCCGGCCGCCCCGCGCCAGGCAAAACGGCCGCCGCCGGTGCGCCGGAGAAGGGCCAGAAGCGCTATGCCGAATGCAACCGGGCCGCCCCCGGCCTCCACTGCGGCGCCGATCGCGCGGGGGGGCTCAAGCCTGACGCCGCCGCAGGGCTGCCCGGCGTGTTTGCCGCTGCGCGGCGTAAACCGGGCCGGAGTAGCTGTGGGCCACCACCCCCGGCAGCCTGTGCGCAACCGGTTCAGCGAGTCCGCCAAAGCGTCCCCGTCCAGCCACGGTGCCCCAATCAGCTCAAACGGAGCATCCGTGCCCCTGCCCTCGGAAACGTTGGTCCCCTCGATCAGGCATGTGCCGGGGTACAGGCGCACCATGTTGAGCGACCCGGCGGCGGGCGAAGGCGGGTACCATATCAGCCCGGTGTCCGCCCAATCGTGGGCGGGCCGCCACCCGAGCATGGGCAGGACCTCAAGGCTCGCGGCATCGAGTCCAAGCTGTGCTCTCGCAAGCATAGCCAGCTCTCCCAGCGTCATGCCGTGACGGACCGGAACATCCAGGGCGGCGACGAACGACATGTAGCCGGCCCTGACGCCCGGCCCCTCCACGCGCCGCCCGCCGAGGGGGTTGGGGCGGTCGAGGAGCATAAGCGGTATGCCGGCCGCCGCCGCGGCGCGCATGCACTCAAGCATGGTGCTCACGTAAGTGTAGTAGCGGACACCGATATCCTGCAGATCCACAGCGAGCAGGTCAAGGCCTTCCATCATCTCGGGCGTGGGACGGCGCCGTCCCGTCTCGTAGAGCGAATAGACAGGCGGCACGTTGGCTCCGGTACCCCCATGGGCGTCCGCTACGGGCTGCCCGTCCTCGACGTTCGCGTCCAGGCCGTGCTCAGGTCCAAAGACGGCCGCCAGTTGGCGGCCGCATCTCTGCCTGAGCAGCATGAAACCCGGGGTGCCGCAGCTACCCCGGGCCGCCCGGTTGGTCACCAGGCCAAAACGCCGTCCCCTGAGCCACCGCCGCGGGTCCTCGAGCAGTCTGTCTAGACCGCAGGTAACGCAGGACGAGGCTGCCATGGCGCCACCACCTGTCTTCCGCCCACGTGTTTTCCACGCCACCTGTTCCCGATTGAGCGGGTGCGGGCGACAACCTGAGCAGAAAAGAGCAGGTCTTCTCGCCCATCTGCTCATTTTGGCGTATCAAGGGCGTCTGCTGCGCAAAAACAGTCAAGTCCGGACCGCGGACCGCACTCGGATTTGGACCCCTAAACGGTGCGAGGTTTGCAGATGACCTCGCGCACCTCGGTTTCGAAGAACGATTTGGCGTGGGCCGGGAGCAAGACGAGGGCGGTGTCCGCGCCCCTGCCGCTGCCGGCGGCAACGACCACCTCGGCCCCCGCCGGGATGAGCCCGGCGTCCATGGCCATGGTGGCGATCTCCAGGCAGACCTTGGTTCCCTGACCGAACAGGCGGAGCGCCGCCGAGATAATCCCGCCCGGGTAGAGCCCGCCGAACTTGCTCGTAATCGCCCGTTCGACGTTGGCAAACAGATGCGTTGTGGTCAAGAGCTCGCACCCGGCCGCGGCTAGCCTGGCCCGCGCCTCGGCGGGCATCTCGTGCTCGCCTGGCCCGCGAAAGCCCACGTGGTGGGTTACCACAACGAGCTTGATGTCCTTGAGGTCTCCGATGGCGGACAGAAACTCATCGGCCGTGTAACCTGTGTTGGACGCGACGACGATGCGCGAGATGCCCAGCTCCCGCGCCCTCTGGACGGCGAGCCCCGCGGTCTTGGCAGTGTACTCCTTGCCCTTGCCTTCGAAGAACAAGCCAGTCACCTCATATGCATGGATTTGCACGTTTCTTCGGCATGCGACAGCGAGCCCCTCCCCGGGGCTCGCCCGCGCTTTAGCCCTATCCTAGTAACGCTGCACTGCAAGACGGCCGACGCCGCCCGAAACGTGCAGGTCGATGCGGCTTTCCGCCGTGTCGTACCGGTCGTCCTGCCAGGCCCCGCCGGAGCGTTTGAGCCCTGCCGCGCTCAGGTTCCTGACGCCGACGCCGAAGTCCCCGGTAATGCGCACACTCACACCACTCGGCACGGCCAGGTTGACGGTGCCGACCCCGGAATTGATGCTTCCCACCATTGTGCCTTCGGGATGCCCAAGTCTGACGTAAAACGTGCCCACGCCGCAGTCAACGTCCAGGCGCCGCAGCTGGTAGGGGCTCAAGTCAAGGTTGGCGGTCAGCACTCCGGCCTTGATGGAAAGCTCAAGCGGTATGCCGCTGATGAACCCCATCTCGAGCGACTGCCTGATTCCGACCGAGCTTGGACGGTGTCCCTGCTGCCTGAGGGTAAGGCGTCCCGTGCCTTCAGCGTCGACCGTGAACGTGCGCTGCGGCTGCAGAGCATTGCGATAGGACAGTTCCAGACGGTACGCTTCGCCTCCCGGAGCGATTGTCGTGATATTCGCCACATCGAGCCCGACCACGGTGACAAGTGCAGTCAGCGCCTCCGGGGGGGTTCCGCCCGTGAAGACCGCCTTGGTCAGAGGACCATCGGTCCACCCGGCCAACCAGGGCATTCCCACGGTGCCGGCCACCATCACCAGCACGAGAACGAGCGCGACGAACCACCGGAAACTGCCGCCGAGAAGCACGCTCACTCCGGCCAGTACAAGCAGCACAGGCCAGTACCGAAAGAGCAGCCCCCAGACGCTCCAATCCATCAAGCCCATGTTGCCCAGCAGAAACATCACGCCGAGCAGTAGGATGATCAGGCCTGCGGCGAGCCGGCGCCCACGCATCAGCGCTCACCTCTCACCGCTGTCAGGATGATCCAGGCGCCGATAAGAACCAGGGCAAGCGGCCAGAACCGCCCCCAGCCCCACCAGGGCATAAGGTTGCGCAGGAGCAGGAACCCACCCAGGATGACAAGCACAATGCCCAGCGTTCTGGGACCGTGCTCACGGTGAACCCGGGCGTGGCTCAGCTCCTCGCCGCCCCCGGCGGCCGCAGGGGCTGTGTCAGCCGTGCTCGGGTCCACGTCGTACGAGGTTTCTGTTCGCTCCCCATTTTGCTTGACCCGGTTGGCCCAGTGCCAGTCATCGTCCCGAGCGTGCTCAGGGTGCGGGGGAATGATCAGCCAGGCGACAATGTAGGCCAGCAGCCCGAGTCCCCCGGCGAAAGCGGAAAGTATCCAGGCCAGCCTGACAATCGTCGGGTCAATGTCCAGGTACTCGGCCAGACCGCCGCATACACCTCCAATGATGTTGTTGACCTTGGAGCGATAAAGCCTCTTCATTGCTCGACCCACCTTACCCGCGGCGAATTATGGTTCTTGGTCCGGCGCATACAGCTCGCCGGTTCTGTTCTTTAGACTCGCGAGCACGGTTTCGGCTTTCGCCCCGGCGAGAAACTCCTGTAGAGCCATCTCGTAGATTGTCCACAACTCGCGCGCAAGAGGGCCGGCGGGCATCGGTATGCCGGATTGCGCGGAAGAAAGAAACCCATCGATACCCCGTTCGGCGGACGCGGGCTCGTCGAAATGCCACACCATGGCGGGCAACTGCCTGACGCTCAATGCCAGGGACGGACCTTCTCCGCCGTCCGCAGCCTGGATGCGGGCAAGAAGCCTGATTGCATCGGAGCGAGGTTCGCCCGCATACGCGGAGAGCATCCAGGCCCAGGTCGAGAGGTATCCCCTTGCTTCCGGGATCGGGCCCACGTCGATCGCGGCCCCGGACGAGCGCAACACCGTCACCTCCCCGGGGGTGACGGCGGCAAAGGCTATCTCGCCCGCAAGCCAGGCAGAGACAAGATCAACGTCCCCGGAACCCGGAATTGCGGCGGCCCGCGCACGTTCAACGGCCCGCAGCCATGCCCGCACCGCATCATCGGCGACCGGGGGCGCGGCGCCTCCGGCGGGCGACCCCGGAGATGGGTCGGGCGGCGGCTCGAGATATCCTCCCGCGCCCAGCAGCCACGGCACCGTGTAGTAGAGGTCGTCCACCGGCCAGTAAAGGCCCCCGAGCCCCGCACCCGCGGCTTCGCCGGCGTCCGCGATCATCGCCGCAAGAGTGTCCGGCCACGGTACGGGGTCGTCTCCACCCGTCGCCGGGCGGCGGCCCAGGGCCAGTACCGCGGTGAAAGCGGGCAGCGCCCTGACGCGTCCCTCACTGCTTACGGCGGCCGCCACCCCCGGCAGGTATTGATCCAGATCATCAGCAGGCACCGCGGCCAACAGCCCGATATCGTCAAGCAGCGGGACCCACTCGGCGGGCGCAAGAATTATGTCGGGGAAGGTGCCGGAGCCGACACCCTGGACCAGCGCTCCGCCGAATTGGTCACCGAGGGCTCTCACCTGCACCTTTACCCTCGGACGGCTGGACGCGAGCGCCTCAACATAGGCCTGGATTGTGTCAGCCTGGACGGTGCCCTCGGGATATGCGTGCCACACGGCGACGGCCTCCGCCGGCGAGGCCAGCTGAGTGGCGAGAAACGGCAGGACCATAGATGCGAGCAGCAGCAGCGCAACGATACGGGTGACCTGCCGGCGCCGTTCGGAGCGCATGGGTTACCCGGCCCCCTGTCGCCGGCCGAGTCGGCCGATTGCGAAAAGGGCGACGACACGCCGTGCCGCCGCCGCGATCAGCCGCGCCGCCTCGGCCTCGCTCTGCTGACGGGTCAGCGGACCTCCGGCGATCGACCACACGACAACGCGGCCGGGCAGGCGCCATTCCGCCGATTCGTCCACTTCGCCGGCAAGGACGCAGACGGGAATCCCAAGTTCGGCGGCCGCTGCCGCGACACCCGCGACGGCTTTGCCGCCGAGCGTCTGAGCGTCATAGCGCCCTTCGCCCGTGATCACCAGGTCCGCCCCCGCCGCCAGCGGTCTGAAACCCACGATCTCAAGGGCGAGCTCAATCCCGGGATAGCGCTCGGCGCCAAGGATACCCACCGCCGCACCGCCTACCCCGCCGGCCGCGCCGGCTCCGGCAAATCCCTCAATCATGCGGCCGGTCTGACGGCGCACGACGTCCGACAGGTGCGCCAGGCCTCTTTCGAGCGCAGCGACTTCGCCGGGGCCCGCCCCTTTCTGCGGGCCGAAGATTTCGGCCGCGCCGTTCGGGCCAAGCAGCGGATTGCTCACATCCGAAGCAAGCACCAGGCGGACCCGCCCGAGCCGCGGATCGAGACCATTGAGGTCAACCCGCTGCACCCGGGCGAGCGCTCCACCGCCGCGCCTGGACAGATCCATCCCGGCATGGTCGGTGCAGCGGGCGCCCAGCGCCCCGATCATCCCCATGCCGCCGTCAACGGTTGCAGAGCCGCCGACCCCAAGGATGAGCGTCGGCGTGGGCCCGCCATCTTGTGCGGCAAAAAGCAGATCAAGGGCCTGACTAACCAGTTGTCCGGTACCGTAGCTTGAGGCCCTCAGCGGGTTTCGTTCGTCCGGCCGCAGCAGGCCTAGACCGGAGGCGGATGCCATCTCAACGACCGCTGTTCCGCCGGGGAGCAGCGCAAACTCCGCCTCAACCGGACGCCCGAGGGGATCCTCGACTGACGCGGGCACCATCCGGCTGCCGCCCACGGCACAGGCGAGCGCGCGAGCGGTCCCCTCGCCGCCGTCACCGAGCGGCAGCTCGATGATGTCCGCGGCGGGATCGGCCGCCCGGATGCCCAACGAAATGGCCTGGGCGACATCCCAGGCCATGAGACACCCCTTATATGAGTCCGGTGCAACGATGATTCGCACGAGTCTGTTTCTCACGCCTCCTTGCGCGTGGCCGGTCCCCTGCCGGGACCAGGGCCTAGATGGCTGGCGGCTTGGGTTCGGTGGGGTGCTCGTCGGCTTCCCAGGTCTGGTCATGCTGCTCTTCGTCTTCCGCCGCGGCCTGCGTTTCCATCGACTGTTCCGCAGCCACAAGCCGCTGCCGGAACATCCGCTCGAGTTTGGGCGTGGGGTCGAAAACCACACCTTGACGCTGACCATCCTCACGTTCGAAGATCACGAACCAGCGGCGGCGGGCTCCGAAGACCGGCAGGCTCCGCAATGGCAGCCGCACCTCGAACTCGCGGAGATCCCCCTTTGCATCCTTATAGCTCTTGTACGACTTGAACAGCAGGGTCCGGTCAAAACGAATCAGCGCCTCGCGGTTCTTTCCCATGTAAATGCTCAGCCCGCGCTTCCACAGCACGTACCGGATGTTGCGGGTGAAGTTGATCTGCATCAGGTTGGCGCCAAGGTTGAGCGACGCGATGCCGATCCACAGCCATTTGCCGAGCGACGACGGCAGGCCGACCAGCGCCAATAGCAGCATGCCGAAAAACGCGCTGGCAACGATGAGAAACCAGTTGATCTTGGGCCGCTCTTCGTACGTCCCCGTAGCCGAAGCCTCCGCCATTGTAACCTCCAACCGTCCGCTCTTATTGTTAATGCACGTGTTAAAGCACGGACTTGACCTAGCGCCGCCGGCGCGACCGGGCGCCCGTCATGCTGCTCAATAGGCTGCTGACGATGCTCAGGAGCAGCGCCGCCAGCAATGCCGGCCAGAAGCCCGCGATCTCGAAACCGGCCACGACCCGCGACACCAGGAGCAGCATCAGGGCATTGATCACGAAGGTGAACAGGCCCAATGTCACAACGTTAATCGGGATCGTCAGCACGACCAGGATCGGTCTCAAGGTGACGTTGATCAGGCCCAGCACCAGAGCCGCGACAAGCGCGGCCTCGAAGCCTTGAACCTCCACCCCGCCGACCAGACGTGCGGCGGCCAGCAACGCCAGAGCGTTAATGCCGATGCGCACCAGTACAGACATCTGATCGCCTCCGTAGAGGCCCTAGTTCTCCCGGCCCCCCGCTATTTCCTCCGGCCGCCCGACGGCTTCATTGGTTATGGTTTCCGCCCGGCCCTGCGGGTAGACCGCCCGGCCCCTCTTGCCGCAAGTTGGCGGCCTGATCGTCGGGTTCGCGCGAAGGCCGCTCGCTTTCGTCCCAGACATCGCCGGCCCGGCGCGGCATGATCCGTACGCTGCCGTTGGTGGTGCGGGCGGTCACCGATAACCTGCGCTCCTTACCGGCGAAATCTACGCTGTGGCCCCGGAGCAGACGCCGCCCGAATTGGCGGTCGTGCTCCACCACGGTGAACTCGGGCAGGTCAACCTCGAGCCCGCCGAAACCGGTACGCGCCTCGACCTCATAGCCGACCGACCGGTCCTGCGGGACCCACACCTTGATGCTGCCGTTGGCAGTATGCACGTCCGCACGCATTTCCCTCTTTGGCACGGGGTAAAACCTGATGCTCCCGTTGGCCGTGTGGCAGTTGATTTTGTCGGCGGGGCCCTCGAAGGTGATCTGTCCGTTGGCGGTGGCGACCTCGGCAACGCTCGCGTCCGTGACCCGCACGCCGACCTTGCCGTTTGCCGTCCGGGCCACAACACCTGCGCAACACAATCCGTCCAGGACCACCCTGCCGTTTGAGCTTCGCGCCTTGACCTCATATGTCAGGTTCCTGGGCACCCAGACCTCGATGGAAACACCGGTGTTGCCCCACCCGAAGGTCCGTTCCTCGAACGTCAGGCCGTTGGGCGAGCTGCCCAGGACGGCGATCTCCTGGCCCCTCTGCTTGGCTTGCTCCTCGCTCGAGGCCCTTATCTTCTTGCGGACAACGGCGCGCCATTCCGGGCGGTCCCACACAAAGACCTCGACCCGGCCGTTGCGCGCGGTGAGATCAAGGTTGACGGCCCCGCCTCCGGCCTCGAAACGCCCACGGTGTTCCTCTTCGAAACGGTAGGCCTCGCCGCCGAACGCGAAGGGCAGGTTACCCCAGTCAATATCCAGATGGCTTAGGAACTCCTCCAGGATGGACCTGCTGTGCCCGACGGTATCACCTGCGCCGGCGTGGTGCGGCGCGCCGGGCCGTGGCGGGACCGGCGGCTCTCCGGGAACTGTGGGTCCGGAATCCGCGGCACGGGGTCCCCCGAAGGATGGACCCCGGGGGACCATTTCGGCCTCCGGCCCTCCGGCCACGGCTGGACCGAGCGCACGAAGCAGTTCGGCCGCCTCCTCGGCGGTGATCTTCTTGTCCGAAAGCATGTTGAGGATCATCCGGCGTTCTTCACTCATCGCGCGTTCCTCCCTCGGCCGCTGCTCGCGGCCAAGCATTAAGCGTTCAAGATACGAAAACGTCGCCGCTGATGGTTGCCAATTTGAGGACGGCGGCGGACTCAGGCATGTCCTGGCCGTCTTTCCCCTCGCTCCCCGCCGGGGCCACCTCGCCGGCAATACGTCCCCGCTCGCGAGCCAGCAGCCTGCCGCCAAGCTGGACATGCAGGTCGCCCTTGACGGTTTCAGCCTCGTAGCGGAGGGCCCGGCCAGGTTGGACGCGGACTGTGACGTCGCCGCTCGCGCTGCGCAACCCGTACTCACCACCGGGCACAGGCGAGAGGTCCGTGGAAATGTTGCCTGAAACGCTGACGAGTTCGAGCTCTCTGACCGGTCCCGAGCCAACGCGGATTTCGCCCGAGACGGTCTCGGCCTTCACCGTGCCCTCAGGTCCCGTGAGAGTGACATCCCCACTTGACGTGTTGACGGCGAGAGCCCCCCTGTGCTCCACAACGGTAACGTCACCGCTCCTGGTGACAATCTCGACGGCTGCCTGAGCAGGAACCATGACCACGAGGTCGGCGCGCATCCGCTGCATGTTAAGCACCCCAACTCCGGCCGGCACCGGCGGCCTCGCCTCGACGATTACCTCACCGTTGCGGCGCGATACCTCGACCGCCAGCGACTCCGCCCTGTCCTGGGCCGCCTCGCGGTCAAGGCCCCACGCAGTCCTGTCGCCCCGAACCTCAAGCCGCGTCTGGTCCCAACCACGGACATGCACGTCACCGTTGGTGTTGCGGATCGTGACCCTGGCGCCCTCTGAAAGCTCGTGCTGGAGATGCACAGGGGATGTGACCTTGACCCTGTCGCGGGTCATCTCCAACCCCGTAAGGTGACTTAGCCAGCGTCCCCCGGGACGCTGCGCCCGCGCGCCGCCGCCCTCCCCAAAAATGCCTCTCAGCTCGGCCTCGACCTCGCGCACCGCACGGGCCGACTCATCCAGGGAAAGACGCATGGCCCGCTCAATCTCGTACTTGGCCTCGCGCATCGCGTCTCGCAGGTCACGCCGCGCCGCGCGCCGGGCCTCGTGGGCCATGCGTCGGGCCTCGCGGCCCAGACGCCTGAGCTCCGCGGACGCCGAGCGGCCGACGGGTTCAGGCTCCGCGACAGTCCGGGGCCGCGAGGGAGCTGAGGGGAAAGGACGGGTGGCGCGCAAGGGCCTGCCGGCGGACGCGGATGGCGGGGGCACCGCGCCAGGTTCGCGCTCCTGCAGTGCCGCGAGGAACTCGTCGGCCTCGGCGGGGCTGAGGGTGCCACCCTCGACCATCGCCAAGATCTTGCGGATCTGCTCCTCGCGGTCCGGGGTCTCGTCGCCGCTCATAGCGCCTCCTCCTCGGCTTGGCTAGATCTGGCGCAGGCGATTGGCGGCTTCCTGCGCGCCGATCTCGCCCTTGCTCAGCAGTTCGAGGACCTCGCGCCGCCGCTCGCCGCGGTCTTCCTCGGGACCGGCGGCATCGACGCTGTATCCGAGAGCCTTGATCACGGCGTCCAGGCGGCCCCGGACGGTCGGATAGGAAACCCCCAGAGCCCGCTCCACTTCCTTGATGTTGCCGCGTGACTTAATGAAGATCTCCACGAAATCCCGCATCTCGTCGGACAGCTGACAAAACCGGCAGGTCTCAAAGCGTCCGTCGAGGGCCGTGTCACAGGTGGGGCAGTGCAGGCGGGTCACGTCCATCGTCTCGCCACACACCGGACAGCGTCCCGGCATCCTTCTTCGCATCTATCACACCTCCCGCTATAGGTAAACCTCAGCCTCGACAAGCGTTATAAGCACTATCAACATTATAGAGTGGCCGTTTTACATACGTCAATACAGGGGGGATAGAAATGCGGCTCGGACCGCCGGCCGCACCGGCGGGCCCGGGAGCGTTCGCACGGGAAAAGAACGCACTACACCGGCGTCCGCCGGACACGGTCACCGTCAACCTGAAGTCCTTCACCGCGCAGCATCCGCGCCTTCATATCGGGACCGCCGCCGAATCCACCGATGCGGTCGCCTGCCGATAGGACACGGTGGCAGGGAACCACGGGCGCGAGCGGATTGTGTGACATCACCTGACCTACCGCACGGGCGCCGCCGGCAACCCCCACCTTCTGCGCGACATCCCCGTAGGTGCTTGTCTCGCCGGGGGCGAGACCGCGAACGGCCTCCAGGACTCTGGCCGTAAACGGTGGGTGGGGACGAAGGTCAATCTGCAGACGGCCGAGACACCGGACGAGCTCGCCGCCGGAAGCGGCGAATGCCTCACGTGCCGCCGCCAGGTGCGGGGGGAGTCCCTCAGCGGGGGTGAGCCACTCAGGCTCGTCAAACCACCCGCGCAGAGCCGCCCCCCCGAGGCAGACAAACAGGGCCTGACGCGCCCCGTCCTCGCTCGCCCGCGGCAATGTGCTGGCCGCCAGGCCATAGGCGCTTGCGGCCAGCCCGACGTAACCTCCGCCAGTCTCGCAGACCGTGGCCCAACAGCGATGTTTCGTCTTGGTGGCAAATCGTTTTCCTTTGTTATTGCCGCTCACTCCGTCCCCTCCTGATCCGGAACCGGTTTCAGTTTGTCCGCGGGATGAAACCAATCATGGACGGCCCTGGCCGCCGGTGCCGTAAGACCGGACACGGCCGCGAGGTCCTCCAGCGAGGCTGCCGCGATCGCCTTGCCCGAGCCGAAATGCTTGAGGAGCGCGGTGCGCCGGGCCGGACCGATCCCCGGAATGCCATCCAGCACGGACTTGAGGCTGCGCCGGGCCCGCAGCTTGCGGTGATACGCAAGGGCGAACCGGTGCGCCTCATCGCGCAGGCGCATCAGTGTGAAGAGGGCTCCGGACCCTGCCGGCATGACAACCGGGGGGGCGCCACCGGGAGGGTACAGGATCTCCTGCTCTTTGGCCAGTCCAAAGACCGCGATTGTGCCCAAGCCCTCGTCTTGCAGGACCTCGGACGCAACCTGGACGTGGCCGCGCCCCCCGTCGACAATGATCAGGTCCGGCAACACGTCAAAGGAATCGGCCTCGGTGGAGGCCCCCTGCGTTCCCGTCCGGCGGTGGCGAAGCCTGCGATGCAGCACTTCACGCATCATGGCGTAGTCGTCAGGCCCCGCTGTGCGCAGGCGAAAATGCCGGTAGTCTTCCTTGCGGGGCTTGCCGCCTTCGAAGACGACCATCGAGGCGGCCGGGTCGCGCCCGCTGATGTTGGACACGTCGTAGCACTCGATTCGCTGCGGGTAGTCCTCCAGCCCGAGCGCATCCGCCAGAGCGATCAGGTCCGCCTGGACCGTTTCGTCCTCGCTCCCACGCCTGCGGCGGCGCTCCTCCAGGGCGAGCCCGGCATTGCGGAGGGCCATTTCCATCAGCCGGGCGCCCTCGCCGCGCCGCGGAACGGCGAGACTGACCTTGCGGCCGCGCAGTCCGGTCAGCCAGGCCTCGACCAGGCCGCGGTCCTCCACGTCGGTTGAAAGGAGCACTTCCCGCGGCGTTTCAGCCGCCACGGAATAGAACTGGGTCAGGAACGCGGACATGGCCTCCGCCTCTCGGCCCGGTTCGGCCCCGCGCAGCGGGAACGACTCGCGCCCGACGAGCTTGCCCCGGCGGAAGAAGAACACCTGGGCGCAAGCTTCCACCGGATCGGTCGCAACCGCCACCACGTCCCGGTCAACCAGGGAACTTGACTCGATCTTCTGCCCCGCGAGGATCGAGCCAAAGGCCCGGAGCTGGTCCCGGTATGCCGCGGCGCTCTCGAACGCGAGCTCGCCCGCGGCCGTCCGCATGCGCTGCTCGAGTTGCTCCGAGACCTCGTCCCCGCGTCCGGAAAGAAAGAGAATCAGCCGGCTGATCATCTCCCCGTACTCCTCGGGTGTGACCCGGCCGAGGCAAGGCGCCAGGCAACGCCCAATGAAGTGGTCAAGGCACGCTCGGGGCCGCTCCTGAACACGCCGGCACGTACGGTAGGGAAAGACCCTGCGCAGGGCCTGCAACGTTCCGCGGAGCGCCCGGCTCTGGGTGTACGGCCCGAAGTACCTAGCATCATCCGCCCCTCGAGCCCTGACCAGCGTGACACCGGGGTAGTCCTCGCCGAGGCCCACCCGAACGTACGGGTACTGCTTGTCGTCGCGGAGCGTGATGTTGTACTTGGGATGATGGCGCTTGATGAGGTTGGCCTCAAGGATCAGGGCCTCGACCGGCGTGGCGGTTACTATGTAGTCCACATCCTGGACCTGCGCGACCATGTTCTCCTTGCGGGGCCCAAGATCGCGCGACGGGGCGAAGTACGAGCGGACCCGCTGCCGCAGGGAACGGGCTTTGCCCACGTAGAGCGGCTTGCCCGCTGCATCGTGAAAGAGGTAGACACCAGGCGCGTCCGGGAGCAGCTCCAGTTTGGCCGCCAGGTCCGGCGGCCGCCCCTCACGCTCCGGCATCGCCCGCGCCCGCCGACGCCCGGGATGCGGTTTCCGCCGACGCCAGTGCGGGGCCGCTCCTCGCGAGAACGGGCCGGAGGAAAGCCGCGGTATGGGAACCGCTCTCGGCCGCAACCCCCTCCGGCGTTCCCTCACCAACAACCAGCCCGCCCCGGTCGCCACCCTCGGGGCCCAGGTCGATGACCCAGTCCGCCGTCTTGATAACCTCCAGGTTGTGCTCGATCACCAGCACGGTGTCGCCGGCGTCGACCAGCCGCTGCAGGACATCCAGGAGGCGCTCGATGTCCGCCAGGTGCAGGCCCGTCGTCGGCTCGTCGAGGATGTACAGCGTCCGCCCGTTGCTGCGCCGGGAGAGCTCCGCGGCGAGCTTGACACGTTGGGCTTCGCCGCCGGAAAGCGTTGTTGCCGGCTGTCCGAGGCGGATGTACCCGAGACCGACGTCATGCAGCGTCTCGAGCTTCCGCCGGCAGCTCGGTACGTTGCGCAGGAATTCGAAGGCCTCTTCGACGGTCATGTCCAGGATCTCGGCGATGTTTTTCCCCTTGAAACGTACCTCGAGCGTCTCCCGATTGTACCTCTTCCCGTGACACACCTCGCACGGCACGTAGACGTCGGGGAGAAAATGCATCTCGATCTTGATGATGCCGTCGCCCCGGCAGGCCTCACATCTGCCGCCGCGGACGTTAAACGAGAACCTCCCCGGACGGTAGCCGCGCACTCGCGCCTCCGGGGTACGCGCCATCAGCTCACGTATGTAGCCAAACAACCCGGTATACGTCGCCGGATTTGATCGGGGCGTCCGCCCTATGGGCGCCTGGTCCACGTTGATCACTCGATCCAGATGCTCCAGGCCCTCAAGGGCGCGATGCTGTCCGGGGCGCGAGCGCGCTCCGTTGAGTTCGGCCGCCAGGCGCCGGTAGATGATGTCGTTGACCAGCGTGGACTTGCCGGAACCGGAGACACCGGTGACGCAGACGAACATGTTGAGCGGAATGGAAACATCCACGTCCTTGAGGTTGTGCTCGGCGGCCCCGCGGACTGTGAGGGCTTTTTCGCCGAGCGGCCGCCTGGCCGCGCGCATGGGTATCCGCCTGGCGCCACAGAGATACTGACCGGTGATCGATTCGGGGCAGCCGATCACCTCGGCCACCGTGCCGCTGGCCACGAGACGCCCCCCGTGCTCTCCCGCCCCCGGCCCGATGTCGATGATGTGGTCCGCGGATAGGATGGTTTCCTCATCATGCTCGACCACGATCACCGTGTTGCCCAGGTCCCGCAACCGCTTGAGCGTCGCCAGCAGCCGCTGGTTGTCCCGCTGGTGCAGCCCGATGCTCGGCTCGTCCAGGATGTAGAGCACGCCCATCAGACTCGATCCGACCTGAGTGGCCAGTCTGATACGCTGCGCTTCGCCGCCGGCAAGCGTGCCCGCGGGACGGTCGAGAGTGAGGTAGTCCAGGCCGACGTTGGCCATGAACCCGAGACGCTCGAGTATCTCCTTGATCACCTGGCGGGCGATCGTTTCATCGCGCTCAGACAACTCCAGCCCGCTGAAGAACTGCAGCGCCTCCTGCACCGACAGCGCGGTGACCTCGCTGATGGAGCGGTCCGCCACGGTCACCGCCAGCGCCTCCGGGCGGAGCCGCGCGCCCTTGCAGGCCGGACACGGCCGGCTCGACATAAACTCCTCAATTTCCAGCCGCGCGCCCTCCGAGGTGGTCTCCTTGTAACGCCTCGTCAGGTTATGGACCACGCCCTCAAATACCGTCTCGTGAACCCGCACCCTGCCCCACGGGTTTTCGTAGCGAAACCGGACTCTGGCCTTCGGAGCTCCGAAGAGCAGGATGTGGCGCTGTTCCTCGGTCAATTCCCCTACCGGCACCTCGGTGCTGAAACCGAAATGCGCCGCGACGGCCTCGAGCAACTGCGGCCAGTACGTGGTGGAGCTCCTGCTCCATGGCGCGACCGCGCCGTCGGCCAGCGACTTGCTCAGGTCGGGCATGATCAGATCCGGGTCTATCTCAAGGTTGGTGCCCAGCCCGCTGCACGACGGGCATGCGCCGTACGGACTGTTGAACGAAAACATCCGCGGGGTCAGTTCCTCGATGGATATGCCGCACTCGGGACAGGCGTAGTTCTGGGAGAATACGAGTTCGCGCCCGTCGCCCAGGTCAATGACGACGAGGCCGCCGCTCAGCTTGACCGAGGTCTCCAGCGAATCGGCCAGGCGCTTCTCGAGTCCCGGCCTCATGACAAGGCGATCGACGACGGCCTCCACCGTGTGCTTGCGGTTCTTGTCGAGCTTGGGCGCCTCGGCCAGTTCGTAGACGGTGCCGTCAATCCGGGCGCGCACGAAACCGTCCCGAGCGAGCTCCTCCAGGATCTTCTCGTGTTCGCCCTTGCGGCCGCGAACGAGAGGAGCGAGGACCACCAGCTGCGTCTCGGGCGGCAGGCCCATCAGGCAGTCAACCATCTGCTGCACCGTCTGCTGGGCGATGGGGCGGCCGCACTGCGGGCAGTGCGGCCGGCCGATGCGAGCGAACAGGAGCCTCATATAGTCGTATATCTCGGTTACGGTCCCCACGGTGGATCGGGGGTTGCGTCCGGCCGCCTTCTGGTCGATCGATATGGCCGGTGAGAGCCCTTCGATGTAGTCCACGTCGGGCTTGTCCATCCGGCCCAGGAACTGGCGCGCGTAGGTTGAAAGCGACTCGACGTAGCGCCGCTGCCCCTCGGCGAAGATGGTGTCAAAAGCCAGCGACGACTTCCCGGACCCGGAAAGCCCGGTGATCACCACAAGCTGGTTGCGGGGGATCTCAACATCGATGTTCTTGAGGTTGTGCTCTCTGGCGCCCTTGACCAGGATGCTCTGCCTATGCATGTCCACGCGCGGGGCGGCCGCCCGGCCGTCCCCGTCCGCTAGCCTCCCGATACATTGATCGAACCTATGGAACCGCCGAAAGGTGCCTGCACCCGGCCCTGTTTCTAGCCGCGCCCGCGGGCCCGTCCGCGGCCGCCCTGCTGGGCGCCGCCGCCCCAACGGGGGCCGCCGCCTGCCAGCCGGGTGACCTGCCGGCCGCTCCCCGACATCTCCTCCAGTTCGAAGAGCATGTCCCTGAGATCGGCCGCGTACTCAAACTCAAGGCGGCTCGCTGCGCCGGCCATCTCGCGCTTTAGCTTCTCGACAAGGTCAGGAATATCCCTGCGCGGTATGCGCCCCAGGTCCGCCGGCAGCAGCGACAGGGCCTTGCCGCTGGTTCTGGTGGATTCGACCACCGCACGTACCGCCTTCTGCACCGACACCGGCGTGACGCCATGCACCACGTTAAAATCGGTCTGCCGGGCGCGCCTGCGGTTAGTCTCGTCAATCGCCCGCCGCATCGACTCGGTGAGGGTATCCGCGTAGAAAAGGACCTTGCCGCGCACATTGCGTGCCGCCCTCCCGATCGTCTGGATCAGGGCGGTCTCGGAGCGCAGGTATCCTTCCTTGTCGGCGTCGAGGATCGCCACCAGCGATACTTCCGGCAGGTCGAGCCCCTCGCGCAACAGGTTGATGCCCACCAGGACGTCAAACACGCCCAGCCGCAGGTCACGCAGGATCTCCATGCGCTCAAGGGTCTTGATCTCGGAGTGCAGGTAGCGAACCGCAACGCCGGCCTCCCGCAGGTAATCCGCCAGGTCCTCGGCCATCTTCTTGGTCAGCGTCGTGATGAGCACCCTTTCCCGGGCCGCGACCCGGGCGTTGATCTCCCCGAGCAGATCCTCGATCTGGCCTTGGGTCGGGCGCACCGCAACCTCCGGGTCGATGAGCCCGGTCGGCCGGACGATTTGTTCCGTGACCCGTTGAGCGCGCCTCAACTCATACGGCCCGGGCGTAGCCGAGACATAGACGACCTGGTTTACCCGGCTCTCAAACTCGGCAAACGTGAGGGGCCGGTTATCGTATGCCGAGGGCAGGCGAAAACCGTACTCAACCAAAGAGTCCTTGCGCGAACGGTCGCCGGCGTACATCGCGTGGATCTGCGGTATCGTCTGGTGCGACTCGTCGATCACCAACATGAAGTCCTTAGGGAAAAAGTCCAACAGCGTGAAGGGCGGCTGCCCCGGCTTGCGCCCGGTGAGGTGCCGCGAGTAGTTCTCGATCCCGTGACAGGTTCCGGCCTCCCGCAGCATCTCCAGGTCGTATCTGGTGCGCTGCTCGAGGCGCTGGGCCTCCAGCAGCTTGCCCTGCCGCCGGAACTCCGTCAGACGTTCCTCAAGCTCCACCTCGATGCTCACCAGCGCCCGCTCCAGCATCTCCGGGGCGATCACGTAGTGGCTTGCGGGGTAGATGGCGACGTGACGCCTCTCGGCGAGCACCTCCCCGGTCAGGGAGTCAGTCTCGGTGATCCGCTCGATCCTGTCGCCGAAGAACTCCACGCGCACCGCCCGATCCGTGTTTCCGGCCGGGAAAACCTCCAGCACATCGCCCCGGACCCGGAAGGTGCCACGGACGAACCCGATGTCGTTTCGCTGGTACTGGATATCGATCAACCTGCGGAGGATCTCGTCCCGATCGCGCTCGGCCCCCAGCCGCAGCGAAACGACCAGCGTGCTGTAGCTCTCGGGTGACCCCAGGCCGAATATGCAGCTGACGCTCGCGACCACGAGTGTATCCCGCCGCTCGAAAAGGCTCATGGTCGCGCTGTGGCGCATTTTCTCAATCTCGTCGTTGATGAGCGCGTCTTTTTCTATATAGGTGTCGGTCTGCGCGATGTACGCCTCGGGCTGGTAGTAGTCGTAGTAGCTGACGAAGTACTCCACGGCGGACCCGGGCATGAACTCCTTAAACTCGCTGCAGAGCTGCGCCGCAAGAGTCTTGTTATGCGCTATCACGAGGGTCGGCCGTTGCGCGCGCGCGAGGACGTTGGCAATGGTGAACGTCTTGCCCGATCCGGTGACGCCGAGCAAGACCTGCTCGCGGAGCCCGGCGTCCAGTCCCTCCACCAACTCGTCTATTGCCCGCGGCTGGTCGCCGGCGGGAACGAAGTCACTGCGCAAAACGAAAAGACCGTCCTGAGTGGCCAGCGACCATCCCTCCCGCATGTCAAGCGGATTATAGCATATCGAACATATGTACGGTAGGGCGAGCGGGACGCCCACTGCAAGCCGAGCCTGTTCAGCGAACACCCAAGGGGAGGCGCAGCGGAGGCTTCTCAGCGCCGCAGCAGCCGGCGCAGGTACAACTGCAGGAAACCCCGGTTATGCACCTCAAGCTGGGGCGCAACACCGTCGGGCGGCAGCGGGATGATGCCGAGCACCGGAGGGCCATCAGGCTCCATTGCGCGCAACTCGACGATCAGGTCGCGGCGGATCCCGTCGCGCCGTATCGCGAGCGTTACCTTCCTGTTGCCCCAACCCATTGCCGAGGCCACGGACGAGGGGTCCACCGTGGGCTGCCCGTCGACCTCCAATAGGACATCACCGGACTGGACCCCGGCGGCCTGTGCGCCGCCGCCGGGCAGCACGTCCAAAACGGTGACGCCGTCCGGAGCCGGGGCGAGCGCCCCCCGCTCGCGAAACTCGCCGGCCGTTCCCTGCTTGACGACCAGCTCGTGTCCCAGCGGTCCCCACAGAGCCGCAAGCCAGACAAACTCGGGACGGGTGGACGAAATCACCGCCAGGGCAAGCAGGATGAAACTGTAGCCAAGGAGCAATGCGGCGCTGCGCCTCGCCTTGGTACGCGGGCTGAAGCGGGCCGCGAGATCGCTGTACCCGAGGACAGCGGCAACCGGGAACAGCGTGAACACGGCGCCCGGCTGGGCGGCCAGCTCGGCCGGAGGAGCGACCAGAGGCCACCACGAAGGCATCTCCATCAACCCCTCGCGCGCGGCGCCTGGAGGTAAGATTACGACAAACAACATCAGCAACGGGAGCGGCCAGAATCCCTGCAGGAGAAACCCTGAGCGGACTCCCCCGCCGACGGCATCCCGAACCGTCACCGGAGTAGCGCACGAGGAGCCCCGAAGGAAGATGAGCACGCTCTCCGTCACGTGGAGGACGGCGACAAGCGCCATCAACGCCGGGACGTGCACCTTGGGCCAACCAAAAAGGAGATAGCTGGCCGACACGAGGCCGCCTGCGTAAGAGAAGCACATCAGCCGTGGGCTTACGGCCATCAGCAGCAGTGCCAGCGGCAACAGCCAGACCACGCCGGTGCCGCTCAGGCTGACCCCGAGAAACGCCATAAGCAGGCTGGCGACGACCCCCCCGATGAGGCCGTAGCCCATGGCGACAAGCACGTGGCGCAGCGCCTGGTTCTTGGCTACCCCGTACAGCCGTCGCTCGTTTTCGGCAACCCGGCGGTACTGGAGAGCGACTAATCCGACAAGCAGCCAGAAAAAGGGAAAGTCCCACGGACGTAGTATCAGCGACGGGACCCCCCGTGCCACCATCTCCAGCAGGCGGCCTATTTCGACCATGGGCCTAGCCCGCCCTCTGGCGGGCAAGCTCGAGTGCCTGCCGCAGCTGAAGGTTGCGCGGGTCGCTGACGTCGTCCAATTGTACCCGCTGCCGGCCCGGATCGACCGCACCGTTCTCGACCACGACGTCGGGAACAATCCCGCCCGTGCCGTCCTCGGCGCGATTGATGTCGCGGCCGTTCGGGGTAAGGTACCGTGCCGTGCTGAGCTTGAGCCCACCCCCGTCCGGCAGCGTGAACAGATGCTGGACCAGGGCCTTGCCGAAGGTCTTGACACCTAGCAACGTACCGGCCTGCCGGTCCTGTATCGCGCCGGATACGATCTCCGACGCGCTCGCCGAACCCCCATTGACCAGGGTTATCAGCGGAAGGCCAAGCCCGGGGCCGCGAGCGTCGTGCTCTTCACGGCGACCGTCGCGGTAAAGCGTCGTAACCACGCGTCCCTGGGGAACGAAAAGACCGGCGACCTGAACCGCCTGGTCAAGCAGCCCGCCCGGGTTGTCGCGAAGGTCAAGAATCAGCACGCGCAGCCCTTCCTGGCGCAGGCCGGTCAGTGCGCGCTCGCAGTCGGCCGCGGTGTCCTCGCGGAAAGCCGAGATCTGCAAATAGCCGATACCAGCTTCGAGCATCTTGGCAAACACGGTCCGCAACTGGATTAGCTCACGGACGATGCTGTAGTCGACCGGCTGGGTTGAGTCGCCGCGGCGGATGGTCAGCACCACGGCAGTCCCCTCTGCGCCGCGGATCAGCTCCGAGGCTTCTTGTGTGGTGAAACCGATGATGCTTCGGCCGTCAACGGCGACAATCCGGTCCTGGGGCAGGATTCCCACCCGGTAGGCCGGGGTGTCCTTAATGGGTGCGATCACGGTGATGTATCCGTCAACGGAGGTGATCTCGATGCCGACGCCCGTATAATTGCCGCGCACGCCGGTCACGAATTGCGTGTATTGCTGCGGGTCCATGTACACCGAATAGGGGTCGTCGAGGGCCTCAACCATCCCGCGCGTGGCGCCCCTGATGAGCAGGGCGTCGTTCTGAGCGCGGGCTTCGTCAACAAACTGGCCCTGGATGTACCCCAGCACCTGAAGGAAGCTGCGATACTCGGGCGTTTTACCCGCAATGGTGCCCCGCTGATATATCCAGGGCACCTGGCCCGTGGAAATGAGGTACGTGCCGACATTGGACAGGACGAGCAGGGCAATCACTGTCAGAAGCAGGGCCTTGCGTCTCATGTCTCACCCACCCTAGCTACAAGTCGCCAATCAAAGGTTAACCCACCGGGGCGCTGTATGCATTGTATGTGCGTATAGTTGTTACTCGCCGCTCGCTGCGCAAGTTCCACAGCAGCGACGATCCCGCGGAGGGCGTTGCCTGGGCCAGACCCGGGCCGCGCGGCCCGGCACGGCTCCCTTACTTGGGCAACCAGGTGAGGGGATTGACGGGTGTGCCGTTGTCGCGGACCTCAAAGTGGAGATGTGGGCCGGTGCTCCAACCCGTGCTGCCGACAAGGCCGATTTGCTGGCCCCTCGCAACGGTCTCGCCCACAGATACGCTGATCACGGATAGGTGAGCGTAAAGAGTCCACAGCCCGCCGCCGTGGTCAACCATGACCGTCTTGCCGTAACCGCCCAGAGTCTCCGCCCTTCGCACAATACCCCATTCCGCGGCGACCACCTTGGTGCCCGTCGCGGCGGCAAAGTCGATCCCGGTGTGCAGCCGGTACGTGCGCAAAATGGGATGAAACCGCATGCCGAAATAGGAGGTGATCCGGCGGCTGGTCGTTGGATAGGCCAGCTTGCCAGTCGGTCGCTTGCCCCAGGGAGCAAGGCGGCGGATTTCTTCCTCCAGTTGTCGCGAGGTATCCTCGAGCTCGTCCACCGCGCGCTCATAAAGCAGCCGGTCCTGCCGCACCTGCGAAAGGTAGCGTTCCTTCAAGTCCTGCTGGTACTCAATACTCGCCTTGCGTGCGCTGGTCTGCGCCTTAAGCCCGAGGGCCTGTGACCGCTTGGCCTCAAGGTCCGCCTTGCGGCCGGCAACCTCCGCGCGCTCCTCGCGGACCGCCACCAGCAGCTCGTTATCCTTGCTGATCAGCTGGCGGAGGAGATCGAAACGGCTGACGAAGTCGGCAAAGCTCGTCGCCCCCAGCAGGACTTCGAGGTAGACAACGGAACCGCCCTCGTAGATGGCCCTGACGCGCCGTCCGAGATAGTCCTGCCGTTTTACGAGATGAGCTTCGGCGGCGGCGAGGTCCACCTCGGCGATGTCAATCTGCCGCTGCACGAACGAGAGGTCGCGCTCAAGCCGCTGGAGCTGGGAGATGGTGTTGTCGAGTTGTGTCTCGATCTTGGCCAGGTCCTTGAGCACCTGGCTCTCCTGCGCCCTGGTGGTGGTGATCTTCTTGAGAAGGTCCTCCATCTCGCGATGAAGTTGTTCAAGCTCGCGCTGGAGATCATCGAGCTCGCCGGCCTGCGCGACCGGAGGGTTTTTGGGGAGGACGGCGCCGGCCAGTATGACCAAAACCAAGAGCACCGAAATGATGCTCGAAAGCCGCCCCAGGCCGCGCATTGCCACTACCTCCCGCCCCCTTGTCGTGCAACGTGTTGCCGTCGTATCAGCCGGCAGATCCCCTGCCGTCACCCAGCTAACTGGCTAGACTCGAAGCCAACGGCGCATCGCCAGCAGGGCCCCGGCTGCTCCAATGACCACGCCGGTGAGGACAACCACGCCGCCGACCCGGCCCAGGACCGCAGCCAGCGGCAGAACCGGCAGGAAGGCCAGGTTGCGGCCCATGGCCTGCCATAGCCATTGGTAGACGACGCCGACAGCCAAGGTGGCGACCAGTGCGCCTCCGGCGGCCAGAACGATTCCTTCAAAAACGAGGGGCCAGCGGATGACGGAGTCCGTTGCCCCAACCAGGCGCATGATGGAGATCTCCTCCCGCCGTGCGAAGACACTCAAACGGATCGAATTCTGGATGAGGAACAGGGTCGCCAGCCCCAGGAGACCGGCCAGGCCCAGGATGCCAAGGCGCAGAGCCCGCGTGACCGACACCAACCGCGCGACAAGTTCCTTTCCATAACTAATCTCGTCGACGAGGGGACTTGCTTTGACAGCTTCCGCAACCAGATCGACGGCCGCAGCAGACCCGACGCGGACCTCCAGCGAGTCGCGCAGCGGGTTAAACTCGTCTATGCCGTCGAGCAAGGCCGCGTTTTCACCGAACTTGTCGCGCAACCGCTGCAAGGCCGTCTCACGGGAAACGAAGGTAATCTCCTCGACACCGGCGATGCCGGCCACATTAGCTTTGAGCGAATCACGGTCCGCGGGAGCGACCCCGTCGCGCAGGAAAATAGCAACGTTGACTTGCCGCTCGACAAACTCCGCCAGGTTTTGGAGATTGGCGGCTCCGAGCAGGAAGGTCGCCAGCACGAGGAGGGCGATCGCCGCGGTAAACACCGTGGCGATGCTCAGAAACGGATTGCGGCCGATGCTCTTGCGTGCCTCGCGCAGGCAGTATCCGAACAGGCTCATCGCCTAGACCTCTTCGCCGTCCGCACAGGCGGAGAGCGGTCCGAAGTAGCCCGCACGCTGGTCGTCCCGTACGATCCGGCCCCGCTCCAGACGGACAACCCGGCACTGAAATTCGTCGACGATCGAGCGGGCATGCGTGGCGACGAGCACCGTCGTCCCCATGAGGCTGATGTTGTGGAGGTATTGCATCAGCTGCCTGCCGGTCTGGGGATCGAGGTTGCCGGTCGGCTCATCGGCGACCAGGATCTTTGGGCTGTTGACGACCGCTCTGGCCAGCGAGGTGCGCTGCTGTTCGCCGCCGGACAGCTCGTGCGGGTAGGCCCTCTGCCGCCCGCGAAGCCCGACAAGCTCAAGTGCCTGCGTCGTGCGCCGCTTGATCTCATACGACCGCGCTCCGGTGACCTCAAGGGCAAACGCGACGTTCTCGAAGGTGGTCCGCGAGGGCAGAAGTTTGAAGTCCTGAAAGACAACACCGATGCCGCGCCGCAGATACGGGACAGAGGCTGCCCTGAGGCGGGCCAGATCCCTGCCCTCAACGAACACCTGCCCCTCGCTCGGCAACTCTTCGCGATAGACCATCCGCAGCATCGTGGACTTGCCGGCGCCGCTCGGGCCGACCACAAAAACGAACTCGCCCTTTCCAACGCGAAAGTCGACCCCCGCCAAGGCGCGGATATTATGGTCATATACCTTGCTGACGTTGCGGAACTCGATCATAGGCGCACCGCCGGGAGATTGGGTGAACCGCGTGAGGCCCGCCGGCCCCAAACAGCACGGTGGCTGCCACGGTCTGGTAAGCCTTCTCTGTTCGACACCATACTCCCTGTTCCTGCCCGGGTTCGTGCTATTTCGCGCACAGACGACATGGAAACGCTTGGGGGCCCCCCGCCCTGAGGCGAGGGGCCCCCTCCGAATGACTTGACGCCGGCTACGCCCGGCTGCTAAGCTACCGCTTTACGGCTACCGCCCTCCGGACAGCGGCGAGAATGTCGTCGGCCATAAGACGGCACAGCTTGAGCAATTCGTCTGGTGCGCCCGATTCGCCGAACCGATCGAGGAGGCCGACACGGATAACCGGAACCGGATACTCCTCGGCCACAGTCTCGGCAACCGCACCGCCGAGCCCGCCGATGACACTGTGTTCCTCCGCCGTCACCAGCGCGCCCGTGGCGCGGGCGGCGGCCAGGACGGCATCGCGGTCAAGCGGCTTGACGCTGTACGCATCGATCACGCCGACACTGAGCCCGATCGCCTCTGCCCGGTAGGCCGCCGTGACGGCCTCGGCGACCATAACCCCGCAGGCCACAATGGTTGCGTCCCTGCCTGCGAGGAGAGTGACGCTCCCGCCGGCCTTGAAGGGCGGTGCCGCAAAGCCTCCCTCGCCGTACAGGACAGGAACCGCGGGCCGACCGAGCCGCAGGTAGACAGGGCCCTCGATGGACAAGGACTCGTTGACGAGAGCCCGCGTGGACGGCCCGTCCGCCGGAACAAGCACCGTCATGTGCGGCAGAACGCGCATCAGGGCAATGTCCTCGATCGCCTGGTGGGAAGATCCGTCCTGCCCCACCGTGACGCCGGAGTGGCTGCCCACCAGGCGGACCGGCAATCCGGGGTATGCCACGCTCTGACGGACCTGTTCGAACGCACGGCCGGTGACGAAGATGGCAAACGAACTGGCAAAGGGTATCTTGCCTGCGGCCGCCAGGCCCGCCGCCATTCCGATCATGTTCTGCTCCGCGATCCCTACGTTGAAAAAGCGTTCCGGGAACAGCGCCCCGAACTTCTGCGACTTGGTTGAGCCGGATAGGTCGGCGTCGAGAGCCACAACCCGAGCGTCGGCACGGCCGGCCGCCACAAGCGCCTCCCCGTACGCGTCGCGGGTGGCCTGGCGCGGGAGCCGGGCGACATCCACACGGGTCATCTCGACACACCCCCAGGCAGTGCCGGTCCCTGGCCGGAACACCCAAGCTCCTCCAATGCCCTGGCCAACTGCTCGGGCGTGGGCGCCTTACCGTGCCAGTCGGCCTGGCCCTCCATAAAGGACACCCCTTTGCCCTTTGTAGTGCGGCAAACGATGACCGCGGGCCGTCCGGAGCCGGCTAAAGCCGCCTGCATGGCGGCCAGGAGATCCGGGATGGAGTGCCCATCGGCCTCGAGTACCCGCCATCCGAAGGACTGCCACCGGGGCACCTGGTCCACTGCCATCACTTGACTCACCGGACCATCGATCTGAAGGCCGTTATTGTCCACGAGAGCGACGAGATTGTCGAGCCGGAAGTGCGCCGCGGCCTCCGCTGCCTCCCAGACCTGGCCTTCCTGCGTTTCGCCGTCGCCGAGCAGGCACCACGTCCGCCAGCCGGCCCCGTCGATCCGGGCGGCGGCGGCAAGGCCGCAGGCCATCGACAACCCCTGGCCCAGAGAGCCGGTCGAGACCTCAACGCCCGGCGTCGTGCGCATGTGGGGGTGACCTTGAAGGCAAGAACCGGTCTTGCGCAACGTTGCCAGCAGCTCGCGGGGAAAGAACCCCCGGAGTGCCAGGGCTGCGTAGAGCACCGGGGCGGCGTGGCCCTTGGACAACACAAATCTATCCCGTTCGGGCCAGGAAGGTCTGGCCGGATCCAGCCTCAGGACATCAAAGTAGAGGCAGGCGATGATTTCGGCACTGGAGAGAGAGCCTCCAGGATGCCCCGACCCGGCCTGGGCCGTCATTCGCAAGATCTCGACGCGCAGTTGCCTGGCGGCCTCAGCCAGCCGGGCATGCCTTTCCTCCGGTGTCCCCGGCTGGTTGTGCGGCGCCGCCTTTGTCCGTTGGTCCGTCATCGGAGCGCTCCTCTCAGTGCCAGCCCTCACGGGCCGGTCTTGCCGTGTCCGCGCAACCTGTGCCCGGCTATCCGGTATCCAAAGGCAAGGAGGGTGGCGGACCGCCGCAGCCGGACGCGAGGCGCAGCAAGCACACGATAGAGCCATTCGACGTTGGCGTGCCGCACCCATGCCGGAGCCCTCCGGACCCTGCCTGCAAGGACGTCGATGCTGCCGCCGCAGGCGAGCCCGACCGACCCGCGCAGTTGCGGCATGTTCCTCGACAACCAGGCCTCCTGCTTGGGATGCCCCATGCCCACGGCGATCAAACGCGGGGCCGCCGCCTCGATGGACCTGAGGACCCGCTCGTCGTCCTCGCTGCCAAAATAGCCGTGATACGTACCGACCACGGCCAAACCCGGCCAGCGCTGGGCGGCACGGCGCGCGGCTTCGGCAGCTACCCCCGGCACAGCGCCAAGAAAATACACGGGCCAGCTCTCAGCGGCACATACCGCAAGGCAGTTCTCGAGGAGATCCACACCGGGCACCCGCTCGCGGAGCGGTCCGCCAAAGAGCCTATTGGCCCAGACTACACCGATCCCGTCCGCGAGCGACAGCGTGGCCCGCCGCAGCGCCGCGGCCAGCAGTGGGTCGTGCCACGCGGCGTAGACGATCTCCGGGTTTAGCGAGGCGACCCACTGCCCGCCCGGTTGCGTGAGCAATTGGCGCACCCGTCTCAGGCCTTCGTCACGTCCGACGAGATCCACCGGAACCCCAAAGCAGTCCCAGCGGCGGCTGGATTCTGGACCGGTGGGCCGGAGTTCTCCCTGGAGCGCGGTCATTTGCGGCAGTGAACCCGCGAGCCTACTTGATCGTATGGGGCCCGCGAACCATGACAAACACGGCGGTTTCGGCGCGGATGCCCCGGCCATCGGCGCGCGGCACCAAAAGCAGGTGGTTGGCCTTAACGATTTCGCCCTGAGGAAGGTCGCGCCCGCCAGTCAGATCACACACACCGCCGAGCGGACTGGCGATGGCCCGGGCCGTCCCGCTGCGCAGGATGATCTCCGTGCCCGCGCCGCCCTCAAGCGTCTGGCCCTTGGCCAACTCGACCACGGCGAGGACAAGGAACTGGTCCACATAGCTCCTGGCGACGAGCGGGTCGGCGTCGGACCCCGGCGCGACGGAGGAGGCGCGGCCCTGGTGGCCGATAAAGAAACCGCCGAGGAAAACGAAACCTGCAAGGCTAAGCAGCAGGGCTCTCCGGCGCCAGTCAGCATGGAGCTGTGCTCGTGCTCCGCTCAATGACTTCACCTCACTTGGTACTTGCCTCGATGACAAGCCAACCCTCTTGCAGCTTAACCTCCCTTAGCTCAAGGGGCACCGGAAAGCGTTCGAGGTCTATAAACAGTTCGGGGCCACCCAAAGCCGATATGACCGCCGCGGTCAGGCGGGGTGGTACGGGCTCGGTATCCATCGACATCCGGTCGACGACGAAATCGACCCGCTGCCCGCTGCCGGCGACAAAGCGCCCCTCGACCGAGACCAGTAACGGGCGGTTGGCAAAGCGGATGTACCCCACAACCGCGACCTTATCAGCGGATATTTTGACCGCTGGGTCGGAGAAACCCTCAACGTTATCCAGGACGTACCGGCGCAGACTGGCCTCGCTGATCCGGATCACGGCGCCGACCCGGGCGTTGCGCGTGACGCTGAGGCCGCTCCTGGTGAGCAGGCTGCGCAGATTGACGGCGATGTCCTCAACGGTGACGGCGATGCTGTCAATGGTCAAGGTGGCTGTCTTGACCTGCCGGCTCTCGATCGTCAGCTTGTCCACCCGGCCGATGAGCAGGCGCAAAGCCGGGCGCACCTGCAGACTGGCCTCCAGGGCGGCTCCCTGACCGAGCGTGCGCCCGAGGCCGGCCTCAAGACCCTTTGCGACGATCATGGGGAGGAAGAGCTCACCCGCAACCAGGAGCAAGGCCAAGGCGATAACGCCCGCGACTACGGCCCAACGCACACGACCCACCTACCTTCATGTCCGAGCCCGCCAGTGCCCAACAGCCGGCAGCGCGGCCCGCCCCGGATACCCGGGTTTCAGGCTGACTATTTCTGGCCGGACTGGGGCTTTTCCCTGCCGCCGGAAGCACGCGCCTCCGCAGCTTCTAGTTTGAGGTAGGCGAAGATGAATGGGTCGATATTGCCGTCCATGACTGACTGAACGTTGCCCGTCTCGATACCGGTACGGTGGTCCTTGACCAGTGTGTAGGGGTGAAAGACATATGACCGTATCTGATTGCCCCAGGCAATCTCGCGCAGGGTCCCCTTCTCGGCCGCCATCATCTCCTCACGCTCCTGTTCCCGGAGCTTGAGGAGGCGTGATGTGAGGATGCGCATGGCCGTTGCCCGATTTGAATGCTGTGAGCGCTCGTTCTGACAGCTGGCCTGAAGGCCGGTCGGAATGTGGGTGATCCGGACCGCGGAGTCGGTCTTGTTGACGTGCTGCCCACCTTTTCCGCTGGAGCGGAAGGTCTCCACGCGCAGGTCCTCCACTGGAATGTCGATCTCGACTTCCTCGACGTCGGGGGTAACGTCGAGCGAGGCGAAAGTTGTGTGGCGGCGGTTTTGCGCATCAAACGGCGAAATGCGCACGAGGCGGTGGACGCCGCGCTCCGTCCGGCCAAACCCGTACGCGTTGTCCCCGCGCACGGCGATAGTGGCTGACTTGAGCCCGGCCTCCTCCCCTTCCAGGCTGTCAAGCAGCTCGACCTCGTAGCCGCGCGCCTGAGCCCACCGGGTGTACATCCGAAGCAGCATCTCGACCCATTCCTGGGCCTCTATCCCGCCTGCCCCGGCATGTAGGGTGAGGAGCATACTGCGCCGGTCGTACTGCCCCCGCAGCAGCAATTCGAGGCGAAAACGTTCCATCTCCTCCGCGAGTTTGGAGAGGTCATCGGCCGCTTGCGCCGCCAGGTCCGCGTCGCTTTCTTCACGGGCAAGCTCAAGCCACGTCTCGACGTCGGCGAGACGGGAGGTTAAGTCCTGGTACCTCTGCAGCGTGCTCTTCGCCCTCTGAAGGCGGCCGACTATCTCCTGCGAGGCCTGCCGCCCGGCCCAGAAGTCGGGCTTGCCCATCCGCTCCTCAAGCTCTGCCGTCTCCAGCTCAAGAGCGGAAACGTCAAAGAGACTCCCTCACTTCCGACAAAGCATGCCGCACGTCTTCAAGGGTCTTGCCCAATTCCTCCGTCACGCCGAACACCCCGTTCCAGACGGCAGCTAGCGGGCATCGCGCCCGCAGCACCGTTTGTACTTCTTGCCGCTTCCACAAGGGCAAGGATCGTTTCTGCCGACCTTGGCCCCCGGGCGCGCCGCCGGCCGGCTCTGCCCCGGGGCACCATTCACGCTGCTCACGCCGCCCTGGGCCGAGGTCACCGTCAGCCGCTCAGGGCCCGGCTCCGGGCGAGGACCCTGCATATCCACGCGCACGTGGAACATCATCCTGGTCACTTCGTCCTCAATGGACCTGATCATAGCCTGGAACATCTCGTAGGCCTCGAACTTGTACTCCATGAGGGGATCCTTCTGGCCGTAGGCGCGGAGGCCGATTCCCTCCCGCAGATCGTCCATTGCCGCCAACTGGTCCATCCATTGAGCATCGACGACGCGCAGCAGGATCAGGCGCTCAAGGTCACGCATCAGCTCAAGACCGATGGCTGCCTCCCGCTCTGCATAGACCGCCACGGCAAGCTCCGTGAGAAGCGACTCGAGCTGGTCCCGGTCCTCGCAAGCCGCGAGGTCCTTGGGCGTCACCCGGCCGCGCGGCAGGTAGAGCGCTTCAAGCAGCTCTGTGAGCGCGGGGAGATCCCACTCCTCGGGCGGCAGGCTCGGGCTAGCGTGCAGATCGAGAACGCGGCCGATTGCCTCGCCCGCCATCCGCAGAACCACGGCGCGCAGGTCCTCCCCCTTGAGCACCTGCCGGCGCTGCCTGTAGATGATCTCGCGCTGCTGATTGAGCACGTCGTCATACTCCAGGACGCGGCGCCGCAACTCGAAGTTACGCGCCTCAACCCGCTTCTGCGCCCGCTCGATGGCTTTGCTCAGCATCGAATGCTCAAGAGGCTGAGTATCGTCCATCCCCAGCCTGTCGAGCAAGCCGGTCACGTTGTCGGCTCCGAACAGCCGCATCAGGTCGTCCTCAAGCGATACGTAGAAACGGGACGAGCCCGGATCCCCCTGCCGTCCCGACCGCCCCCGCAGCTGGTTGTCGATGCGCCGCGCCTCATGGCGCTCGGTTCCGATGACGTGCAGCCCGCCGCGCTCGACCACGCCGGGCCCCAGCACGATGTCGGTCCCGCGGCCGGCCATGTTGGTTGCGATGGTGACGGCATCGGGCTGGCCGGCCTGGGCGACGATCATGGCCTCACGGTCGTGGTATTTCGCGTTTAGAACCTGATGCGGTATTCCGCGCTCCTTGAGTAGCTCCGACAGGCGCTCGGACTTCTCGATCGAAACCGTGCCCACCAGCACCGGCTGGCCGCTCTGATGGCATTGGGCCACCTCCTCGACAACCGAGGCAAAGCGGCCCTTATCGGTACGGAAGATCACGTCGGGGAAGTCCGAGCGGATCATCGGCTTGTTTGTCGGCACCTGAACCACATCGAGACCGTAGATCCGGCGGAATTCCTCGGCCTCCGTCGCCGCCGTACCGGTCATGCCCGCAAGCTTCCGGTACATCCGGAAGTAGTTTTGGAAAGTGATCGTCGCCAGGGTCTGATGTTCGCTCTGAATCTTAACCCCTTCCCTGGCCTCGATCGCCTGATGCAGGCCTTCGCTGTACCTTCTCCCAAACATGAGCCGCCCTGTGAATTCATCAACAATTATCACTTCGCCGTCCTTGACGACGTAGTCGCGGTCACGCCGGAAGAGCGCGTGCGCCCGCAATGCCTGGTTGAGGTAGTGAGTGAGCTCCGAGTGCTCCGGAGCGAACAGGTCGCTTACGCCGGCAGCCCGCTCCACCTTGCGCAGCCCAGCCTCGGTCGGCGTGACCGCGTGCGCCTTCTCGTCGACCGTGTAATCCTCGTCGGCACGCAGCCGCGGCACAATCCGCGCGAACTTGTAGTACAGATCCGCCGACCGCACCGAGGGGCCGCTGATGATCAGCGGTGTCCGCGCCTCATCTATGAGGATGCTGTCGACCTCGTCCACGATGGCGAAGCTCAGGTCCCGCTGCACGATGTGCTGAGGATGCAGGACCATGTTGTCGCGCAGGTAGTCGAAACCGAACTCATTGTTGGTGCCGTAGGTGATGTCCGCCTCGTACGCCTTGCGCCGCTCGGCGGTATCCTTGCCGTGAACGATCAGCCCAACGGTGAGCCCGAGGGCTGTGTAAATCCTGCCCATCCACTCGGCATCGCGCCCCGCCAGGTAATCGTTGACCGTAATCAGGTGGGCCCCCAGGCCGGTCAGCGCGTGGAGGTAAAGCGGCATTGTCGCGGCGAGCGTCTTCCCTTCGCCGGTCTTCATCTCGGCGATGTTGCCCTCGTGAAGCACCACCGCCCCGAGCACCTGGGTGTCAAACGCCCATTGGCCGATCTGACGCCGGCCCGCCTCGCGCACGACGGCGTAGGCCTCGGGCAGCAGCTGCTCGAGCGTCGCCCCTCTGTCAAGGCGCTCGCGCAACTGGGCCGTCATCGCCGTGAGCTCGCCGTCGCTAAGACGCGAGAAGCGGCCGGCATGCGAGCCGACCGCTTCAACGGATTTCTGCAGCCGGCGCAGCTCACGCTCGTTGCTACTGGGTATGAAGCTCCGCAGCACATTAAGCATGGCTGGCGCGGGCCCCCTAGAACGGACGCTGAACGGTTGTCAGGTCCTCTTCGTTCTCTGCCGGTTCAGCCTCCCCGAAGGTCTCCACCTCATCGGTATAGGTGATTCGAACATTGCGGTAGCGGCTCATGCCGGTGCCCGCCGGAATCAGCTTGCCGATGATCACGTTTTCCTTGAGCCCAAGGAGCGGATCCCGCTTGCCCTTGATCGCGGCGTCGGTCAGCACGCGGGTGGTCTCCTGGAACGATGCGGCGGACAGGAAAGAATCCGTCGCCAGCGCCGTTTTGGTGATGCCCAGCAGGACCGGCCGCGCGGTGGCGGGGGTGCCGCCCCCGGCGATGACGCGCGCATTTTCCTCTGCAAATTCGAACCCGTCAACAAGCCCGCCGGGCAGCAGATCGCTGTCGCCCGGGTCGTCGACCTTAACCTTCTTGAGCATTTGACGGACCATGATCTCAATGTGCTTGTCGTTGATATCGACGCCCTGCAGCCTATACACCTTTTGGACTTCCTCCAGCAGGTAGCTCTGCAGGCCGCGCAGGCCGCGCACCTTGAGGATATCGTGCGGGTTGGCCGAGCCCTCGGTCAACTCGTCGCCCGCCAGCACGGGCTCGTCGTCCTTGACGCGCAACCTTGCTCCGAACGGAATCGGGTAAGCCTGCGCCTCGCCGCCGGGACCGGTCACCGTAACCTCGCGCTTGCCCTGGTGATCGTCGTTTACCGTAACGGTTCCGTCGATCTCGGTGATAACCGCCTGGCCCTTTGGTTTGCGGGCCTCGAAAAGCTCCTCGACGCGGGGGAGGCCGTGCGTGATGTCCTCCCCGGCGACGCCGCCGGTGTGGAAAGTGCGCATGGTAAGCTGCGTGCCCGGCTCGCCGATGGACTGCGCGGCGATAATGCCCACAGCCTCGCCCATGTCGACCATCGCGCCGGTCGCCAGGTTGCGCCCGTAGCACTTGCGGCACACGCCGTGGCGGGTACGACAGGTGAGGATGGTGCGCACCGGGACCTCGGTCATGCCGGTGGCGACGATCGACTCGGCGTGGTCCTCGGTGATAAGGTCTCCAGCCCGCACGAAAACCGAGCCGTCTTCCGGGTTGATCACGTCCTCAAACGCATAGCGCCCCACGATGCGGTCCTCAAGCGATTCGATGATCTGGTTGCCGTCGCTGATCTCCGAAATGCGCAGGCCCATCTGGGAGCCGCAGTCGTCTTCGCGCACGATGACGTCCTGTGAGACGTCGACGAGGCGCCGCGTCAGGTACCCGGAGTCGGCGGTCCGCAGGGCGGTATCCGCCAGGCCCTTGCGAGTGCCGTGCGTCGAGGTGAAGTACTCGAGTACCGTGAGTCCTTCCCGGAAATTGGCCCGCACCGGCAGCTCGATGATCCGGCCGCTGGGGTCGGCCATCAAGCCGCGCATCCCGGCGAGTTGGCGGAGCTGCGCGACGTTGCCCCGGGCCCCAGAAATAGCCATCATGTAGACGGGGTTGGATGGGTCTAGCGACTTCATCAGGCTTCGGGACACTTCCTCGGTCGCCTGGGTCCAGACCTCGACCACGCGCTCGTACCGCTCATCCCACGTGATGAGGCCGCGCCGGAACTGGGTTTCGACCTCGTCAACCTTCCCCTCCGCGCTGGCCAGGATAGCTTCTTTGCCGATCTCAACCTGCAGATCGGACAGCGCGATGGTCGTGCCGGCGCGTGTCGCGTACTGGAACCCGAGTTCCTTAATCCGGTCAAGAACCCTGGCCGTGGCCGCGCTGCCGAACCGGCGGTACACCCGGGCAACGATCTTGCCGAGCTCGCTCCGGTTGATCTGCCTGTTGATGAACTGCTCCTGCATCTCGGCCGGAAGGGCCTCGTTGAAGATGACCCGCCCAACGGTGGTGTCCTTGATCAGCCCGCCGTCTTGCCACCGGATATCGATCCTCTCGTGCAACCGGAGGTCGTTCTGGCTGTACGCCATTATGGCCTCATCCGGAAAGGCGAAAGCGCGGTTTCGACCGCTTGTGGGACGGTCGGTCTCAAGCAACAGCGTAAGGTAATAGCAGCCAAGGACAAGGTCCTTGGTCGGCGTAACGATGGGCGCTCCGTCCTTGGGGGCAAGGATATTGTGCGCCGATAGCATCAACACCCGGGCCTCAGTCTGGGCCTCAGCCGAGAGCGGAACGTGAACCGCCATCTGGTCGCCGTCGAAGTCGGCGTTATACGCGGTGCACACCAGCGGGTGGACCTGGATGGCGCGGCCCTCCACCAGCACCGGCTCGAATGCCTGGATGCCGAGGCGGTGCAGTGTGGGAGCCCGGTTGAGCAGGACGGGATGCTCCTTGATCACGTCCTCCAGGACGTCCCACACTTCGTCCCGGGCCCGCTCGACCATGCGCTTGGCGCTCTTGATGTTATGCGCGTGACCCAGCTGCACCAGCCGCTTCATAACGAACGGCTTGAACAGCTCCAAAGCCATCTCCTTGGGCAATCCGCACTGGTGCATGTGCAGGGTCGGGCCGACCACGATAACCGACCGGCCGCTGTAGTCAACGCGCTTGCCGAGCAGATTCTGGCGGAAACGCCCCTGCTTTCCCTTGAGCAAGTCGGAGAGCGATTTAAGCGGCCGGTTGCCGGGGCCCGTGACAGGACGGCCACGGCGCCCGTTGTCGATCAGGGCGTCCACGGCCTCCTGCAACATACGCTTTTCGTTGCGGACAATGATGTCCGGTGCTTCCAGGTCAAGCAGCCTCTTGAGCCGGTTGTTGCGGTTGATCACGCGGCGGTAGAGGTCGTTGAGATCAGAAGTCGCAAACCGCCCGCCGTCAAGCTGGACCATGGGTCGCAGATCCGGAGGGATGACCGGGATAACCTCGAGGATCATCCAGTCGGGGTGGTTGCCTGACTTGCGGAAAGCCTCCACGACCTCAAGGCGGCGGATCGCCCGGATACGGCGCTGCCCGCTGGCCTGTTTGAGCTCAACGCGCAGGTCGCGGCCCATTTCGTCAAGGTCGATCTCATCAAGCAGGAGTTTGACGGCTTCAGCGCCCATCCCGGCCTTAAATGACAGACCGTACTTTTCGCGGAAATCGCGGTACTCCGCCTCGCTGAGGATCTGCTTCTTGACCAGCGGTGTGTTGCCCGGGTCGACCACGACGTAGGCGGCGAAATAGAGCACCTTTTCGAGCAGGCGCGGCGACATGTCCAGCAGCAGTCCCATGCGCGACGGGATACCCTTGAAGTACCAGATATGCGAGACCGGCGCGGCCAGTTCGATGTGTCCCATTCGGTCACGGCGCACCTTGGAACGCGTCACCTCAACGCCGCAGCGGTCGCAGATAATGCCCTTATACCGTACGCGTTTGTACTTGCCGCAATGGCATTCCCAGTCGCGCGTGGGGCCAAAGATGCGCTCGCAAAAGAGACCGTCCCGTTCGGGTTTAAGGGTACGGTAATTGATCGTCTCCGGTTTCTTGACTTCCCCGTGCGACCAAGTCCGAATCTGCCCCGGCGCCGCCAGTCCGATCTTCATGGAGCCGAAATCGTTTACATCGAGCAAGGATGACGTCTCCCTTCAGGTGATCTGGGCCGCTGGGTTGGACGCCAGATCCTAAGGTTCCTCGTCCTCTTCCTCCTCCTCGCCTTCATCCTCATCGCGGATGTAGCGGCGCATGTCGAGCGGGTCGTAGCTGAGCTCATCGCGCTGCTGGCGCGACCGTACGCGGGCTACGCGGGCCTTGGCCCGGCGCCGCTTCGTCCCGCCGAACTCCTTCTCTTCCTCAGCCTCCGGGTCGACCTCTTCGCCGGGGGTACCCTCAACAAAAAGGACTTCCGCATCCGGATCGACGTCGCCCTCCGCGTCCTCTTCCTCATCTTCAAGGAGATCGTCCTCGTCAGCGAATACCTCGTCCGCGGCGTCCACGTCCTCGACGCCAGCCACTGCTCTGGTGAAATCAGCCGGAACGACTTCGGCCTCGTCGATCTCCTCAACCTCAACCTGGCCCCCATGTGCCGCACCGTCGTCAGCGCGGCGGGCCGCGGGGAACAGGTTTGCGAGTACAGAGACGTCCTCGGCCGGCCGCCGCGCCTCACGGCGCAGCCCCAACTCGTCGCCGCCGGCTGCTCTGGCCTCGCCGGCGCGGGCCGCACTGTCGCCCTCGTCCGTTTCAGCCTCGCCCTGTAGGAAGCGGCGACCGCGGGCGACCGCGGGAAGCTCTTCGCGGCCCTCAATGTCAAGCTCCAGACGCCGCGCGGTCTCCATGTAGTCCTCGTCGGACTCCCGGATCTCGATCTCCCGATTCTCGTGGTTGAGTATCTTGACATCCAGACCCAGGCTGTGGAGCTCCTTGATCAGCACCTTGAACGACTCGGGCACCCCTGGCTCGGGTACGTTTTCGCCCTTCACGATCGCCTCATAGGTGCGAACGCGGCCGATCACGTCGTCGGATTTTACGGTCAGCAGCTCCTGCAGCGTATACGCGGCGCCGTAGGCCTCAAGTGCCCAGACCTCCATCTCCCCGAAGCGTTGCCCGCCGAACTGGGCCTTGCCGCCCAGCGGCTGCTGGGTGACGAGGGAGTAAGGGCCCGTGGACCGGGCATGTATCTTGTCATCCACAAGGTGAAGGAGTTTCATCATGTAGGCATAGCCGACGGTGACAGGGTTGTCGAACGGCTCCCCGGTGCGGCCATCCCGCACGATCGTCTTGCCGTCAACGGGCAAATCCGCTTCCCGCAGCGCCTCACGGACCGCGTTCTCGTCGGCGCCGTCAAAGACGGGGCTGGCAACGTAATAACCGAGCGCGTGCGCCGCCCAACCCAGGTGGGTTTCAAGGATCTGTCCGATGTTCATTCGCGAGGGCACGCCCAGCGGATTGAGCACTATGTCAACCGGAGTGCCGTCGGGGAGAAACGGCATGTCTTCCTCAGCCAGAATTCTGGCGATGACGCCCTTGTTGCCGTGCCGTCCCGCCATCTTGTCGCCCTCAGAGATCTTGCGCTTCTGGGCCACAAAGACCCGGACGAGCTGGTTGACCCCGGGGGTGAGCTCGTCACCGTTTTCGCGGGAGAAAACCTTGACGTCAACGACGATCCCGCTCTCGCCGTGCGGGACGCGCAGCGAGGTATCGCGCACCTCACGGGCCTTTTCGCCGAAGATGGCCCGCAGCAGACGCTCCTCCGCGGTGAGCTCGGTCTCACCCTTGGGCGTGACCTTGCCCACCAGGATGTCGGCCGGCCGGACTTCGGCCCCGACACGGATGATCCCGCGGTCATCGAGGTCCTTGAGGACCTCCTCGCCGACGTTTGGGATGTCGCGGGTGATCTCCTCCGGGCCGAGCTTGGTGTCCCGGGCCTCGGCCTCGTGCTCCTCGATGTGAATCGAGGTGAAAATATCCTCCTTGACCAACCGCTCGGTGATCAGGATCGCATCCTCGAAGTTGTAGCCCTCCCACGGCATGAAGGCCACGAGGACGTTGCGCCCCAGCGCCAGCTCGCCGAGGTCGGTCGAGGGACCGTCCGCGATCACCTGACCCTTGGTCACGTACTGCCCAACGTGGACCACGGGCTTCTGGTTCATGCAGGTGCCCTGGTTGGAGCGCTCCATCTTCATGAGCGGGTGAGTGTACTCCTCGCCGGCGTCGTCGCGGACGACAATTTCCTTGGCCGTCACCCCGACAACCACGCCGTCCAGGCGCGACAGGACAACCATGCCCGAGTCGCGCGCGACCCGATCCTCCATGCCGGTCCCGATCAGCGGGGCTTCGCTGCGGAGCAGCGGCACGGCCTGCTTTTGCATGTTGGCGCCCATCAGGGCCCGTCCCGCGTCGTCGTTCTCCAGGAAGGGAATAAGGGCCGAGGCGACGCTGACGACCTGCTTGGGCGAAACGTCCATATAGTCGACCTGAGACGTCGGGACCACGGCGATATCGTGGCGGCGCCGGGCGGTCACGCGCGGCGTGAGAAACGCCCCCGACTCGTCGATCGGCGCATTGGCCTGAGCGATCGTGCACTCGTCCTCTTCGTCAGCCGTCAGGTAGACTATCTCGTTGGTGACCACGCCCTCCTCGCGGTTCACGCGCCGGTAGGGGGCCTCCATGAAACCAAACTCATTGATCCGTGCAAAGGTCGAGAGATAGCCGATGAGCCCGATGTTGGGGCCTTCAGGCGTCTCGATAGGGCACATCCGGCCATAGTGCGAGAAGTGGACGTCGCGGACCTCGAATCCCGCACGCTCACGGGACAGTCCCCCCGGCCCGAGTGCGGACAGGCGCCGCTTGTGGGTCAACTCGGCCAGCGGATTGGTCTGATCCATGAACTGCGACAGCTGGCTCGAGCCGAAGAACTCCTTGACCGCCGCTACCACCGGGCGGATGTTGATCAGGGCCTGCGGCGTGATGATATCCACATCTTGAATGGTCATGCGTTCCTTGACCACGCGCTCCATCCGGGCCAGACCGATGCGGAACTGGTTTTGCAGCAGTTCACCGACCGAACGCAGCCTGCGGTTGCCGAGGTGATCGATGTCGTCGACCTCGCCGACGCCCCGATGCAGGTTGGCCAGGTATGATACAGCGGCGAGAACGTCTTCGCGGTCGAGTGTCTTGACGTCGGTACCGGGCGCCGGGCAGCCGTTGCTAACCAACCGCACAACGCTGCCGTCACCCAGCTGGACATCCATTGTCGACGTGACCTTCTCGATCTGCATCGCCAGCTCACGGTCGATCGAGTCGCCTGCACGGCACACGATCTCGCCGGTCTCGGGGTTGATCACGTCCTGTGCCGCAACCGTATCAAGCATCCGCTTCCTGAGGGCCAACTTCTTGTTGAGCTTGTAGCGGCCCACTCCGGCCAGATCGTATCGGCGGGGATCGAAAAAGAGCGATCGGAGCAAGGAACTGGCGCTGTCAACGGTGGGCGGCTCGCCTGGACGCAGACGCTTGTAGATCTCGACGAGGGCTTCCTCGCGATCCTCGGTCGCGTCCTTCTCCAGCGTTGCCTGTACGAACGGGTTATCCTCACCGATCAGGCGCAGGATAAGGTCCGAACTGTCGTATCCCAAGGCCTTGAGAAGAACCGTGGCCGGGATCTTGCGGGTACGGTCGACACGAACGTAGATGATTTCGGATGAATCGGTTTCGAATTCGAGCCAGGCTCCCCGGTTAGGGATGACCGTGGCGGCAAAGAGGCGCTTGCCCTGTGTGTCAAGCTGGTCGGAGTAGTAGACCCCGGGAGACCGCACGAGCTGGCTGACAACTACCCGCTCCGCCCCGTTGATCACGAAGGTACCGTTGTCGGTCATGAGCGGGAAATCGCCCATGAATACCTCCTGCTCCTTGACCTCGCCGGTCTGCCTGTTGATCAGCTGCACTCTGACCTTGAGCGGGGCGGCGTACGTAACGTCGCGCTCCTTGCAGGCGGCCACGGAGTACTTGGGGTCGCCCAGGGAGTGCTCTCCAAAGGTCAGCACAAGGTTGCCGGTGAAGTCCTGGATCGGGGAGATGTCGTCAAACATCTCGCGAAGGCCGGTAATGAGAAACCAATCATAGGAACTGCGCTGCATCTCGATCAGGTTAGGCACATCGAGCACTTCACGGATTCGTGAGTAGGTCAGTCGCTCGCGCTCGCCAACCTTCACCAGCTCGGGCATGCAGGAAGAGCCTCCTTTTGGCTAGAAAAAGGTCTACGCCAAAACCAATACCGACGGTGTACAGTGCACCGTCCAGCTATGGGAAGATATGATGGGGGTGACCGGTCCCTTTCTCCGCCCTGGATTGGGGTAAACCAGGCGCCTGATGAGATATCAACACCTCATTATAAGCGTCGGCCCTATTCTGCGTCAAGGAACGAGTATACCCCATTCACGCTGGCCTAAACCGAAACAGGGAAAGGCCCCACCCCTCGGTTTTTTGACCCGCGACCACAGCGCCGGCCAGTGGGGCCTTCCCCCCTCGCATATCTATCGTGCCGCTACTTGACCTCCGCGGAGGCTCCGACCGCAGCCAGTTTGGACTTAACCGAGTCCGCCTCCTGGCGCGAAACCTTCTCCTTGATGGCCTTTGGTGCTGCGTCAACGATGTCCTTGGCCTCCTTGAGGCCGACACCGGTGATTTCCTTGACCGCCTTGATGACCGCGATCTTCTGGTCGCCGGCATGGGTCAGGATGACGTCAAACTCGGTCTGCTCCTTCTCCTCCTCAACCTCAGCCACAGCCGCGGCCCCGCCGGCTGCCGGAGCGCCCACCATAGCGGCGGCGGAAACACCAAACTCGCTCTCAAAGGCCTTGACCAGGCCCGCCAATTCAAGCACCGTCATACCTTTTACCAGCTCAAGCACCTGCTCGGTCTTAGACAACGTTTGCTCCTCCTCTTCTCATCGCTCTCAGAGATCGCCGCCTGCTAGTCGGCAGCCGATTCGCGTTGCTTGCGCAGCCCGTCGGTCACCGCCGCGATACCCCTGAGCGGGGCTACCAGGACCGACGCCATGTTGGACAACGGACCCATCATTGCGGCCAGGACCTGTGACAACAAGACCTCCCGGCTCGGCAGGGTGGCAAGCGCCCTGACATCTTGCGGGCTCAGCACCCGTCCCTCCGCGTAGCCGCCCTTGAGCTCAACCACTCTCGCCGTGCGAATAAAATCCACCAAAAGGCGTGCCGGAGCCACAGGGTCGGCGTACCCGAAGGCGATCGCGGTCGGTCCCTTTAGGTGCACGTCGAGGTCGCCGGCGCCGATCTCGCTCGCCGCCCGGCTGGCCAGGGTGTTCTTGACGACACGCAACTCGACGCCGATTTCGCGCGCCTTGCGCCGCAGGTCTGTCATCTGGGCCACGGTTAGCCCGCGGTAGTCGGCGAGGACCATGGACTGTGCACGACTGAGCTTGGAGCGCAGGTCGGCGATGGTTATCGCCTTCTCCTCTTTCTTAGCCAATGGTTCACCTCCCACAAAAAGGGCTCCCGCGTAGACAGCGGAAGCCAGCATACCCTTGATGGGTTGCAGCCTCGGCAGGCTCCCGGCGTCCAGCCGGGATTAAGATGGGGCGCCTGCGGTCTACGGCCAAAATCTGCGCTATGTTGTTGTTTCCGGCTCTGCGCGCCGGCCCCGGCCTAACTCGCTGCCGGAACTGACGACTAACGGGAACTTACTTCAGGGCGGCCCCGCCGACCCTCTGCGGGTTAACCTTGATGCCCACGCCCATGGTCGAGCTAACGGAGATGGATCTCAGATACTGTCCCTTGGCTGCGGCCGGCTTGGCGCGCACCAGGGCATCGACGAGGGTCTCAAGGTTCTGGACCAGTGCTTCGGTCTCAAAGGAGGCCTTGCCGATCGGGGCGTGGATGATCCCGGCCTTCTCAGCGCGGTACTCGATCTTGCCCGCCTTGATCTCGCGAATGGCATTTGTGACGTCGGTGGTGACCGTGCCCGTCTTGGGGTTTGGCATCAGCCCTTTGGGACCAAGGATACGGCCGAGACGCCCAACCAGCGCCATCATGTCCGGGGTGGCGACGGCGACATCGAAATCGAGCCAGCCCCCCTGGATCCGGGTCACTATGTCCTCGGCTCCGACGAAATCCGCACCGGCCTCCTGGGCCTCGTTGGCCTTGTCGCCCTTGGCAAAGACCAGGACCCGCCGGGTCTTGCCCGTGCCGTGGGGCAGAACAACGGCGCCACGGACCATCTGATCGGCGTGCTTGACCTCAATGCCCAGCTTAACCGCAGCCTCAATAGTCTCGTCGAATTTGGCGGAGGCCTGATTCTTGACCATGGCAATCGCCTCGGCCGCCTCGTACGCGGCCTCGGGATCGACCTGTTTGCGCGCCTCGATATAGCGCTTTCCGTGCTGGACCATGGCTTACGTCGATCCTCCTACTTGACGACCTCAATGCCCATGTTGCGAGCGGTTCCCTCGATAAGCCGCATGGCAGCTTCAAGGCTCGCTGCGTTGAGGTCGGGCATTTTCTGCTCGGCGATTTCCCGCACCTGAGCCTCGGTCACTTTGGCCACCTTGGTGCGATTGGGCTCCGCCGAACCCTTCTCAACACCGGCGGCCTTCTTTAAAAGCGTTGCGGCCGGCGGGGTCTTGAGCATGAACGTGAACGACCGGTCTTCAAACACGGAAATCTCGACCGGGATGATCGTCCCAACCTGCTTGGACGTGCGCTCGTTGTACTCCTTGCAGAAAGCGACGATGTTGATCATGTGCTGACCCAGCGCCGGACCAACCGGCGGGGCCGGGGTCGCCTTGCCCGCGGGGATCTGCAGTTTGACCTTGGCCACGAGTTTCTTGGGCATTGCCGCTCCTCCTAAAGCTTCTCCACCTGGCTGAAGTCTAGCTCGATGGGGGTCTCGCGCCCGAACATGGACACAAACACCCTGAGTTTGCCCTTGTCGGGGTATATCTCCCGAATGACACCCACGAAGCCCTCAAACGGCCCGGCGGTCACGCGAACGCTCTCACCAATAGCGTAAGCTACTTTGGGCCGGGGCTCGTCGACGCCCATCTGGCGCAGGATCGAACGCACCTCCGCAGGCTGGAGCGGTATGGGCTTGGAACCGGAACCGACAAAACCGGTCACGCCGGGCGTGTTGCGCACGACGTACCAGGAGTCATCGCTCATGATCATCTCCACAAGGACGTATCCCGGGAAGACCTTGCGCTTGGTGATCTTGCGCTTGCCGTCCTTGATCTCCATCTCTTCTTCCAAGGGCACGACTACACGAAAGATCTTGTCTTCCTTTTCCATGGTCTCGATGCGCTTCTCGAGGTTGGCCTTGACCTTGTTCTCGTATCCCGAGTACGTGTGGACCACAAACCATAGCTTACGCGCTGCCTCATCGTCGCCCGGGGCTGCCGTATCAACAGCGGGTGCGGAGGCCGTCTCGGCCTCGGTTGGCGGGGCGGTCCCGGCGGCGGTTACGGGGACTCCTGTCTCTGGCAACGTCTTGCCCTACCTCCTTGCTGCTTCAAAACGAGAGAGGCCTGCTATCGCAGAATCAGTCCGATCACCTGGCCAAGGACCAGATCGGCAAACCAGATGATGCCGGCAATCAGCACCACCGAGGCCAACACCACGCCGGTGTAGAGGACGGTCTGGCGACGGGCGGGCCAGATGACCTTAAGCAACTCCGCCCGGACTTCGCGCAGAAACTTCCCCATCCTGGCAAGTGCCTTCTTCACGGGCCTCACCCCTCAGCTTATGTCCCACGGGACCGCATCTCAGACAGCCGTCGGGGGCCCGCCGCCCGATTCCCGGCCGCACACAAAAAAAGACTTAGCTGGCAGGCCCGGAGGGACTCGAACCCCCAACCAACGGTTTTGGAGACCGCCGCTCTACCAATTGGAGCTACGGGCCTGTACTACCCGCTATACCCAGAAGAAAACCCGGGAACAGGCCGTATTTCAGCGTGTCTCGCGATGTACGGTCTGCGACCGGCAGAACTTGCAGAACTTCTTCAGCTCGATACGGCTGGGGTCGTTCTTCTTATTCTTCTCCGTTGTATAGTTACGGCGCTTGCACTCAGTGCACGCAAGCGTGACAATCTCTCGCACCATCCTGCCCTCCCCAGCACGCTAAAACCCCTGTTTGGCACCTATTGACTCTAGCACAGGCGTATATGAGTGTCAAGGCAAGAGCAACTCTGGCCAGGAGTGCCAGGCGTCTCCCGGCTGGGCCCTGCCTAGCGTGAAATGCCGTCTGCCCATTTGTTACCCGATGGCCGCGGCTACTCGCTAATCCCGGCCACGACGCCGGCTCCGACCGTCCGCGAACCCTCGCGGATGGCAAACCGCAGCCCTTCCTCGATCGCGATCGGGGTGATCAGCTCAACCTGCATCTGCACGTTGTCGCCGGGCATGACCATCT
>JAUYEG010000174.1 GCA_030691505.1 Bacillota bacterium | reverse complement strand
CGGGAGGAGTCCGGCGGCAGGGCGGGATACCTTGCGGCCCTTCCGTTGCAAGGCAAGGGCGCTTCGCACCGCTTCCGTCGCCCGCACGCGGGCCGCGATCACGAGTTGAGCTGGAAGCTCGGGGAATCGCTCCCGGAGGCTGTAGTAGGTAGCATGGTGCAGCCGGACTCCGTTCTTCTGCGAATGTTCCCAGCCATGGGCGGCTACGGCGTTGAAGCACGCAGCATGTTGCCGCATCGTCTCCAAGAGGGCGTCGGACTGGTCGGGCGTCGGGTTGAGCCGGAATCGGATTGTTCTCTGCATACTCATATACTGTCACACTATGCGAAGGGGGGCAAGCGCCCTTCCTCCCCATGGCTGAAGCCAGGGGTTTCTGGGCGCGAAAAACGATGAAGTGGGTCACCAGACAGGGTGTCCACCTTGACCGCGTGGCCTGCGCCTGGCTTATCCGGCGGTTCATCGACGGCGAGGCCCAATTCGCTTTCACCCAGCCGGGCACCAACCCCGCCCAGGTTGACGGAACTCCTTTTGACATGCGCGGGGCGCGCCTCGGCCATCACGACGGCAAATGCACGTTCGAAGTTATCCTCCGTGAGTATGGGCTGCAGGACGACAGAGGTCTTGCCGCCCTGGCGCGCATCGTGCACGGCGCCGACATACCCATGGACGCTGACATCTCGCCGGTGTCTGCGGGCCTCGACGCCATGGCCCGCGGCTTCATGCTGCTGGAGTCAGACGACATGCGCCGCATCGAGCTGCAGCTGCCTGTCTACGACGCCCTCTATGCCCACTGCGCAGCGCAGTGCACCGACAAAGACGCAACACACGCCTGATTCCAGGGGGCTGCTGATGCTCTACGCCACTCGTATCGAGCCGGCTGCGGCGCCGGAATCCCTCGCGCCGGGGTCTGCCTCCACGCGCTCGCCAACGATCTGGCACTATCTCGGCCGCTACCGCCTCATGTTCTGGCGGGGTGCGATCGGCGGGGTCGGCTACAACACGCTGATCGTCGCCGGGCCGATCTTGATCGGACGGGCCCTCGACGCCGTGCTGGCCCTGGAACGCGAGGGTTTCACCCCTGAAGCGCTCCGTGCTCTCTGGCTCAACCTCGGCCTGCTGGTCGTGGCCACGGCGGCCTTTCAGGGCTTGCGGACGGTCAAGCGCTGGGACCTGCGGCGGATGTCCAACCGCATTGGCACCGACCTGCAGGCCGACCTGCTGGGCGCGACAATGGAGTGGCCGATGGCGCGCCTTGACCGGGAGCGGGTAGGGGACTTGATGTCGCGGGCGGTCGGCGACGCGCAGGTGGTTGCGGACACGGTGATGACCACCGTGACGGAGCTGTACGACACCGCGGTGCTGATGCTGGCCTATTTTGCCGTCCTGTTCTGGTACTTCCCGGGGCTCACGGCGGTGTGCTCTGTCCCCGTGCCGCTGACCGTGGCGGTGTCGCATTTCGCCGGGGCGCAGGTCTACCGCCGGGCCGCCGCGGCCCGCGTGGCCGCCTCGCGCGTCAACACCCACCTGCAGGAGAGCCTGGCCGGGGTGCGGGTGCTACGGCTTTTCGGCCGCGAGGCTGCCGAGCGGGAGCGCCTGGCCACCCTGTGCCGCGACCAGCTGCGGGCCAACCTATCGCTGACGGCGCTGCAGTCCGGACTGATGCCGGTCTACGCGGCCCTTGTCTCGATGGGGCTCGTCGGGGTGGTCGGACTGGGAGGCGAAAGAGTCATCGCCGGGGTGTGGACGGTGGGGCGGTTTACGGCCTACCTGACGATGTACCTGGCCATGACCGCGCGGACCCTCATGGCCGCGCGCGTGCTCAACCGGCTACACGCCGGCCGGGCTGCTTGGAACCGGGTCATCCCGAAACTGACGGGGCACCGCGCCGGGGGCGACTCCGTGGCGCCCGCGCCGCAGCCCGATGACCGGCACCGCACCGGCCAGCCGGACCCGGATGGGGTTGAGCCGGGCCGGCACGGCGCCGAGCTGGTCCTGGCAGACCTCGGATTCCGGTTTCCGGGCGGGGAGCGGCAGGCCCTGGACGGCATCAGGCTGCACATTCCGGCGGGGTCGCTCGTCTGCATCACCGGGCCGGTCGGCGGCGGCAAGTCCGCCCTGGCGGCGGTGCTGACCGGGCTGTACCCCTACACGGGGTCGATCACGCTGGATGGGCGCGAGCTGGCCGGCATCCCCGCGCCGGAAAGGGTTGGCCTCATCAGCTACCTGGCCCAGGACCCTTTCCTGTTCTCGGATAGCGTCGCGGCCAACATCACGTTCGGCGAGGACGCCGGGGGTGCCCAGCACTCGGGTTCGGGTTCTGAGACGGGCAACGGCAATGGGAATCGCGACGGCGACGCGGACCTGGCCGCCCGGCTCGAGCGGGTAATCGCCGCCGCCGCGCTGTCGCAGGATCTGCAGGCGATGGGCGGTGGGACCGCGACGGTGGTCGGCGAGCGCGGCCTACAGGTGTCGGGCGGCCAGCGGCAGCGCATCGCCCTGGCACGGGCCCTGTACCGCGCGAGCCCGCTGCTGGTGCTCGACGACCCGTTTTCGGCGGTGGATGTTGGCACCGAGCGCGAACTGGTCCGGTCGTTGCGCGAGGCGGCGGGAGGCGGGACGGTGCTGCTCTTTTCGCACCGCTTGGGGGCGTTCCCGGATGCCGACCTCGTGGCGGTGATCGACCGCGGGCGCATCGTCGAGGCCGGCGACCATGCCTCACTTGTGGCCAAGCAGGGGATATACGCCCGTATTTATTCCGCCCAGAGCTGGATGGAGGAACACGCCGGTGCAACGGTCGCCCAGTAACGGTCGTGGCCCCGTGACGGGCGGCCGGATCCTCTGGCTGGCGGTCCGGCCGGTGTTGCGCCGCTCGTTGCCTCTGCTAGGCGTGATGGCGGCCCTTATCGCCGCCGCCGTGCTCATCGAAATCGCCCCGCCCCTGCTCTTGCGGGCGATTGTCGACGAGCACCTCAAGACCGGCCTGGCGCAAGGGCTTTGGGCTCTGGCCTGGGCCTATCTGGCGGTCACCGTCGCGGCCAGGTCGGTCGCGTTCGGGCAGACGTACGCGGCGGCAATCATCGGCCAGCGGATCTTGATGCACCTGCGGCTGCTGATCGCCCAGCACCTCGAACGGCTGCCTTTGGTGTACTTCGACCGCACCCCGGTCGGCGAAATCATGAGCCGCTCCACCGCCGACGTCGACGCGGTCAACTCGCTGTTCACAACCGGGGTCATCGGGGTGATTACCGACCTCTTCCGGGTCGCTGGGGCGGCGGCCGCGATGTTCGCGCTCAACGCGCGCTTGGCGGCGGCGACGTTGCTGGTCATTCCGGTCGTGGCGGCCCTGACCGAGTACTTCCGGCGAAATATCCGCAACGCCCAGCGTGGCGTCCGCCAGCAGGTGGCGCGGGCCAACTCGCATCTGCAGGAAACCTGGACCGGCATGCGCGTCATCCACGCGTTCGGACAGGAGCCGCGTTTCGCCAGGCGGCTGCGGGCGGTCCAGGCGGGGTACCATGCGGCGGCCGACCGCGCTGCCATCTACAATGCCTACTTCCCCGGCGTGATGGAGACCCTCAAGGCCCTCACGATTGCGGTGCTGCTCTGGTTCGGGACGCGGCCGGCGGTGTTCGCGAGCGTGACGGTGGGCGACCTGACGGCGTTCGCCCTACTGATCAGCAGGCTGTTTTCGCCTATTCAGGAGCTCAGCCAGGAGTTCCAGACCATCCAGGAAGCAATGGCCGGCGTCGAAAGGATCGCCGAGGTGTTGCGGGAGCCGGCGGAGGACCGGGGGGGCGGGGGCCATGGTTGGGGTCAGGGTGGGGACATGGGCGTGCCCGCGGCCGCGGCCGTGCCCGCGATGGCAGGCGCCGCTGCGGCTACGGCGGCAGAAACCCTCCGGACGCACAGCGCTTCACCCACCCCTCGGCGAGGGCGTCTGACAATTCAGGACCTCGAGTTTGGCTACCACCCCGGCCTGCCGGTGCTCCGCGACCTGTCGCTGGAGATCGAGCCCGGTCAGCGCGTCGCCGTGGTGGGCCGCACCGGTGCCGGCAAGACCAGCCTGATCCACCTCATCGCCGGGCTCTACCGCCCCTGGCAGGGACGCCTGGAGATCGACGGCGTGCCGCCGATCAGCCTGCCGCCGGCCGAACGCCGCCGCCTGCTCGGAGTCGTGCCGCAGACGGTACACGCCTTCGCCGGCACTGTGCGTGACAACATCACTCTCGGCGATGCGGGCGTAACTGGGGAACAGGTCGCGCGCGCCGCCGCCGTCGTCGGTGCGGATTCGTTTATCGACCGGCTGCCCGCAGGATATGAGACGCTGCTGGGTCCCGGCGGAACAAGCCTGTCTCACGGTCAGAACCAGTTGCTGTGCCTCGCCCGCGCGCTCGCCTGCGAGCCCCCGCTGCTGCTGCTCGACGAGCCCACGTCGGGGATCGACACTGAGACCGAGACTGCCTTCTACCAGGCCCTGGCCAGGGTCGGCAGCGGGCGCACGGTCGTGCTCGTCTCGCACCGCCTCACCGGCCTGCAGGACATGGACCGCGTCATCATCGTGGCCCGCGGCCGCGTCGTCCAGGACGGCGACCCGCGTGAGCTCATCGGCCGGCAGGGCTGGTACCAGGTCTTCAGGGAGCTGGAGACGCTGGGCTGGCGCGTGGGCGGGGGATAGGAAGGAGTCCGCGCTGTGGGGAGTGGACCTGCTCTCTGGCGATCAGGTCGTCCCAGGCACCTGCTCGCTACCGAGCAGCAAACCCTGGCGGCCGGGCGAAGCCTCGCCCCACGGCGTCAGGGCCGCGGCACACGCCGGGCCGTCGCCAGCGGACCGGCGGGCCACCGCCTATGCGCTCGCCGGCGCGGTCGAGGGTCTGGCCGGGACCATCGTGCCCGTGGCCGCCGGGCTTGTGGCCGATGCTGCCGGCCTGCGCACGGCCTTGTTGGTTATCATTGTTCCCTTGTCGCTGAGCATGTTTCTGGTGATGGGGATGACCGAGACACGGCGGCCCGCGCCTTCCGGCGCCGGCCGCCCGTCGCCGTTGGCCGGAGTCCATTTTGTGCTGACACCGGCCGGGCGGGGCACCGCCCTCATGGCTGGCATCCCAACCGTGGGACCCATGAGTAGCGGCATCTCAGTGTGCCGCAGTTCATGCAAGGTCCCGCGTCAGACTCGCTCGTCCTCTGCACCTGCGTCACGAAGGCCGGGTTGACCAGAACCATACTTATGTCTCCCTCTCCACGGCCCGGTAGCGGAAGTAGCCGTCATCATCCGGCTCCTTGAGCTCGGCAAGGTAGCCGTATGTCCGCAGCGATCTCCGGCACGGTCCTGGGCCCGTCTCCCAGTTCACGCAGGATCCGCCGCATCATCCACTGCTCTTCCCGGATGATCTCGCGCCTGTCCCTGACCCCTTGCGGGTTGCCCTTGTCCTGGTCCTTGGCCGCTCATGTCAGGCGGTCCCCTCCAGCAGGGCGTCTATGGTCGCTCTTGAGGATGGCCGCGCTCTGGGCGGCCGCTGCCGGGGCGGAGGCGACGCTCTCAGCCGAGTTCTTCGGCCCCTGGCAGGCGCCGCGGATGAGCACACCGTCCACGACCGTCTCGACGGGCCGCAGCTTGGGGTGGATTTCGTTGTAGAAACCGTCCTGACCGACAGGCGTCCGCAGCACCCGGGCCAGCCGAGCGCGAACCGCAGCGATGACCGGGTCGACATCGACGTAGTCGTGCGGCGTGCTCTCCAGGATCAGGCGGAAGGCCTCCTCGTACTTGCCGCTCCGCACCAGTGACCCAATTGGCCGCGGTCAAGGCCGCCGTGGGGCGGGTCAGCCTGACGGTGATCAACTGCCATCTGGCCGAAACCCTCGTCGCGGACCTCCGCGACGGTCGAGACCTGAAAGAGTCGTTGGCGGAGTCCATGGCGATCCTCAAGAAACTCACGTAGGGCGGCGGCGGCGGTCAAGATTCCGGACCAGTAATATCCCTCTCCAGAAGGTCTTTCGTGGCCGGGGCCGAATCCTTCCGCATCTACCGGGCGGATTGGCATTCGAGAGGGGTACCAGGACCTGAGCCACACGACCGCTGTGAGACCCAGCGCTCGCCGCGCGGGTTCGCTTTTCGACGCCCGCGACTTGGGGCGCCGCCGGTGATCGCGTCTGTCTACCTGTTCCTGCTGGGCATTCCGGGCTGGCTCGCTTTCCGCGCCCTCAAGGTGCCCGCCGCTCCGATACTCGGCGCGATGACGCTCGTCGGCGCACTGCGGATCCTCGGTTACAGCCCGCCCCCCACGCCCGAGATTATGAAGCCGCTGCTGCAGATCGTCTGCGGGATGTTCATCGGCCTCAGGGTGACCACGGAGATCAAGCGCGCCTTCCGGCGGATGATGTCGCTGGCCATTGTGGTCAGCGTCTACTGGATGGTCACGGCGCTCGCCACCGGCTACCTGCTGTACACGGTGACTTCGCTGGACCTTGCGACCGCTCTGCTCGGCTCTACCCCGGGCGGTGTGTCGGAGATGGGCCTCATGGCGTTTTCGCTGGGCGCGGACCCGGCCACGGTGGCCCTGATGCAGTTTTTCCGGCTCGTTCTCGTGCTTGTGCTCGTCCCGCTGCTCCACCCCTTGCTCGGGCGGCTGCTGGCGACGAAGCCCCATACCGCTGCCGCAGCCGGCGCCGCAGCCCTCGCCGCGGCAGGCGCCCCTGAGAACCCCGCGCGGACGTCGCCCGCGACCGCCGCAAGCGTGCCGGTCTCGAGTGCCGTTGCCGGCGCGGTGTCCGGAAACGGAGAACTCGCCGCTGCAGAGGCATCTCCCGGCGCCCCGCAGGAGAGCCGCCTGGCGGGCGGACGGGGCGGATGGAGTACGCGCGGCCGGCTGCCCAAACTCACCGTGCGCGCCGCGCATCTGCGGACGTTGCTGCTCGCCGCGGCAGGCGGGCTCGCGCTCAATGCCGTCGGTTTCCCCGCCGGGGGCCTCGTCGGCGCGATGATCGCAGTCGGCATCGGGCGGGTTCTGGAATGGGACTGCGCCGGTTTTCCGGGCGACGTGCGCTCGATCGCCCAGGTCGGGCTGGGCGCAATCATAGGGCTGAGCTTTTCGTCGGAAATGGTCAGTTCGATTGCCCGGATGGCTCTGCCGGTGGCTCTGCTCAGCGTGGCGCTCTTTACCAACGGGTGCCTGCTTGCGGTGATCATCCATCGCCTGACCGGTTGGGACATTCGGACGTGCCTCGTCGCCACGAGCGCCGGCGGGGTCACCCAGATGAGCATAGTTGCCGACGACATGGGCGCGGATCCGGTCACCGTCACCCTGCTGCATGTCGTGAGGATAATCACCATCGTCGCCGTGCTGCCGCCCGTCCTGACGTTCCTGCTGCGCTGAGAAGCCTGTTTGCGCACTCGGGCGCGTTCCAGCTCCGGAAAAAGCGATGCCCGGCGGACCGGTCCGGCCCGCCGGGCAGGTTGTTTGCTCGCTCTCTTTCTGGCCGCTGCGCGGCCTCGGGGGCCTAGTACAGGCAGTTAAAGACCAGCTTGAACGTCCCGTGTGCCTGGCCGCGGTTCTGGGCGCGCATTCCGAGCAGCACGACCTCGCCCTTGCCCGACCGCGCCCTGACCATCGCCGATTTCCCGGCGACCAGCTCCTCGCCGATCAGCCAGCCGCTCTGCAGTACGTCGCGTTCCGGGAACGTGACCAGCCGGGTGATGGCATCGGCCGCAAAGGACTCGGTAACCTCGAAGACGGGGCTGTCCCAGCTGACGATCAGCGCTTCGCGGGGCATGCCGTAGGTCAGCGGGTCGCTGTTGTCCACCCTCACCCGCAGGGTCGAGCCGTGGGTGAGGAAGCGCTTGGTGTCGAGCCCCTCGGCGACGTTGCGGACGCCGAGGCCGCAGGCCTCGATGGCGAGCTTGTACGACGCGTCAAACGCGACGAGCCGGCCGCCCGCGGCGACGAATTCCCCGATTGCCTTGACACCCTCCGGCCCAAAGCCGCTTTGGTACTCCGGCGGGCATTTCCCGAACCGGCCGAGCATCTCGGCCACCCGCGGCTCACGCGCTGACTGCATGGGTCCGACCATCATCTCCCGGGTGTCGCTCGGGAGGATCAGGACGTCGATCATCTCGGCGAGCTTGCCGGACCTGATCTCGGCGTCCATCAGAGTCACGTAGGGGAACTCAAATTGCTCCAAGACCCAGCGTGTCCAGCCCTCGTCCATGTTCCCGGCCCAGTACCGCTGGTAGATGGCCACCCGCTTCGGCCTGATCTCGCGTTTGCTGTCGGGGGCTGTCCGTGCCGCCGAGAAACCCACCCCGAGCTCACCAGCGAGCCCGCACAGCGTCGCATCGTCCGCGGCTCCCGGCTCGAGGTAGAAAGCGCCCGCGGGCATGCAGCCGCAGCAGGTTTCAACGGCAGATCCGGTCCGCGATACCTTGATGCCCCTGGCGAGCAGGCGGTTGGCAGCCCGGTAGCTGTCGTTTAGCCGCCCGTCGAAGACCACGCCGCCGCCCGCCGAAGCGACTTCGGCCACCGGCCGCGCAAGCTCGGTGACGACCGTGAACGTGCCGCAGAACTCCTCGTCCACGGGCACAACGTCAACGCCCATGTATTCGGCGATCGTGTCCGAGGCCGCGTCGCGGACGATCGGCGTCCCGTTGTCCGTCCTCGTCCAGTAGCCGTCCGGGTACAGGGTCCGGCCGAGCAGCGTCTTGATCAGGCCCATCTTGGGCTGCCGCATGAAGGCGACGTGGGTTCCGGCCGGATACATGCAGTCCCCCGCCTCAAACGGCTCGGCCGCCGCGTGAAGCTCAATGCCCTGGTTTAGCAGAGCCTGGAGCAATTTGCGGGCCGTCAGCGGGTCATGCTGGCAGGCGGGGATGACGTACGCGAAAGGCTTGCCGGTCCGCCCGCGCTCGGTCTGCCGCCCCGCCTTGAGGGCGTAGTTGTAAAGAACCATCTCCTTGCACCGGGCCGCGATGTCCAGCAGCGCCCACGCCGAGACCTTCTGCTGCTCGACGATATCCCGCAGCCGCCACCAGCCGCCCGGCCAGGGATTGGGGAAGTTGACCTGGGCCTCGTACCGGGGCATTGTCCTGGGGCTGGCGCCGACGAGCTGGTCCGGGTGGACGTACATCGGCGTCGCGAGCTTGGCGCTCGCGGATTCAGTCAACATGCCGGCGATGTTGTGGTAGATCGTGATCCAGTGGAAACCGAGGTGGCCCCAGCCCTCGTAGCGGGCGGAATGCAGGACGCCGGATTTCCCCGCGGCCTCGAGCATTTGCGCCATGTGCCCGCCGTACCAGTTGATCTCCTGCCACGCCAGCGGGTCGCCGTGCGGGTGGATGGGGTTGGAGTAGGGCGGGATATTAAATCGGGCCGCGTTGCTGCCCTGATGGTGATGATCCAGGTACGCCTGCGGGCGCCAGGTCGTGAACAAGATCTCGGCCATGTACCTGGCCTCGACCATGTTCTGTGTCAGCGCGTCACGGTTGTTGTCATGGCCGGTGTACTTCTGGTACAGCTTCGGATACTGGCTGCCCTCGTACTCGGTGCCGATCCACCGGTCGTACCAATCCGTGACCATTATCTGGCCGTCCGGGTTGAAGCACGGGACCATGAGGAAGATCACGTTATCGAGGATGCGCCTGGTGTCCTCGTCGTCGCCGGCAAGGAGGTCATAGGCGAGCTCCGGGGCCATCTGGGTGCCGCCTATCTCGGTCGCGTGCAGGCTCATGCTCTGGCAGACAATCGCCTTGCCGCCGGCCACCAGAGCGCGGATCTCGTCCTCGCCAAGCCCGCGCGGGTCACTGAGCTTCCGGCTAATCTCCCGGTAGCGCTCAAGGTCGGAGAGGTTGGCGGGCGACGAGATGATGGCCAGCAGAAACGTGTTTCCCTCTGTCGACTTGCCCATCTCCACGACCTTGATGCGGTCCGATTTGGCCGCAAGCTGTCCGAAGTACTCGACGATCCTGTCCCACCGGGCGATCTTGCGGTCGGTGCCAAGCCTGTGCCCAAAGAACTGCTCCGGGGTGGTGACACTGACTGTTGCCAACGCTCTACCCCCTTGTTGCCCAAAATACCGCAGCCATATCGCTGGTGTTTGGTTACTGTGCCGCCGCTGCGGTTCCTGCCCCGCGGCCGGCGGCGGCCGGCAGGTTCCGCGACAGGCGCAGACGCCCACCTGTTCTTTCTTGAGTCATGCGGGTTGCCTGTCCTACGCTAATATGCCATTGAACGAACGGGCAACCTCGACGTCGATCTGGACCCCAGGAAGAAGTTCGGCGCACATGAGGAATAGCTGAATACGCAGGCCGCTGAGGCCCCGGCGAAGGGTGGAATCGCGGCATATGACCGGTGGTGCTGACGCCCACCAGAGCGGCGTCAAAGGCATGTTTGCGCGCCTAGCCAGACGGTACGACCTCGTCAATACGCTGGCAAGCCTCGGTCTCGACCGCCGCTGGCGCCGTGCCGCGGTCGATGCGGCTGCACTTGATGGTGGCGGCGACGTGCTTGACGTCTGCGCCGGCACGGGGGAGATGACCATGGCCCTCGCCGGCCGGTTGGACCGCGGACGCGTTGTGGGCCTGGACATTTCGCCGGAGATGCTTGCCGTCGCCGTGCACAAGGCGGCCGCGCTGCAGGCGAGGCGGGGCGAGGGGGCGTCCTCTGGCCCGGATTTTCTGGCGGGTGATGCGCTCGATCTGCCGTTTGCCGCCGCGAGTTTCGACGTCGTCACCGTCGCCTTCGGAGTCCGCAATGTGCCGGACCGTGCTGGCGTTTTCCGGGAAGCGTGGCGCGTGCTGCGCCCAAAAGGCAGGCTCGTCGTTCTTGAGTTCACGCGCCCGCCGGGACTGTCGCTCCGGGCGCTGCACCGTGTCTACCTGCGTACTGTCGTCTCCCTGGTCGGCGGCCTGCTGACGGGCGACGTCGCCTCGTACCGCTACTTGGGCCGCACGATAGCCGGTTTCCCTGAGCCGGCTGTCCTGGCGGGGGAAATGGCCGCCGCCGGGTTCGCGTCCGTCCGCTGGCGCTATCTTTCAGGCGGAATCGTCGCCCTGCACGTGGGGATCCGCGACTAAGCCCACGTGGAATGACTTACCACCCCCTCAAACTACCGTATCCGACGACTGCACGGCTTCTTAACCTGGCTGCTGTTGCTGGCGTTGTGCTCACCGGCCCTGGCGTTTTTCTACTATCCGCCTTCGCCGGCTGGGCCGGTAGGGCTCTCCCGCCCGGCGATCAGCCAGCGGTTTGTGCTTGCCGACGGAGAGCGCTTTGCGTGGGCAAGAATGTGGCTCGATGGTGTCGAGGTGACACCGGTTGCGGATGAGGTCACGGGCGTGGTCAGCTACGTCCCGCCGGCGCCCCTTGCCGCGGGTACGCACCAGGTCAGGATGGAGGTCCAGGTGTCGCACCCCAGGCAGGGGTACTACTATAGCCCGCTCAAGAGCAAGTTTGCCTTCACGGTTGCCGCAGGCGCGGTAACCGTCCCGCCTGATCCGACGGCGGAAGCTCATGCGGTTCCTGCGCACCTCGACGGGCAAACGTCGAGCTGGGATACGGGGAGGCCACAGGCACGCAGTTTGCTGTCAGCGTGGTCAACGTCGGGCCCGCCGGGGACCCCGGCCGCCTGGTAAGATGGCCGTATCCGAACCAGACTGCGGTGCCCCGGTCCTGGGCCGGACACGAATCGCCTGACCCGTTCCGGCTATATCCAGGTGTGCAGGGGCCGGTGGGCTACACGGTCACCCTGACTTTCGAGAAACGGCCGGTCGCCGTGACCCTGTCTGCGGCCACACTGACACTGGCGTCCGACGGCGGCGGTAGCGGTGTGCAGGTCATGTCCTTTCGCCCCGGCCACGACGACCACCTGAACTCCACCGTCGCGATGATCCCGTACTCGCCGCTCGCCGCGGGCACATATGAGGTGCGTTTCGCCGGGACGGTCGATTTCGGGCAGGGGCCGGCCGCGTATGACGAGCGCTGGTCCTTTACCACCGTCGGCGCGTCGCCGCCACCGGTGCAGCCGCAGCCTCAACCGCAGCCGGGCGGCCAGCTCTTCTCGGATGTGTCGCCCGATCATCCCGCCGCGGGCGCGATCGCTCACCTTGTGTCGGTCGGAGCCATCAGCGGCTATCCCGATGGCACCTACCGCCCCTCGTCCCAGGTCACCAGGGCCGAATTCGCCAAGCTGGTGGTTGAGGCCGCCGGCTGGACGCGGGGCACAGGCGAGCCGCCGCCGTTTGCCGACTCCGCGGGCCACTGGGCGGCCCAGCTCGGCTACATCCAGGCGGCCGTGCGGGCGGGGGCGATCAACGGGTTTCCGGATGGCACGTTCCGCCCGCAGGACCCGGTCACGAGAGCCCAGGCCCTCAAGATGGCTGCCGCGGCGTGCGGGCTCAGAGAGGAGCCCGCTCCTCCGGGCGGCTATCCTTACGCCGACGTCCACGGCGGCCTGTGGTATGCGGGGTGGACACAGAGCGCGCGTGCGGCCGGGTTGATCGGCGGGGCAGGGCGCTGGCCGCTGTGGACCTCCGCGGCGCTCCACGGGGACACCCACATGACTCGCGCCGAGGCCGCGCTGCTGATCAGCAACCTGCTGTCGCGCTAGGCAAGCGAGTCGTCTGACGGACATCGAGGCCGCCGGTTTCCGCTAGATGAACACGCCGAGGGGGTCGGTGTGCGCCAGGCGGACGCCCCGCCTTCCGGGTTTTTGCCAGACGGACACCATCACACCGCAGCGCGTCCGCCCCCCCGCGCGCCCGCCCCCCTCCCCATCGGGTACAATGGCGTTGGGCCATTGTGTATGATGCACCGGCCCCGACATCAAGCGGACGGGTGGGACCTCATGATGCGCCCGCGTCTGCCTCTGCATCTGAACGCTTCGCGCTTGGTTTCCCTCTGTTTGGTCTTGCTGCTTGTCATGCTTCCGGTGGCTGTGGGCTGCCTACCTGGACCTCCGGCCACACGGCGGGGCGGAACGGTCGAGATACCCCCAACCCCCCCAGGTTCAGAGCCTGCTCCAGGGACAACCCCCGGCCAACCGGGAACGTCCGCCCCGGTGTACGCCGCCAGCCTGCGGGTCCATTTCCTCAATGTCGGCCAGGGCGATGCCATACTCATCCAGAGCAGCCCCGGCGGCACGGCGCTGATCGACGGCGGGCCGCGGGCGGCGGGTCCGGGCGTCGTGACGTACCTGAAGGCCCAGGGTGTTGGGCGCATCGACCTGCTCATCGCGACCCACCCGCACGCCGACCACATCGGAGGCCTTGTCAACGTGCTCGGGGCTTTCCCTGTGGCCAGGATCATCGATTCCGGAATGCCCCATACCAGTGACACCTTCTCCGATTTCCTCTCCGCCATCGAGAAGCAGGTCCTGGCGGGCGGCTGCGTCTACGAGACCCCGGAAAGCCAGGTCGCGCAACTCGCGGCCAACGTGACCGTAACCGTCCTCGGCCCGGAACGCCTCGCCAGCTCCGCCAACGATAGCTCGGTGGTTTGCCGCCTGGACTTTGGCTCGACGTCGTTTCTCTTTACCGGGGACGCCGAGGAGCCCGCCGAGCGGGCGCTCATCCTCGCGCCGAAACCGCTTGACGCCGATGTGCTCAAGGTGGGCCACCACGGCAGCTCGACAAGCACCTCAGCCCCGTTCCTGGCCGCCGTCACCCCCATCCATGCCGTGGTCTCGGTGGGCACCAACACGTTCGGGCATCCGAGCAGCATCACGCTCAACCGCCTGACGGCGGCGGGAGCAACGGTCCACCGGACCGACGTTGCGGGGCACATTATCTTCGAAAGCGATGGTGAGTCATTGCAGATAGCCGTCGTTCAAGGCGTATTCGCCTTGCTGATTGCGCCGGCCGGGAACTGGCTCGCGGTTGCCGCCGCGGGAACCGCGGGATCCCCGGCAACCGCGAAAACCGCATGGGGGTATCAATGGCCGTGAGCAGCTGCAGCGGGATAAGGGTAGTCGTGGACAGGATCGAGAACGGCGTGGCGGTGCTTCTTGTGGGCAGTGACGAAATCCGCCTCGACTTGCCGCTTGACCTGTTGCCGCCCGGAACCCGCGAGGGCTCGCTGCTCCGCGCCTCCTTCGAACTCGACGCCGGGGCAACCGAGATTGCGCTTGCCGACGCCCGGGCCCGGATCGAACGCCTGCGAATGCTCAGCCGCAAGTAGCCATATATAGGACAGGACCGCAGCCGTCGCGGAGTGGTCATCGGGGAGGGGGGCTGCTGCGATGCCTGCGACTAGTGGCCGCCCGCCGATCGCCGCCGCCCGCCGCCCTGCCGTGCTCACGATGGTCATTGCAGTTATGATCGTGGCGCTTGCCGGCTGCCGCCCGCCCGCGCCGCCTTCGGCGGGGCAGGGGAGCATCCCCGCAACCGCTCCGCCGCCGGCGAGCGGCGGCCAGCCGCCGGTCGCCACGCAG
>JAUYEG010000143.1 GCA_030691505.1 Bacillota bacterium | reverse complement strand
TTCTGCTGGCGGCAGGGCTCGAACAAGCACTGGACTATCTGGAGCAGCTGCACTTTTCCCCCGATGAACTGGAATGGCTGGCGTCGACCCAACGCTTCAGCCCGGCCTTCCTCGCTTCGCTGGAAAACCTGCGCTTTACCGGCGACGTCGATGCCATGCCGGAGGGCACGGTGTTCTTTCCCGACGAGCCGATCCTGCGCGTGACCGCGCCGATCGCCGAGGCGCAACTGGTGGAAACGCGGCTGATCAACCTGCTGCATCTCGAAACCCTGATCGCCTCCAAGGCCGCGCGTTCGGTGCTGATGGCGCCGGGCAAGCTGCTGGTCGATTTCGGGCTGCGTCGCGCGCACGGGGCGGAAGCGGGCCTGTTGGCGGCGCGCGCGAGCTATATCGCGGGTTTTGCCGGCACCTCGAATGTGCTGGCCGGCCGGCAGTTCGGCATGCCGCTGTTCGGCACCATGGCGCATTCCTTCGTGCAGGCGCACGACGACGAGGCGCTGGCGTTCGAGCATTTTGCCCACGCCCAGCCCGGCAACGTGGTGCTGCTGATCGACACCTGGGACACCGAGGCGGCGGCGCACAAGGTGGTCACGCTGGCGCCTAAGCTGACGCAGGCCGGCATCCGCATCAAGGGGGTGCGCATCGATTCCGGCGATCTCGCCGCGCATGCGCGCCGGGTGCGGGCCATCCTCGACGCCGGCGGGCTCGCATACGTCACCATCTTCGCCAGCGGCGACCTCGACGAATACGAACTGCGCGACATGCTCGCCGTCGGCGCGCCGGTGGACGGCTTCGGTATCGGCACCCGCGTTGACACGTCGAGCGACCAGCCGTATCTCGATTGCGCCTACAAGCTGCAGGAATACGCCGGCCGTGCGCGCCGCAAGCGCTCCGAAGGCAAGGCGACCTGGCCCGGGCGCAAGCAGGTGTATCGCCGCCATGACGCCGACGGCCGCATGACGGGGGATAGCGTGACGCTGGGAACCGACCCGCAGCCGGGCGAGCCGCTGCTGGCGCCGGTGATGCGCGGC
>JAUYEG010000079.1 GCA_030691505.1 Bacillota bacterium | reverse complement strand
GGCACCGTCGCGGACGGGGCAGCCAAGCCGAAGCTCATCTACACGATGCCGACGTTCCATAACCCGACCGGGGCCACGATGAGCGGGCCGCGCCGCGCCGACCTCGTCGCCCTCGCCGGCCGCCACGGCGTCCCCATCCTGGAGGACGACTACGCCGGCGACCTGCGGTACGAGGGGCGCGCCCATCCTTCGCTCAAGGCGATCGACCCGGGCGGCCGGGTGATCAACACCGGCACTTTCGCCAAGATGCTGATGCCCGGCCTGCGCATCGGCTTTCTGGTCGCCGAGGGTCCCGTGTACCAGCACCTCGCCGGGCTCAAGCGGGCCCATGACCTGGCCACCGCCAACCTCGTCCAGCGCGCCCTGGAGGCGTACCTGACCGTGGGGCTCTACCAGGAGCACCTCGAACGCTCCCGCCGCACCTACCGCAAGCGCCGCGATGCGATGCTCGGGGCCATCAAGGAGCATCTGCCGGCCGGGACGCGGGCGACGGCGCCGCAGGGCGGGCTGTTCGTGTGGGTGCGGCTGCCGGAGGGGCTTTCGGCAACGGAGCTGCTGCCGCAGGCCTGCGCTGCGGGGGTGGCCTTCATGCCGGGGACGGCTTTCTGTGCCGAGGCGGCGGAGGGGGAGCAGTATGTGCGGCTCAACTTCGCGAGCCAGGCGGAGCGGGAGATTGTGGAGGGGGTGAGGAGGTTGGGGGTGGCGGTGGCCAGGAAGCTCGCATCGGACAGGGGGCAGTAACGTGGGATGGTGGGATTAATGAGAGACCGCGCCGGCAATCCCAGCCCAGGCAGAGGCCTATAGCCGTGGCCTTGCCGGAGGCATTCAGCGCGGCGCCGTCATAGATCGCGCCTGCCTGCAACCACATGGCTCAGGGCCACGGCCGCAGCGGCCACCGCGAAGAGGATAATGGCGTTACCCGTCCCCTCGGGCCTCGCTTTGAGCGAGTCGAGTGGTGTGAAATATGCGAAGAGGGACAGCGGTCTCAACGGCTCGACCCGGTCCCAGAGAGTCCCGACGGCATCGACCATATACATGGCGATAAAGAGCGCCGCCGAGATCGCCATGGCGCGCCGCCCGTCGCTGAGCAGCGAACCTACCAGATAAGCCACGGCCAGCAGCGCCAGAGCAAAGGCGAGCGTCAGCACCCCCGCCCGAAAGAACTGGGCTACTCCCGGAGGCGAAAGCCCCATGGCTGAGGCGGCGACCCAAAGCGAAAGCGAAAACAGCACTGTCACGGCGGCCATAATGCCCGAGGAGACGGCCAGATCGTTCCAGAACAGGCGCGACCTTGTAACAGGCCGTGAGAATAGCAGGTCCGCGGTGCCGTCCCCGACCTCCCGGGCAAGGAACGCTGAGCCGTATGAGGCGGCCATCCCGGCAATGACGGCAAGCACGATGGGGTGTCTCCAGGCCATGGCCAGGAAGGATGTCAGGTCCCACATGAGCGCCCCGCGCTCGCCGAGCATGGCTCTGAGCATAGCCTCGCTCCCGGGCAGAGCCTCGGCCAGGTTGCGGTCCATCCCAAAGGCCTGGTACGCCCCGCACATGAGCAAACCGAACAGGATCAGCCCACCGAGCGCGAATGCGGCCCCGGGCAGACTGTGTTTCAGCCTGAACCTAAGAAGCGTCCGGTTCATGGCTTGGCCACCTGCCCTTCGTAGTACCTGATAAAGACGTCTTCCAGGCGTGGACGTTCACTGACCATGCCCACCACGGGCAGCTCACCGAGGCGACGGAGGACCGCACCCAGGCGGTCGGCGGTCTCAATGACGTAGGTGGCCGGCGGGTATGACAACTCGGTCAAGCTCGCTCCGGTCTCGAGAACCCAGGACATGTCCGCAGGCTGCGCCAGCGTGACCTCAAGGCGGTGGACCTTTCGGCGGCGGAGGCTGTCCACATCGTCAGTTACCAGCAGCTCCCCCGCGCGGATGATCGCGACGCGGTCGCAGACATGCTCGACGTCGCTCAGGACATGCGTGGACATGAACACCGTGGTGCCCCGCCCGCTGATCCGGCGGATGAGGTCGAAGAAGCTCCGCTGTATCACCGGGTCGAGCCCCCGGCTTGGCTCGTCGAGGATGGCCAGCCTCGGGGCGTGTTGGAGGGCCTGGATGAGGCCAAGTTTCTGCTTCATGCCCGTGGAGTACTCGCGGATTGGCCGTCTGAGATCGGCGGCCGACATCTCCAAGGCATCGCACAGCTCCCGGCGCCACGGGGTTTCCGGGTAGAAACCGCCCAGCAAGCCAATGAGCTCCTGGCCCGACGCCCACGGGTACATGGCCAGCTCCCCCGGCAGATAACCAACCTCACGCCGCAGGTCAGCTCCCTCAGTCACGGAGTCCCGGCCGAGGACCGTCGCGCTGCCGGACGTGGGTTTGATGAGTCCCAGGAGCAGGCGGATGGCGGTGGTCTTGCCCGCGCCGTTGGCCCCCAGGAACCCGAACACGGTCCCCTGGACGACCTCAAGCTTGAGGCCCCGCAGGGCGCGCACCCGGCCGTAGTGCTTGGTGAGGCTGTCGGTGCTGATGGCGTACACGGAAGCTGCTCCTTTGCGGCCCTCCGCGTCTTGGGAACCCGAACAGAGACAGATGGTACCTACTTCGGCGGCGCATAGAAAGCCTTCACCGAATGAGTGTACTCCGTCACGTTGATGGGGTATTTCCTCTGAAACACCGTGGGCTGCTTGGCGCCCAGCGGGCCGAGCATGATGTGCTCCCCTTCCGTCGACACGTCGAAGTAGTAAAGGTACTGAGCGACCCCTTTTCGATAGGCCATCGCGTCCGCGGGGGACAGGCCGGGGAGCGCCAATGCCGGATCGTTGCGGGCGAGGGCCTGCTGGAACTCCACGGCGTTGAGCGGTACGCCGTCGAGCTCCGGAATGGCGTTGGCCTGGCCGTCAGCGAAGACCCACTTGTCCAGGTCGGGCAGGTACGCCTCCGTTGCCACGTGGCCGGCACCGGAAGCCCTGGTTTCGCAGTCACGGGTCTTGAGGGCGAGAATGCGCGACTCGATGCCCAGGGCCTGCAGGCAGCCTGAGATCACGATCCCGTATTCCACGCACCGGAACCGCTGACCCGTGGCTGCCTCGCGCAGGATGTAGATTGGATCGCTCTGAGCGGGCTGGTTTGAGCTGTCGTGCTGCCAGCGGTTGTGCACCCAGTTGGTGACGGCCTTGACCGTCTGGTAATCGGTTTCGCAATCCTGCGCCAGCGCATCCAGTTGAAACTCCGTGCGCAGTTGCTCCAGGTACTCCCCGCTGTAGGCAGACCACGAGCGGGAGACTACTTCGCGGTCAGAGTCGTCGAAAGACAGCGGCAGGGCGGCCTGGGTGGAAACCAGACGAGCGAAGCTCGTGGCCCACCAGGCGGCGGCAATGGCTAGCAGCAGCAATGCTGCCAGGATCAGTTTGAGGGTCTTAGACAAGGTATCTCATCCTTTGCGCCTGACAGGGCCCGGGAGTCCGGCGCCCGTCAAGGTCTCAAAGCCTAGCCTGCAGGGCTGCGCGACGACACCGGAGCCCTGCGGTGGTAGGCCACCGCCCCCAGCGCCATTGTTGTCCAGACCACGATGCCGACCAGCCCCGCGTATCCCCCGAGGAAAGGGTGGACATCCCTCGAGGCCGCCCGCCATATGCCGTACACCTGGGAGTTGAACACCCCATGTATCCAAGCAGCCAGGTACGTGCTCCGGTAGCTCAGGAACAGCTCCCCGATGAATGCGCCCAGGGCCGTCGTGAGCCCCACCATGCAGATTACCCCAAGCGCCGGGGAGCGAGAATACGTCAAGCCCATCATGACGAGGGGCGCGTGCCACAGCCCCCAGATAAGCCCTGTGAGAATGTAGGCAGCCGGCTTTCCCAGCGGCAGCAGCCTGGGGAGCAGGTAACCGCGCCACCCGATTTCCCCGCCGGTCCACTTGTGCACCATCTCCTCCCAGGGGCGGATGCTTCCATCACGACAGGCGGGAATCCTCCGGCGCTCTTTCCCACGTGGACCGGACTGTCGCTCGACACCCGCTGCCCACGCGGGTCAGCGTTTCCGCCTTGACGGATTCCGGCGACAGCCCATATAGTAGTAACTACATGGGTAGTAACGTCACCACGAGAGAAACTATCCCCGCGCATAACGGCTCTCGGAATGCACAGACGGGCGGGGTGGAGGTGGCCGGCGTGGAGCTTGTGGCATCGCTTCAGCAGATCGGTTTCAGCGAGTACGAGGCCAAGGTTTACCTGGCCCTTCTGGCCAACCCCGGCATAACCGGGTACGAGGTCGGCCGCCACTCCGGGGTGCCGCGGGCAAAGGTCTACGAGGTCCTGGAGTCGCTCGTGCGGCGGGGCGTGGCGCTGGTTGAAACCAGTGACGGCAAGCAGCTCTACCAGCCGCTGGAGCATGAGCTGCTGCTGTCGCGCCACCGGGAAGGGGTTCTGTCGCTGCTCGGCGACCTCGGTCCGCGCCTTGGCCGGATAAGCGTGCTCGGCCGGGAGCCGAGAGTGCTCATCCTGCGCGACCGGGCCGGCGTCATGGACCGCTGCCGGCACATGTGCGCGGATGCCCGCGCCCAGCTGCTGGTCAGCGGGTGGCCTGATGAACTCACGGACCTCGTGCCGACCCTTCTGGCGACCGAGAAGCGCGGCGCGACCTGCCACGTGCTGTCCTATGGACCGCTCGACGCGGCCCTGTCCCGGCTGGTCGTGCACGCGGTCACCCCTCTGCAGCACATCCAGGTCGCCGCGCTGGGGCGGTGGATGATCGTCAGCGCCGACCTCGAGCAGTGCCTGATGGTGCAGATTGCGGCGGCCGACCGCGTTCTCGGGCTGTGGACCGACTTCGCGGGTTTCGTCTCCCTGGTGGCGCAGGCGATACAGCATGACCTCTACCTGATGGTCGTGGCTGACGCGCTGGGGGAGCAGGCGATGGAGTTGGTTCCGCCGGCCGCGCGCCGGCTGCTGGAAGGTCTGTGGACCTGGGCCCCGGCTGTCTCCCCGCCGGTGGCGCTGCCTACGGGCACACCGGACGTCGAGAGCATCTTCGACGGGATCCGCGAGCGCCTGGCCGCCGATCCGGCCCTGGCCGGGGAGATTCGCGGCGGATACGAGTTTCGGCTGAAAGGCGAGGATGAGCACACCCGCCACGTCGACCTGCGCGGCGGGCGGCTGGATGTCGGCAAGGGCGCGATCGACAAACCGGACCTGACCGTCACCATGTCGTCCGCCGACTTCAGAGCGCTCGCCATGGGAGTACTGCCGCCGGGGGCGATCTACGTCCCTGGGCGGATTGCGGTGAGCGGGGACGTCAGGCTTGCCGCCCGGCTGCGGCAACTGCTGGGAGTCTAGGAGCGGGAGGCGCGACAGAATGTACGCCTATGAGACGACGGACCTTGTGAAACATTACGCCGGCGGCGTGGCGGCCAACGACGGGATCAGCGTGGCCATCCGCGAGGGGGAGATCTTCGGACTCCTCGGCCCCAACGGAGCGGGCAAGACCACTCTGCTGCGGCAGCTGATGGGCCTGCTGGCGCCCACATCCGGCTCGATCCGCCTTTTCGGCGAGGAGATCACGCAGCGGGGCGGGAGCGAGCGGGTGACCCGGCTCGTGAGCTACGCCACCCAGCGGGCCGGGGCGCTGGCGGACCTCAATCCCGTGGAAGCCCTGACCATCACCGGCCATCTGCGCGGCATGGACCGGGGGGCCGCGGGCAGGCAGGCGATGGAGCTGGTGGAGGAGTTTGAGCTTGGTGGCTTGAGCAACCGCCCCATGGGGAAGCTGTCGGGCGGCGAGCAGCGGCTGGTTGGTTTCTGCATGGCGTGGATGGCCCAGCGCCGCGTGATCATCTTCGATGAGCCCACGAACGACCTCGACCCCTCGCACCGGCGCCAGGTGTGGGACAAGATCATGGCGGTCAACAGGCAGCTTGGCACGACGGTGATCCTCGTCACGCACAACGTCGTCGAGGCGGAGAAGGTGCTGGAACGGGTCGGCATCATCAACCAGGGCAAGGTCATGGCCCTTGGCACGGTGGGCGAGCTCAAGAGCCGCGTGGACCAGCGGGTCAGGTTGGAGTTCAGGCTGCGGGAGCCGGACGCTGAGCCGTCCGCGATACTGGCCGGGGTGGATACACCGGGTGCGCCGGGGATTGAGCTACGCTCGATGGGGCGCGGGCTGTGGATGACGCTTGTCGACCGGAGGGCCGTGCGCCAGGTGCTCGACAGGCTGACGGATGGGCGGGGAATCGAGAATCTGGACGACTTCCGGATCATCCTGCCCACGCTTGAGGATGTCTACCTGCAACTGGGAGGGGGCGGGAAACTTGCTGCGTGAGCTGCGGCGCTGGTGCGCGGTGTACGCCGACATGTTCTTCATCCGTTGGGCCAACATCCGCAACGAGTGGTACTTTCACGTCATCCTCGGCGCGCTCTTCCCGCTGGCCATTATGGGATTCCTGCGCATGAGCGGCGCCGCCGCGGATCCTGTCGCGGGCCTTTACGTCACCGCCGGCAACGGCATCGTCTCGCTGGTGATGGGGCCGATGCAGTCGCTGTGCAACGACCTGGCCTGGGGCAGACAGCGCAACGACCTCGAGTACTTCGCCTCGCTCCCCGTGACCAAGCTGCAGCTGACCCTGGCTTTCGCCTCGGTATCGGCGATTTTCACCATCCCGTCGATCCTGATCGCCGTCGCCGTCGGCGGCTGGTGGTTTGGCTTCCCGGTGCACTGGAGCCTCTGGCTGCTGCCGGTGATGCTGCTCTCCGCCCTGTCGATGTGCGGGGTGGGCATTTTGGCCGGTGTGCATGCCCGCAACGGGCACAGCGCGAACATGTTCAACTCCATGGCCATGCTCGGCGTGATGTTTCTCTCACCCGTGCTGATACCGTACGACAACCTGCCGCGAGTGCTGCAGTGGACGTCCAGACTGCTGCCGACAAGCTACGCGGCGGATGCGTTTCGGGCGGCGCTGGGGGGTCGGGTTGGCGGTGAGCTGTGGGTTAACCTGGCCGCGGTGACCGCGTTTGCGGTGGTGACTCTGTGGTGGGCGACGCGGAGGCTGGATTGGAGAGTGGAGTGAGGGGGAGCGGGCAGCCGTAACGGGGGCAGCGGTCGTGCGGGTGAGGAACGGGCTTCGACAGGTCAGAGTTTGGACGTCACAAATCTAACGAGCAACTC
>JAUYEG010000076.1 GCA_030691505.1 Bacillota bacterium | reverse complement strand
TAGTGAATTCACAGGCCAGTTGCTTAAGTTTTTAGTGGTATTAATAATCATAGTACTCTGCTATGAGGTTATCTCCAGATATGCTTTTAATCGGCCTACAATTTGGGCGTTGGAGACTTCCAAGATGCTTATGGGGACTTTTGGTGCTTTGGGTTGGGCATATACCTATTTGTACGACGGGCATGTTAGGGTAGACGTGTTTTACTCAAAATTATCTCGCCTGGGTAAGGCTTGGATTAATGTTATTATGTCGATTATTTTTCTTTTTCCAATATGTATTATCCTTGTCTCTGCAGGAATAAGATGGGCAGCATTTTCCTGGAAATTTGGTGAAAAAATGGTGGAAAGCTCTTGGCTTCCGCCAGCCGCACCATTCAGAACCGTACTGGTGGTAGGTTTTGTTCTTTTCGCTTTGCAGAGTGTATCTAAATTTATTGAAGAACTATATTTTTTAGTTAGAAAGCGTGAGCTATTATGATGGATATAGCAATAAGTCCTGAAGTTGTTGCCATTGGGATGTTTGGAGCCCTTTTAATTGGTGTGCTTACCGGTTTTCCACTGGCTCTTCCCATTGGTGGTGTTGGTGTTATCACCGGGTATTTATTATTTGGTCCCAATGCTTTTGACTTAATCTATAGTCGTGTCTATGCCATAATTACCGATTATGGGTTTATGGCTGTTCCCTTATTTGTTTTTATGGGGAACATGTTAGAAAAGTCCGGCATTGCTGAAAAAATGTATGATGCAATACATGTCTGGTTTGGTAAGTTTAGAGGTGGATTGGCGATTACCAGTGTATTAATTGGTACCATTATGGCTGCCTGTGTAGGTATTATTGCAGCTTCCATTACCATGTTAACACTGGTTGCCCTACCGGCGATGATGAAACGTAATTATGATAAAGGCCTAGCTACTGGGGCGATCTGTGCCGGAGGTACACTGGGTATTTTAATTCCACCCAGCATTATGCTTATTATTTATGGACCGGTAGCTTGGATTTCAGTAGGGAAGTTATTTATGGCTGCCTTCATGCCTGGCTTTCTCCTTTCCGGACTATATATGCTCTACATCGGTATTCGTTCTTACTTCCAACCGTCAATTGCTCCTTCATTTGAGGATGAAGGTAAAAAGCTAACTTTTGGCCAAAAAAGTAAGA
>JAUYEG010000003.1 GCA_030691505.1 Bacillota bacterium | reverse complement strand
CAAACACCTTGCCCAGAATCTCCCTCGCCTCGAGTACGCGCCTGGTCGCGGCCGGGAAAACCATCGTCCTTTCCGGATCTTCGCTCATAATTGCTCACCCCCCGAATTCGCCAGCTGCACCCTGCGTTGCTTCGGCGTGCCACGGCGCCGTCCCTTCCGGATTGGCGACCCACGACGCAGACAGGCGCAACTCGCTTGGCGCACCCGCAGCCACAAGCGCCTCTTTCATTTGCCTTTGGGGACAATGTTTGGCCGGCTCACGAGGAAGGACACTTGGCCACAAAGCGTGAAATCTCTTTGAGTTGAGCTGTCTTTCCTGCTAACTGATTTGGACTAAAAACTCGCCTCCCGGCGGGAGGAGACCGAGGGATGTTTGTGTGACGAGCGCGCATAGACTGACGCTTCGTGATCTGCCGGCTTACAGGACCGGCTGCGAGCAAGGCTACCGGCTCCAGCCTGGTCAGGTCGTCATCCTGGTCGGACTGGCCACATGCGGGCTGGCGGCCGGCGGCGCAGACGTCGCAGCTGCGATCAGGGAGGAGCTCGCGAGCCGGCAGCCGGAGGTTTGCGCGGCAGGCAGGCAGGTCGAGGTGCGTTCGACGGGCTGCCTCGGCCTTTGCGAGCAGGAAGTGCTGGTAGATGTGCATTTCGCGGGCCAGCCGCGGCTGACCTACGCACACGTCACTCCGGACCTCGCACGGCGCATTGTGGCCGAGCACGTGGTGGGCGGCAGGCCCATCGAAAACCGCATCATCGGCCGGATCGAGGACGAGGACCACCCGTACAAAGACCAGACCGCCTGCGCCAAGCAGGTCCGGATTGTCCTCGCCAACTGCGGCTTCATTGATCCCGAGAGGATCGAGCACTACGTCGCGCGCGGCGGGTACGCCGGCCTCGAGCGCGTGCTTCAGGGCCTTTCCCCCGCCGGCGTGATAGCGGAGGTCAAGGTGTCCGGGCTGCGCGGCCGGGGCGGCGCCGGTTTCCCCACAGGGCTCAAGTGGGAGTTTGCGGCCCGCGCTGCTGGGGACAAGAAGTACGTAGTCTGCAACGCGGACGAGGGCGACCCCGGAGCGTTCATGGACCGCAGCGTGCTTGAGGGAGACCCGCACGCGGTGATAGAGGGCATGCTCATCGGCGCCTACGCGATCGGGGCCGACGAGGGATACATCTACTGCCGGGCCGAGTACCCGCTGGCCATCAAACGGCTGAGAGTGGCCATCGAGCAGGCGGAGGCGTTGGGCCTGCTGGGACGCAACATCCTGGGCACGGGCTTTGGCTTTGAGCTGCACATCAAGGAGGGCGCGGGCGCCTTCGTCTGCGGCGAGGAAACGGCCCTCATGGCCTCGATTATGGGCCTGCGCGGCACGCCGCGTCCGCGCCCGCCGTTCCCGGCCAACCGCGGCCTGTGGGACAAGCCGACCAACATCAACAACGTCGAAACTTGGGCCAACGTCCCCCGCATCCTGGTCCGCGGGGGTGCCTGGTTTGCAGGCATCGGCACGGAGCGGAGCAAGGGCACCAAGGTCTTTGCCCTGACGGGCAAGATCCGCAACACCGGTCTCGCCGAGGTTCCAATGGGCATCACACTTCGCGAGATTGTTTACGAAATCGGCGGCGGCATCCAAAACGACCGCCAGTACAAGGCGGTTCAGATCGGCGGCCCGTCGGGCGGTTGCATGCCGGCGAGCCTGCTTGATACGCCGGTCGACTACGACAGCCTGGTCGCTGCGGGCGCCATGATGGGCTCGGGAGGCATGGTCGTCGTCGACGAGGGGACCTGCATGGTCGATCTGGCCCGTTTCTTCATGGCATTTGTGCAGAGCGAGTCTTGCGGCAAGTGCCCGCCCTGCCGCGTCGGCACCCGGCTGATGCTTGAGACCCTCGAGCGCATCTGCGCCGGCGAGGGCCAGCCTGGAGACATCGACTGGCTGGTGGATATGGGCCGCAAGATCAAGGCGTTCTCCCTGTGCGGGCTGGGCCAGACCGCGCCCAACCCGGTGCTGACCACCATCCAGTACTTTCGTGACGAGTACGAGGCGCACATCCGGGATAAGACCTGTCCTGCCGGCGTATGCCCCGCCCTGGTCTCGTTTGGCGTCATCGCCGACAAGTGCAAGGGCTGCGGGCGGTGCATCAAGGTCTGTCCCTCTGGGGCCGCCTCTGGCAAGCTCAAGGAGGTTCACAGCATCGACGCCGCGTTGTGCATCCGTTGTGGGGCGTGTTTTGAGGCCTGCAAGTTCGAGGCGATCGAGCGCGGCCAGCCTGCGGCGGCGCCTGCGGAGGTGGCTGGCTAAGTGGCAGATCAGCTGAGACTGACCGTCGATGGCCGGGACGTGTTGGTGCCGGCCGGGGCGACGATTCTGGGGGCGGCCGAGGCGGCCGGGGTAGAGATCCCCACCCTCTGTCATCACCCGCTGCTCAAGCCCAGCGGCGCCTGCCGCATGTGCCTGGTCGAGGTCGAGGGAGCCCGGGGGCTGCTCACAGCCTGCAGCACGCCCGCGTCGGGCGGCATGATCGTTCGTACGCGCACCGACCAGGTGGTCGCGGCCCGCCGGACCGTGCTCGAGCTGCTGGTCAGCGAGCACCCGCTCGATTGCCTGACATGCGAGAGCACGGGCGACTGCCGCCTGCAGGATTACGCCTACGAGTACAGCGTTACGGGCCGCGACGTCGCCGGATTGCCCAACACCCCCGCTGCGGACGGGCGGCAAGCAAAGCTCGACGACTCGAACCCTTTCCTGGTCCGCGATTTGAATAAGTGCATTCTATGCGGACGGTGCGTCCGCATCTGCCATGAGGTCATGGGGTACGGCGCGATCGACTTTGTGTCGCGCGGGGCCACCACCAAGGTCACGACGGCCTTTGACGTACCGCTCGAGGAGTCGCCGTGCGTCTTCTGCGGCAACTGCCTGACCATCTGCCCGACCGGGGCGTTGCAGGCCAAGACGGGCCGCGGGCTCGGCCGCTCGTTCCAGTACGATAGGGTCCGCACGATCTGCACTTTCTGCGGCGTCGGCTGTTCGCTGGACCTGCACGTCCGGGACGGCCGCATCATCGGCGCCTCGGCTGCGGAGGGGCCCGCAAACCGCGGCCTTGTGTGCGTCAAGGGGCATTTCGGGCACGACTGGATTCAGAGCCCGGACCGCCTGACCACGCCGCTCATCCGGGCTGGCGACGGGACTTTCCGCCGCGCGACCTGGGACGAGGCGCTCGATCTGGTGGCATCGCGTCTTGCGGAGATCAAGGCCGCCCACGGTCCCGACGCGATCGGCGGCCTGGCTTCGGCCAAGTGCACCAACGAGGAAAACTACCTGTTCCAGCGGATGATGCGGGCGGCGATCGGAACCAACAACGTGGACCACTGTGCACGACTTTGACACGCCCCAACTGTCGCCGGTCTGGCGACAAGCTTCGGCAGCGGGGCCATGACCAACTCCAACTGGGAGTTTGAGCACAGCGAGGCCATTTTCATCATTGGTTCAAACACGACGGAGGCCCATCCGGTGATTGGGGCGGTCGTTGAGCGCGGCCGTCAGGCGGGGGCGACGTTGATTGTCGCTGACCCGCGCCAGACAGAGATGGCGCGCCGGGCAGACATCCACCTGCAGCACATCCCCGGCACGGATGTCGCCCTGCTCAACGCGATGATGCACGTCATCGTCACCGAGGAGCTCCAGAACCGGGAGTTCATCGCCGAACGCACCGAGGGCTACGCCGAGCTGGCAGGGCTTGTGGCCAAGGAGTACTCGCCGGAGCGGGCGGAGCAGATCACCGGGGTGCCGGCCGGGCAAATCGCGGCGGCCGCACGCGCCTTTGCCAAGGCGGGCCGCGGCGCAATCCTCTATTCGATGGGCATCACGCAGCATACAACCGGGGTGGACAACGTCCGCAGCATCGCCAACCTGGCCATGATAACCGGAAACATCGGCCGTTACGGCACCGGCGTCAATCCGCTCCGCGGGCAGAGCAACGTGCAGGGCGCCTGCGACATGGCCGCGCTGCCCGGCAACCTGCCGGGCTACCAGCTTGTCGCCGATGCCGCCCATCGAGCCAAATTCGAAAACGCCTGGGGCGTTGAGCTCAGCACCCGGCCGGGCATGACGCTGACCGAGATGATCAACGCTGCGGCGGACGGCGGGATCAAGGCGATGTACATCATGGGTGAAAACCCCATGATCAGCGACCCGGATCTGAACCATGTCGAGGAGGCGCTCAGGAGCCTGGACTTCCTGGTGGTGCAGGACATCTTCCTGACGGAAACCGCCCGGCTGGCGGACGTGGTATTGCCGGCGGCGGCCTACGCCGAAAAGGACGGGACCTTCACGAACACCGAGCGGCGGGTGCAGCTCCTTCGCCGCGCGGTGCCCGCGCCGGGCGAGAGCAGGGCCGACTGGCAGATCATCGGCGACCTGTCGGCGCGCCTTGGCCATCCGCTGAGCTACCGGGGCCCCGCGGAGATCATGGACGAAATCGCGGGCCTCACCCCGATCTACGGCGGGGTCAGCCACGAGCGGCTTGCCTCGGGCGCCGGCCTCCAGTGGCCTTGCCCCGACCGCACTCATCCGGGCACGCCGTTTCTGCATAGGGAGCGCTTCAGCCGCGGTCGCGGCCAGTTCGCGGCCATTTCCTACCGGCCCGCGGCGGAGCAGACCGACGGGGAATACCCGGTCATCCTGACGACGGGGCGGATACTGTACCATTTCCACACCGGCACGATGACCAGGCGCGTGGCTGGCCTGCACGCTACGGTGCCCGAGGGGTACATTGAGATCAACGACCGGGACGCCGCCGAAATGGGCCTGGCCAGCGGGGACAAGGTCCGCTTGACCTCGCGGCGCGGCAGCCTAGTCACGGTCGCGCGTGTCCTGCCAACGGTGCTGCGCGGCGTGGCCTTCATGCCATTTCACTTCGCAGAGGGGGCGGCCAACGTCCTGACCAACGCGGCCTTTGACCCCGTCGCGAAGATCCCCGAGCTCAAGGTGTGCGCTGTCCGGATCGAGCCGGTCGCGGCGGCCGGGGCGCCGGCCGTCGCTGACGCAGGACAGACTCAAGGAGGCGGCGTACGATGAGCGCTGGTCCGGAGTTTGACCGTACGGCCTTGGACCGGATTCTCGCGGCGCATCAGGGCCGGTCCGGAGCGTTGATACCCGTGCTGCAGGAGACCCAGGAGACCTACGGGTACCTGCCGCGTCCGGCGCTGGCGATTATCGCCCGCAGCCTCGGGATGCCCGTGTCCAGGGTTTACGGCGTGGCGACGTTCTACGCCCAGTTTCATCTCAAGCCGCGGGGCCGGCACATCGTGCGGGTGTGCCTGGGCACCGCTTGCCACGTCCGGGGCGGCGAGCGCATCCTTGAGCAGTTGTCGGCTTCGCTCGGCGTGGCCCCCGGCGACACAACCGGTGATCTGCTCTTTACGCTGGAGAAAGTGGCCTGCCTCGGCGCCTGCGGCCTGTCGCCGACGATGATGGTCGACCAGGCGACATACGGCCGGCTGACCCCGCGGGCTGCCCTTGACGTGCTTGAGCGCTACCGCCGCGGGGCGGCGGAGGTGGCTACCTAAAGGGGGGCTGGGTGTGGCTACGGGTGCGGTTGTGGATGTGGCTGTTTCAACCTTGATGGTCGTCGGCGCCGGCCAGATGGGCCGGGGTATCGCCCAGGTCGCCGCCCAGGCCGGGCTCAGCGTGCTGGTATGCGATGCGGAGGAGGCCTTTCTGGACCGCGGCCTGTCGGCGCTCGAGAAGCAGCTCGCCCGCA
>JAUYEG010000024.1 GCA_030691505.1 Bacillota bacterium | reverse complement strand
GTCGTCGTCAACGAACTGGGCCCTGTTGAGCCTGGTGGCCACGTCAATACCGACAAAGAGCAGTCGAGCCATGGCAGTGAGAAAACCTCCCTTCGTAGCCAGATTGGCTGAGGAGGGACTTGGGGCCCCGGTCGTCCGGGTTTCAAGCCGCAGCCTTGCGGGATCAGCCTTACCCGGTTCCGCGGACCAGCGCAAACGGTGCTGCTGCACACCGGCTCCGCGGGCGGGAGGCAGGGTACGGTTAGCGGTCTTCCGCCCGGAGCGGGAACGCACGCTTATGCAAGTGGGCATGCCACAAGGAGGCAGAGCGTTTCCCCAATCCGTCTCACGAACGGATTCGACCGGAACCCCGGGGTTACTTGCGACTCCCACAACAACGCGGAGAGAGTCGCCATAAAAGCAACATACAAGGGGGCCAGGTATTTGCTGAGTGTGGCTGCGCTCACATACAGGTATCCGCGCGGGACAAGCGACGCGCTGGACGGGATCGATTTTGAGGTGGGGCGGGGCGAGATATTCGGTTTTCTGGGACCCAACGGGGCGGGCAAGACGACGACGCAGCGGATCCTCACCGGTCTCTTGCGCGGTTACCGGGGGCGGGTGAGGGTGCTGGGCCGCGCACTGGGCGAGCACGGGCCCGACTACTACAACCATATCGGGGTGCACTTCGAACATCCCAACCTGTACGAAAGGCTGACCGCCGAGGAAAACCTGGAGTTTTACCGGCGCTTCTTCGGCGTAGCCACCGAATCTCCACGCGAACTGCTGCGCATGATGGATCTGCCGGAGGGTGACCGCAGGAAGGTCGGGCAGTATTCGCAGGGCATGAAGGTGCGGGTGATGCTGGCGAGGTCCCTCCTAAACCGGCCCAAACTGTGGTTTCTCGACGAGCCCACCGCGGCGCAGGACCCCCAGCACCAGGTTTCGGTCCGCGACCTGATTCGCGAAAGGCGGGGAGCGGGCACGACGGTCTTCCTGACCACGCACAACATGACTGTGGCCGAGGAACTCTGCGACCGTGTGGCCCTTATCGTAAACGGCAGGATCGCGGCCGTTGACTCGCCGCGCAACCTCAGGCTTGGGCACGGCCGCAAGGTCGCCCGTCTGGAATACCGCACCGCCGAGGGGCTCCGGAGGGGCGACTTCGAGTTAGACGTGCCGGCAAGCAAGGAGGCCTTCGTGGCCGCGGTTCGTGCGCACGACGTCGAAACCATCCACACCCTGGAGCCTTCGCTGGAGGACGTGTTTATCAAGATCACAGGGCGCAGGCTGGGCTCCGGATGAAGCAGAAGGAGCGCCTGGGTTTCGCCCGGCTACGCAACTCCGTGCGCCTCGACCTGAAGGTGCAGGCCCGGTACAGCTTCCCGCAGATCTATGCTTATGTGACAGCCGTGTACGTGGTCCTCTTCCTGGCAACGGGGCTTCACCGCACGTTCCCGCCGCTGCTCCCGCTGTTCTTGCTGAGCGAACCCGGCATGCTTGGCTACACCTTCGCGGCTGCCCAGGTTCACTTTGAGCGCGGACAGGGCAGCGCCGTGGCCCTGGCGGTCACCCCGCTGCGCACGGGTGAGTATGTGCTGGGCAAGTGCATCGCGTCGGCGATCACCGCCGCTTCGGCGGGGTTGCTGCTGTATGCCCTGGTCGTGGGTATGGACACACGCCTGCTGTGGTTGCTGCCGCCGCTGGCGTTGACGGCCGCCGCTTTCGGCCTTCTGGGCATGGGCCTGTCGGCCGGCTACGATGACTTCGCACGGTTTCTTTTCACCACTATGCCTCCGGTACAGGTCATTCTGGTGGCCCTGCCCGCCCTGCTCCTGCTGGGGATGGTCCCGGGCTCGTGGTTCGCGTGGACACCATCGTATCAGGCGTTGTCGGCCTTTGCTTTGCTGGCGGGTGGCCGGCCTGATCCATTCAGGTATCTGTTCCAGGTAGGCTACCTCGGACTTTCTGTTGTTGTGGTCTATCGCTGGGCTGTCGGACGTTTCGAAGCGGCCCGGGAAACCTGGGGGTGAGGGCCATCAGCGCTGTTCTCAACCTGCTGCGCAAGGACCTGCGGACGGTCTACCGCGACCGATTTCTGCTGTTGATGGTCGTTCTGCCGTTCGCTCAGGCGTGGGTGCTGCGCGTACTGGTCTTTGTCGGACCAAGATATGTCCCGGTACCGGTGCCTGTTGCAGAGATCGCCCTGTATTTCGCCCCTCTGGTCGTGATGGTGGCGCCGTTTATGCTGGGGTTCGTGGCAGGTTTGGGCCTGATCGAGGAGCGGAGCAGCCGCACCTGGCTTTCCATGCGGGTTATGCCGCTTGCGCCCTACACCTACGTGCTGTACCAGTCCGGATTTACCACATCCTTCGCTGTTGTGTTGAACCTCGGCGCGGTGCTGCTGTACGGTGTCCGGCCGGCAAATCCAGGCTGGCTTGTGCTCATGACGGTGCTCATGTCCATGTCCGGCGCGATTGTGGCCTTCCTCCTCGGCAGCCTGGCCGGCAGTCAGGTGGAGGGCATGGCGATCGGCAAACCCCTCGGGATCGTGATGGCAACGTCGCTTGCGGTCTTCGCTGTTGCGCCGGGGTGGCAGCTGCTCGTCGGGTGGAGTCCCTGGTACTGGGGATACCTTGGGCTGCTCTATTCGTTCGCCGGCCCCGCGGTCGCAGAGCTCGGGCTGCTCAAATGGCCAGGGTACCCCCCGGGTGCCGTCGCTGCGGCCACGCTGTTGTTGAGCGTCATACTTACGGCGGCCCTGGCCCGGGTCTACGCCGGGCGGGCGGACTAGCTGCAGCTTGCCGGCCTGGGCCGCACACCCGCTGCCGCTGTCCCACCGGAGCCCGGCAGACTACCTGAGATACCGAAACCCGGCGGCGGCATGCGTCTCATGGGCATCCCCACCGTGCTTGACCGGCTGATCCAGCAGGCACTTCTGCAGGTGCTGACGCCAATCTTCGACGCTGATCCTCCGGCTATATCTCCAATCGGCCAAAGAGCCCTTCGGCCTGCGCCATCAGGTTTCGCACCGCCGCCAGCGCCAATCCGCCGGCCCCGGCGAGGAATAGCGTGTGAACAAGCCAGATGCCCCAGTTGGCGTTGAGCATGATCCGGGCCACCGGCACGCTGGCTGCCACGGCCCCCACCCCTAGCCCCATCGGCACGAGTGCAGTGAGGTTCCTCTTCGCCGGTTCTGCGGGATCCTTGCACCTCAGCATCGGGCGTCTGATGTCCACGCCCAAGCCCACCGTCATCGCCGCCAGGCTGCCCAACAGGCCGGCGGCGGCCGGGACGAGGAGGTAGAGTACAGGAACCCTAAGCACCAGGGCAAAGATGAGCACTGACGGCACGGCCGACAAGGT
>JAUYEG010000086.1 GCA_030691505.1 Bacillota bacterium | reverse complement strand
ATAGCTTTAATAATGTAACCAGTATTTACAATACGGGATATTTTCGAACGGAATCGGAAATTTCCAAGCGGGCTAATTTAGTAGAAATACTTTATGGATCGAGAGTATCGTATAATTACCGGGACAAATTGAAACTTGGTGTTACGGGTTACACAACCGAGTTTTCGAAGAATTTATTTTTATACAGCGGGAAAAAATATACCGGTCGAAGATACGGGATTGTCGGTTCAGATTACATAATAAAATTTGATGAAATAAAATTATTTGGCGAGCTTGCTTATAGTTTTAAAAAATATTCGAGTGTTGTAACGGGAATTTTGATAACGCCCTCACCGCAGGTGAAGCTGTTATCTCTCTACAGAAACTATTCGTATGGCTATTTTGGAAGATATGCGAATCCTTTCGGAGAAAATTACGGCGGTTCAAATGAAAATGGATTCTATATAGGAATGCAGTTGACACCGTTTAGGCGATTTAAAATAAGCGCTTACTACGACCAGTTTATTTTTCCGGTTTCTTCGTCGCTGAATTATCCAGTCCGCGGAAACGAAAAATTTATGCAGCTCGAATCTAAGCTCATAAAAAATATTGACATCTATTTAAGATATCGGCAAAAACAAGTTGATAAAAAAGTTAAAATCTCGGACGATTTCAACAGAGATCTCGGGATACTTGACGTTCAAAATAAAAACAATTACAGATTCAACATTGATTATAAATTAAACCGGAATTTTCAATTCAGGTTCAGGATTGAATATCAGACAGTGGGAATGAAATCTACGGGCGATTACGAAATCGGAAAAATGCTGTATCAGGAATTGACATATAGAGGGTCGAACCGATTAGCTATTAAATGCAGGATAAGTCTTTTTAGCAGCGACTCGTACAACTCTGGGATCAGTCAATACGAAAATGATTTGCCAGGAGTGTTGACTATCCCGGTTCTTTACGGTAAAGGCGTAAAATGGTATGTGCTTGCAAAGTATAGTTTGTTGAATTCGCTTGACATATCGGCAAAATATTCATACCTGATTCGTGAAGATGTAAAAAAGATTGGCAGCGGATGGGATGAGTTGCCGGGGAATTATGACAACCGAATCGGAATCCAGCTGGATTATAAGTTTTGAAAAGATTGGAAAAATGAAAGAACACAGAGCATCTTTCTAGTCGCTCAACGAACAAGATATTTAGCTCGTTCTCGGAATACAATTAAATTTAGGAGGAATTTCAATACCTTGCCTTTCTCTCAAATATTTAGTAATTTTATGCAAAATTTATAGGAATTATGCCAAAATTTAAAGGTGTTGACTATTATAATTTCGACTCTCTTCTGTCCGAAGAAGAGATTTTAATCAGGGGTACGATAAGGGAATTTACTGAAGAAAACATTTTGCCGATAATCGAAGACCACTATATGAAAGGCACATTCCCTATCGAATTAATTGCGAAAATGGCTGAGCTTGGAATGTTCGGTTCAACTCTTCCCGCAAAATACGGTTGCGCAGAAATGAACAATGTGGCATACGGTTTAGTTATGCAAGAACTCGAACGAGGCGATAGTGGAGTTCGAAGTTTTGCATCGGTACAAAGTTCACTCGTAATGTATCCGATTTACACTTTCGGCTCTGAAGCTCAAAAAGATTATTGGTTGCCAAAATTAGCGCGTGCCGAAAAAATCGGATGCTTCGGCTTGACTGAACCGGATTTCGGTTCAAATCCGGGCGGAATGATTACACGTGCCGAGGAAAAGAACGATTGCTATGTTCTTAACGGCGCCAAGATGTGGATTACAAACGGCACAAATGCCGATGTAGCAGTTGTATGGGCAAAACTCAATGGAAAAGTTCACGGATTTTTGGTCGAAAAAGGAACTAAAGGTTACTCGGCACCCGAGATGAAAGGCAAGCACTCGCTCCGCGCTTCAATTACATCCGAGTTAATTTTTGAAGATTGCGAAATTCCTAAAGAAAATATTTTCCCGAACACATCTGGTTTGAGGTCGCCGCTGATGTGCCTGAATCAAGCCCGCTACGGAATTGCTT
>JAUYEG010000054.1 GCA_030691505.1 Bacillota bacterium | reverse complement strand
TTGAGGCCTATTTTGACAGTGCGCAAGCTTACACCCATAATAAAGCTATTGTGATTGATAAAAGGATAGTTATTTCCGGAAGCCACAACTGGTCTGACGCCGCCCTTGCGAGAAATAACGAGACTTCATTTTTAATTAATTCACCTAAATTAGCCAGACAGCTTTTGGATGAATTTTCGCGGATAAAACTCTCGAGGCCTGAATTAGAAGAAGGCTTAGGGGTTAATATACCCTATTGGGCAATGGGAGAAAACGGGGTTGTGCCGGAGATGCTCCGAAGGCACAATGAAAGGGGTTTTGATATTTGGCTTTTACTTTTAAGGGATTTTGATGGTAATGCCGAAGGCGTGGTAAATACAAATTACGAGGTGCTGGCCGATAGTTTAGGGTTGTTAAAGGATATGGATCGGCCAATTTATCGCAGAGAGATAAACCGGCAGCTTCGGGGCTTAAATAAGTTATACAAATTAGTTGAAATAGATACTCAATTTAATCAGCCGATTAAAGTAAGGCTGTTAAAAAAAGTAGAAGGAGAAAGTTTTAGCATTCCCAGAGCCTATTGGGATTATGGCTGGGCGAATAGATTGAATCTGAGTGCCAAGGCGTGTCTTTTAATTAATTTAGCCGAGTTGGGGCATAAACAGCAACCGCCGGAGTGGATGCTTTCCCGCCCGCAAATTACCGGGAAATATAGGATAAATAGGAATGCGCTTTATCGGGGAATGAAAGCCTTAAGGGATTTTAATATAATTAATGTCAAATACAGCGAGATTGATGAGGGGTATGAGAAGAGGATGCCTCCTTTAATCGTTTTCTTAGGATTATATGATATGCGTGAATTTGAGCAAGGCCTAAGGCAGATTGAGGATACATACGGCAGAGAATTAATAACAAAGAGCAGAAACTATGCTTTTGTGGTTTTTAAAGGTTTTGACTTAAGCGTGATTGAGAATATAGCCAGCTTTATTAACATTTATGGAGCAGCTAAGGTGGATGAGGCTTTTAAGATAGTTGAGATGAAAAACCCGGATAATCCCAAAAGAACATTCGGCTATGTAATCGGAATTTTGGCCAGAATGAAATTTAACCCGTGACTTGGGTGAGAAGAGATAAAAGGTTGGT
>JAUYEG010000044.1 GCA_030691505.1 Bacillota bacterium | reverse complement strand
TTTAATTCAGTCAATCTTTATTTGGTATTGCTGTATTTTTGTATAAAGCGTTTTCAAGCTTATCCCCAAAATTTTCGCGGCTTCGGTTTTGTTGCCTTGAAGATTCTTTAATACTCCATCTATGTGCTGCATCTCAATTTCTTTCATCGAAACGGGTGTTCCAATAATATTGTTTTCGTTGAATTTCTGAAAGAAACCAACCGACCTGAGCGGAAGAGAAATAGCGTCGGGTTGAATTGTATCGTCTTTAGAAAGAATTGCAGCTCTTTCAATTACATTTTCTAATTCGCGTACGTTCCCGGGCCAATCGTATCTCATCAAAAGTTCTAGAGCTTTTTGACTTATTTGTTTTCTGGGTTTCATCTTAATTTTATTCTGTAAAAACCATTCAATGAGCAGCGGAATATCTTCTTTTCTCTCCTTTAAATTCGGTATCTCGATGGTGATTACATTCAATCTGTACAATAAATCTTCTCTGAATCTACCTTGTTTTACTTCTTCCACTAAATTTTTATTCGTCGCAGAAATAATTCTCACATCGGACTTTAACACAATATTCCCGCCTACACGCCGGTATTCACCTGTCTGGATGAATCGAAGCAGCTTTGGCTGTATTGTCTGACTAATGTCGCCAACTTCATCAAGAAAAAGAGTGCCACTATCGGCAATTTCAACCAATCCCTTTTTCATTGCGCGCGCGTCCGTAAAAGCGCCTTTTTCATGTCCAAAAAGCTCACTTTCTATCAATGTGTCCGGTATGGATGCGCAATTCAACGCAATAAAGTGTTTATCGGCGCGGTCGCTGTTTTTATAAATGTAATTTGCCACAAGCTCTTTGCCCGTTCCACTTGCACCCTGTATTAAAATTGTCGAGGATGTCGGCGCAACTTTTTGAGCAATATCCAAAACCTTATTAAAGTTGGCGCTATTTCCGATAATGTCTGTAGAACCACTCAGGCGCGATAATTCGGCTTTAATTATCTGGTTTTCACGAAGTAAGCTACGTTTCTCTTCTATCTTCCTAACCGTCTTTATTAGGTCTTCGCTCGAATACGGTTTCGTCAGAAAATCGTATGCGCCTAACTTCATGCATTCGATTGCAATTGGGACAGTGCCTACTCCGGTTAGCATAACGACTTCTGTTTCAGAGAAAGTCTCTTTTATAAATTTCAAAACATCGATGCCGTCAACTTTCGGCATTTTAATGTCGAGGAAAGCAATATCGAATGCGTTGGCTTGTAAAGCGTTGATCGCCTGAATTCCGTCTCCCGCTACTGCGGTTTGATAACCTTCGTTTGTTAATAAATCGTTTAACATGTATCGATAAGTTTCTTCGTCGTCGGCTATCAATATTTTGGTACAAGTTTTAACCATTTTACTTAATCCTAGAATTTTTAAGTGATAGGAATATTCAAACTTTGTTTTTCGATAATTAATTTTTCTAAATCTTTATTCCAAAGTGAAACAGAAGGCCTCACGGTGTTGAGCGGAATATGTGAATGTCCTGTTTTTTTTATAACCACTCCGAATCCTATAAAGTGTAGTATTTTTGTTATATAGTATATAAAAAGAAATTAAAAGTCAACTTTTTTTGAAATAATTACAAAACTTTGCTTTTTTTGTGAAAATTTCATAAATTTTAACAACAAATTTA
>JAUYEG010000042.1 GCA_030691505.1 Bacillota bacterium | reverse complement strand
CTGGCGCTCGAGATTGTGGCTCGGCATGGCCGGCTGGTCCGGCCAGACAAATAGACCATAGACCAGAATCAGACTAAAGGGGAGGGACCCAAATGCTTAAGATCAACAAGGACCGCCTGCCGATCATCTCGGTGCTCGGCGAGATTTCGGCCCCCGGCATGAGGACACCCTACCGCACCGGTTTCGACGGTGTATCGAGGGTGGTCGCCGGCACCGGAGGCATCACCTACAACGCCCGCATCGGTGATCCGGCCTTGGGCTGGGTGGGCGATCACGTCGAGCCCGCGGTGAGTTCCAAGAACAAGGACGAAAACTCCAACTCCGCCTACAATACGCTGTCATGCGTGGGCAACGTGGCCTACGTGGTCGACGGCGCGGCCAAGGGCGCAAAGGGGTACGTGACCGGCACCCACGGCGGTATCGAGCACGTGCTGATCGACTTTGCCCCGGAAATCCTGGAGAAGCTGGTTGTCGGCGATAAGATCCAGGTGCGCGCGACGGGCCAGGGACTGGAGATAGAAGGTTTCCCGGGGATCAAGTGCATGAACCTCGACCCCGACCTGTTCCTCCGGATGGGGGCCAAAGAGGCTGGCGACGGGGTTCTCGAGGTGCCTGTGGCGGCCATCGTGCCCGCCGAACTCATGGGGTCGGGCATCGGGGCCGCGACGGCCGAACGGGGCGACTACGACATCACCACCCAGGACGCCGACGCGTTGCGCGAGCACGGCCTGGAGAACCTGCGCTTCGGCGACATCGTCGCCGTGCGTGACCGCTCGTCCTTTTACGGGCGCAGCTACCGCAAGGGCGCGATCGAGATCGGGGTGGTCGTGCACAGCGACTCCAAGATATCGGGACATGGGCCAGGCGTGACGACGCTGCTCACGGCAAACCGCGGGGAGATCCGCCCTGTGCTCGACGCCGGCGCCAACATTGCTTTTTACCTTGGAGTACGGGAACCTTAGTTTGGGAGCGTGCCGCCGCGCGGGGGGCATGCTCCGTATCCGGCGTCTGCCACCTGGGCGCGCTCGCCGCTGGCAGGAGAAATACTAGCACTGGGATAAATAACTGGTCATCTTGACCAGGCCCGTTGGCGATCTTCTTGAATTGGATCGGAGGACCGGATTGTGGTTGCAGGTGCTTCGACGGTAGAGCGGCGCGCCGAGCTTATGGTGGACAGCCCCGACGGGCAGCGGTCAGTCAGGCTTCAATCTGGTTCGACATACCTGGGGCGTGGCGAGGACGCTCAGATCCTTCTTCCGGACGACATCCTGGAGGCCAGGCATCTTGAGTTTGACTGGGACGGAGCGGAGCTCTGGCTGATCTACCTTGGTAAAGGTGTTCGCCCGGTGGTCAATGGCCAGCTCACCGCCGAGCGCCAGTTGGCCTCCGGAGACGTGATCGAGATCGGCGACGCCAAGATCCGGGTCAGGATCCTGCGCCGCAACATCCCGGGGGGTGCCGCCGCAGACGCGCCGGCCGCGGCAGGCGAGGTCCCGGCGGAAAGCGCCCCCGAGCAAGCTCCAGTCGCACCCCCCCGGGAACTGCCGCCCGAGGAGCGTGTGCGCCTTGAGTACACCGTGCACCAACTGGTTCAGCAGCGGCGGAGAGGGACTATCATTGTAGCGGCCCTCGTGGCTTTCTTCGGCGTGATGTGGTTCTTCATCATCCCCGGCAACACGTTCATGATGGCCATCAGCCTGCTGATCATACTCGGCTCGGTGTCGGCGTTTCTGTTTCCGGTGCACTACAAGTTGACCGATGCGGGAGTGGAGATCCGCGGCGTTCTGCTCCGGGACAGCAAGAAATGGACCCGGTTTGAGCGCTACGTCATATACCCCGATGCAGTTCAACTCCTCGTCTCCCAACGCAGCCTGCGCGGGCGGGTGGTCAAGGGTAGCCTGGTATACTTCCGTGACAACCGCGACGAGGTCCTAGCCGTGGTCCGGGAGAAACTGGGCGACAAGGCCATCATGGCCAAAGGCACCGCTCCGCGCTCCTAAGTACCCACTTATGGAGTTGGATCCCGAGGGCGGGAGTGGGCCGGGGCCCCTTCCGGAGGCCCGGTCCGTTGCTGTCGTATACCCTGCGGACGCACTAAGGAGGGGGACGGATGGCGCAGGAAAAGCCACAAGTTACCTCGGTGCTCGCCACCGACGTCGGCAGTACCACCACGAAAGCAATACTTATCGAACTGCGCGGTGACGAGTACCGCCTGATCTGCAGAGGCGAGATGCCCACCACGGTGGAGGCGCCCTGGGAAGACGTAATGATCGGGGTCCGCAAGGCAATCCGCCGTGTCGAGGAGATTACCCAGCGCCCCATCCTAAGTCAGCAGGGTAAACTGGTTCGTCCGCTGCAGCCCGCCGGGGACGGCAAGCCTGCCAGCGGCGTCGACTTCTACGTCTCGACCTCCAGCGCCGGAGGCGGCCTGCAGATGATGGTCGCGGGGCTGGTCAGCAGCATCAGCGCCTCCAGCGCGCACCGCGCCGCGCTGGGCGCCGGAGCCGTGGTGCTCGATGTCATCGCCGTGGACGACGGGCGCTCGACGTCGGAGCAAATCACGCGCATCACCGAACTGCGTCCGGACATCATCCTGATGTCGGGCGGGGTGGACGGGGGCTCGGTAACGTACATCGCTGCAATCGCGGAAACGATCGTGCAGGCCAATCCCCAGCCCCGTTTCGGCGCCACGTACAAGCTGCCGCTCGTCTACGCGGGCAACCACGACGCACAGGACATGGTTTCGGGAATCGCCGGGGTGGAGCTGGACGTCCATCTCGTTGACAACCTGCGGCCGCGGCATGACCTCGAAAACCTGGGCCCGGCGCGCGAGACCATCCACGATCTTTTCATGAACCACGTCATGGCCCAGGCGCCCGGCTACGGTCAGCTCATGAAATGGGTTGACGGCACGATCATGCCGACGCCCGGCGCGGTCGGCAGCATCATCCAGCTTATGGCGCAGAAATACAAGGCCAACATCATCGGCGTGGACATCGGCGGCGCGACGACGGATGTCTTTTCGGATTTCGGCGGCACTTTCACCCGCACCGTCAGCGCCAATCTGGGGATGAGCTACAGCGTTTGCAACGTCCTGGAGGAGGCCTCTTTCCAGAACATCCGGCGCTGGCTGCCGTTTGAGGTCGACGAGGAAGGGCTGTGCGACTGGATAGCCAACAAGATGGTCCGGCCGACGACCATCCCCCAGACCATGGACAAGCTCATCTTGGAGCAGGCCATCGCCCGTGAGGCCCTGCGCCTGTCCTTTGAACACCACAAGAGCCTGGCCCGCAAGGTCGAGGCCGAGGAAATCAGCGCCGGCTGGCGCACCCAGCGCAAGCTGTTCAAGGCCTCCGGCGAGGAAATCATCGACCTTCTCAAGCTCGATATGCTTGTTGGGTCGGGCGGCGTTCTGTCACATGCGCCCCGCCGCGCCCAGGCCGCCCTGATGCTCATGGATTCTTTCCAGCCCGAAGGCGTGACCCAGCTCGCGGTGGACAGCATCTTCATGATGCCGCACCTCGGAGTGCTCGCCACAACCTACCCGGAGATCTCCGCGGAGGTTTTTGACAAGGACTGCCTGGTCCGCCTCGGTACCTGTATCGCGCCCGTCGGCCCGAAGATCCGTGACGGCCAGCCGGTGCTCGATTACCGGTTGATCATGCCGTCCGGCAGAATCGAGCAGGGCAAGGTGGGCTACGGGCAACTGGTCCGCATCGACCTGCCTGTAGGCGCCCGGGCCAACGTGACACTGCGTCCAGCCGCCGCGTTTGACCTCGGCCTGGGCAAGGGGCACACGGTTGAGGCGGAGGTGGAGGGAGGCCTTGTCGGGGTCATTTTCGACTGCCGGGGGCGCCCCCTCGCGTTGCCTGCCGCCGATACCGAGCGGGTCGCCAAGCTGATCGAGTGGATCGAGACGATGGGCGTCTATGACGCGGAATGCGTCAAGCGCTACGCCGCGGAGCGCCCGTTTGCCGACGACAAAGGCAAGCCTGGCGAGAAGGGAGGCAGGAGAGGTGGCCTATTCGGCCGGGTCCGCAGGTAACTACCAGGTGGTTCTGGTCCGCAAAACGCGCCGCCTACCCCTTCCGGGGGTGGTTCTCGTCGAGCGCGGCGCACGGGTCCGTCCTGATGACATTGTTGCCAAGATCAGCCTGAGGCCGGGAATCCCCTGGGTCGTGCCCGTCGCCCGGCTCTTGGGCATCGACCCGGCTGAGCTGCCCAAGGCCCTCCACCGCAAGGTCGGGGACCGGGTAAAAGCAAAGGAAGTCATCGGCCGGGCTGAGCAGGGTCTGTACGGACGCAAGGAGTTCGAGTCGCCGACCGACGGGGTCATCGAGGACATCTCCATGAAATCGGGCCGCGTGGTCATCCGCGAGGAATTCGGGCGCGAGGAGCCGCCGCTCTCGGTCGATGTGGCCGTGGAGCTCGGGGTGCGGCCCAAGGAGATCGGCCGTTTCATGCTCCGAAAGATCGGGGAAGAGGTCAAGAGGAGTCAGATCTTCGCCAAGAAGGGCGAGCAGGCGGCCTTTTTCACCAAATCGGCCTCGGCGCCCATATCCGGAATCATCTCCGAGATCAACGAGAGCACCGGCTATGTGACGATCTCCAGGCCGTTCAAGGAGGTCGTCGTCCGGGCCTATCTGACCGGCAAGGTCGTTGAGATCCTGCCCAAACGCGGCGCCATAGTTGAGACCCCGGCCGTGCGGGTGACGGGCATCTTCGGCGTCGGCCGGGAGACCCACGGAAACCTCAAGACGCTGGTCGACGATCCCGGCGCCACGGTCGGCCCGGAGCTTATCACAGCCGACTGCAAGGACCGCATCCTCCTGGGAGGAGGACACGTCAGCAACGAGGCCATGGTCCGTGCGCTGGAGGTCGGGGTGCGCGGGCTGATCACGGGAACCGCCAGTTACCTCAACATCATCAAGTCGCTGGGGGTCAAACTCGGCGTCGGGATAACCGGCCAGGAGGACGTCCCCATGACCCTCATCCTCATGGAAGGCTTCGGGCAACTGGCCATGCGCCGTCACGCCTTTGAAGCGCTACGGGCTCTGGAGGGTCGCGAGGCGAGCATCAACGGCGCGACACAGATCCGCGCCGGGGCCATACGGCCGGAGATCGTGGTTCCGTTTCCCGAGGCTGACGGCACCGTATCGCCGGCAGCCCCGGTTGACGAGGAACTTAGCCCCGACCAGCCTGTTCGCGTCATCAACGAGCCCTACTTCGGCGCGGTCGGCCGTGTCTTGGAGCTGCCGCGCGACGCGCACCGGATCGAAACCGAGGCCTCCGTTCCCGTCGTCCGCGTGCGGCTCGAGAGCGGCGACGTGGTCACCGTGCCGCGGGCCAACGTAGAGGTCTTCTGACGCCGGTCGGGTTTTTGCTCCTCTAGCCGGGTATCCTGTTAGCGATTCCCGGGCGACGATGTCCGGACCATGAGAGGGACGAAGGGCAGTGTTGTCGAAACGAGTGCCCTCGACTCTTATTGCTGGAGTGAAGAAACATGGCTGAGGTATCGCCCGAGCGCAGGGATCAGCTGATCAAAATGGTCGCCGATCAGGTCGTCAAACGCGGCATGGAGACCCCGGCGACATTCTTTGTGGAGATGAACCGTCCCTTGAGCTTCATCGGCGGGCAGGCCTTGGTGTTCTTTGCGCCGATCCTCGGGGTTGTTTTCAACCAACAAACCATCGAGGAGTTCGCGCGGCTCATGGAGGACCGCAAGAACGTTGACCGCCTGCTGGATAAGATTGAGGAGCTGACCCGCGAGCGGGACCGGGAGCGGCAGGAATGGGTCCGCCGCCAGAGGGTGCAGCGGGCCGCCGCCAAGGGCCTGCCCCCCGAGGAAGCCGAGCCCAGGCCTCTGCTGCAGCGCGTCAGGTCGTTTTTCTTCGGACAGGGACGGAAGCAAGGACAAGCTTAGGCGCCGCCTATCGGCATTGGGGCCCGGCCGCCCAGGGGGTAGGCCGGGCCTGTTCGCGTCCAGGAATAGATAGACGCGAAGGAATCATCGGGGCGTCGGAACCCAGGAATACACGTAGCTAGAAGGTATTTTGCTTCGTCGCCCGAATTGGGGAGGGTATCGCTCATAAGCGTAGTATTAAAAAGTTTCGTGTGACTGTAAACGGAGGTGGAAGACAGAGTTGGCTGAAGCTCAACACCAACAGCCCAAGTACGATCTCGGTCGCGAGATCAAATCGATTCTCGCCACAGACTGCGGCAGCACCACTACCAAGGCAATCCTGATCGAAAAGGTCGAAGGCGAATACCGCTTGATCGTGCGTGGCGAGGCTCCCACGACAGTGGAGAAGCCTTTCGAGGACGTCACCGCTGGCGCGCGCAACGCGATTCGCGAGGCGGAAGAGCTTACCGGCAAGACCTTCCTGACTGACACCGGCGTCATCACGCCGCGTCAAGCCGATGGGTCCGGGGTGGACATCTTCCTGTCAACTTCCAGCGCCGGCGGCGGCCTGCAGATGATGGTCGCCGGCGTCGTCAAGACCATGACCGCGGAGTCGGCCCAGCGCGCTGCGCTGGGTGCGGGCGCCATCGTCATGGACGTCATCTCAATCGACGACGGACGGCGGCCTCACGAGAAAATCCAGCGTATCCGCCACCTGCGTCCGGACATGATCCTTCTCTCCGGCGGTATCGATGGTGGCACGGTCACGCACGTCGCCCAGATCGCTGAGCTGATCTCGGCTGCCGAGCCCAAGCCCCGCCTGGGCATCGGGTTCAAGCTCCCGGTCATTTTTGCCGGCAACAAGCAGGCACGGACCTACATGCAAGAGATCTTGGGCCAGAAGACCGACCTTCGTATCGTGGATAACCTGCGCCCGGTGCTTGAACGCGAAGTGCTCGGCCCGGCGCGCGAGGAGATCCACAACCTCTTCATGGAACACGTCATGGCCCAGGCCCCTGGATACAACAAGCTGATGCAGTGGACGCCCATCCCGATCATGCCCACCCCCGGCGCCGTGGGCCTGTGCATGCAGACGACCGCCAAAACCTACAACATGCACGTCATCGGCGTCGACATCGGCGGAGCGACGACGGACATCTTCTCCGTGGTCGGCGATGAGCTGGAGTTTTTCAACCGTACGGTGTCCGCCAACCTCGGCATGAGCTACAGCGTTTCAAACGTGTTGCTCGAGGCCGGGGTTGCCAACATCATGCGCTGGGTGCCGTTCAATATTGCCGAAGAAGACCTCCGCAACCGGATCCGCAACAAGATGATCCGGCCGACCACCATCCCGCAGACCCTCGAAGACCTGATCATCGAGCAGGCCATCTCCCGCGAAGCGCTGCGGCTGGCCTTCCTGCACCACAAGAGCCTGGCGGTAGGTCTCCGCGGCGTTCAGAAGCAGCGCTCCATCGGTGACGTTTTCGAGCAGTCGGGCAGCGGCGATACTCTCATCGACATGATGAAGCTTGGCATGCTGGTCGGTTCGGGCGGCGTCCTCTCGCACGCGCCGCGCCGCGTTCAATCGGCCTTGATGATGCTCGACGCGTTTCAGCCGGAAGGCATAACCCTCCTGGCCGTTGACTCCATCTTCATGATGCCGCAGCTCGGTGTGTTGTCCACGGTCCACCCGCAGGCGTCCATGGAGGTTTTCGACAAGGATTGCCTGATCAGGCTTGGCACCGCGATCGCCCCGTTGGGCACCGCCCGGCAGGGTGAGCCCTGCGTCCATATCAAGATGACGATGCCCGACGGCACGCAAGTTGACGAACAGGTGCCTTTTGGCAAGATGAAGCGCTTCGATCTGCCGGAGGGGCAATCTGTGGATGCGTCGGTGGGTCCCGCTCGTGGGTTTGACATCGGGCACGGGCGCGGCCGGTCCGCGAAGATCACTCTGGAGGGCGGCGTCGCCGGGATTATCGTTGACTCCCGTGGCCGCCAGCCGTTTGGCCTGCCGGAGGACCCCATGAAGCGCATTGAAAAGCTAATCGAGTGGATCCGGGCGCTGGACGCATATCCGCAGGAGGCCTTCCAGCGGATCGTCGAGTCCAGGCAATAAAGGGGGGGAAACGGAATGGCACACGCGTATACACCAGGTCTAAGGGTAACCGAAGAGACCTTAATCGAGAAGGTGCGCCGTCTGCCCCTCCTTGGTGAGGTTCTTGTCAAAAAAGGCGACATTGTTAAGCCGGACACGGTGGTTGCCCGCACCGAGCTGCCGGGCGAGCCGCATACGGTCAACGTCGCCAACATTCTCGGCGTCGAGCCCGAGGACATCGAGCACTTCATGGTCAAGAAGCAGGGCGATACGGTCAAACCCGGCGAGGCCATCGCGCGCTACCGCGCGTTCTTCGGGCTCATCAACCGTCCGGCGCCGTCCAAGGTCGCAGGTGTAATCGAGCTAGTATCCTTGGTCACCGGGCAGGTCACAATCCGCGAGCCCAATATCCCGGTCGAGATCGATGCGTATATCCGGGGCACGGTCAAGGAAGTTCTCCCCCGCGAGGGCGTCATAGTCGAATGCAAGGGGGCCTTTATCCAGGGCATCTTCGGTGTTGGCGGTGAGCGCACGGGCATAATCAAGTTTGTCGCCGAGTCGCCTGAGTCCGTTCTGGATGCGGCGGACATCAAGCCGGAGCACCGCGGGCTGATCGTCGTCGGCGGGGCGCTCGTAACAGGGGCCGCGCTCAAGAAGGCCGCGGAGTACGGACTGGCCGGGGTCGTCGCGGGCGGAATCATCGACAAGGACCTCGTCGAGTTCCTCGGCTACGACATCGGTGTCGCCATCACCGGACACGAGGACATTAACACCACCCTGATCGTCACCGAGGGCTTTGGCAAGATCACCATGGCGCACAAGACGTATGACCTGCTCAAAGAGCTTGACGGCGAGTTGGTGTCCCTCAACGGGGCGACCCAGATCCGCGCCGGCGTCATGCGCCCGGAGTTGATCGCGCCCGAGCACAAGGCACGCCACGCCGGAGAGGCCGCTGCGGTGGTCAGCGAAGGCCTGGTTGCCGGCACCCCGATACGTATTATCCGCGAGCCGTACTTCGGCATGCTCGCCGATGTCGTCGATCTGCCGCCCGAGCTGCAGATAATCGAGACGGAGGCAAAGGTGCGGATCCTTCGCGCCAAGTTGGTCAGGACCGGTGAAGTCGTCACGATTCCCCGCGCCAACGTGGAGATAATCGAGGGCTAGAGGACAAACGAGCACTTCAACCGCGTGTTTAAGGCCCGGGGAAGTCCCCGGGCCTTTGCGCATCGTGCTTCCAACAGCTGCGAGCACGGCTCCCGTCTCGAATCCGCTCCACCATCGCCTGCCGCGCCGGAAGGTTTTCCCCGTCTGGCCGCCAAGACCTTACGCCGGGCGATTGAAGTCAGGTCACCGTTTCCTGGGAGGGAGCCCCGCATGACAGCCGGCAGGACCTACATTCAAAGGAGCTTCACATTCCTCGGCGATGAAGGAGATGCACAAAAGGCCGGGTCAGACGAGACATCTCGCCAGCCTGACGGCGTGACGCTCTTTGGCCCGCCCCAGCCGGCGATGGAAGATGGCCAGCTGTCCTTCCTCGCACCGCCCCCCGGCAACGGCAGCAGCGCCATTGCGGCCGCGGACTCCGCCGCCGGAGAGCCGGCTCTGGCCTGGGATAGCCTTGATGACCTGGCACTGGCCGTCGCGGGGTGCACCGCGTGCCGCCTTCGGGGCGGGTGCACGCAGGTCGTTTTCGGCGAAGGTGACCCAAGAGCGATGGTGATGTTCGTGGGCGAGGGCCCGGGCGAAACCGAGGATCAGCTGGGACGGCCGTTTGTCGGGCGCGCCGGCCAGCTGCTGGACCGGATTCTGACGGCGAGCGGATTTGAACGAGGCGAGGTTTACATCGCCAACGTGGTCAAGTGCCGTCCGCCGGGCAACCGCCAGCCAAGCCCGGAGGAAGCCGAGGCCTGCCTTCCCTGGCTCAGGGCGCAGATCCGCCTGATCCGCCCCAGGCTGGTCGTATGCCTGGGAGCGGCGGCCACCGGGATCCTGATTGACCCGCGCCTGCGGATCACGTCGGCGCGCGGCAAGTGGCACGAGCGCAACGGCCTGCGCTACATGCCCACCTTTCACCCCGCGGCGCTGCTGCGCGACCCGTCCAAGAAGCGGGCGGTCTGGGAGGACATGAAGAATGTACGTGCGGAGTACGAGCGCCTCCGCGGACGGTGACCGGCCAGGCCCGCCTCAGGTAATCTCGCGCGGACCCTCATCAGAAGCCCCGGCGCACCTCAACCTGGTTGAGGAGTGGGCGGCCGGAAACGTATCGCTCCAGGTTTTCAAGGAAAATGACCTCGACGCGCCTATCGGTATTCTGTGACGCGGCCGCTACGTGGGGCGTGATGATCACGTTGGGCATATCCCACAGCGGGCTGTTCTGCGGCAGCGGCTCAACCTGGAAGACGTCCAGGCCGGCCCCGGCAAGCCTGCCGGACTGCAGGGCGCCGGTCAAGGCCTGCTCGTCAACCACACCGCCGCGGGAGAGGCTGAAGAAGTAGGCACCGGCTCGCATCGCCGCAAACTCCGCCGGGCCGACGAAATTACGGGTCTCGGTCGTCAGGGGCAGGGCGGACACGACGATTTCGGCCTGTCCCAACCCCTCATGCAGTTCATCGGCGCGATAGAGGCGCTCGACCGTCGCGGCGGGGACGGCCAGGTACGGGTCATAGCCCAGCACCCGCAGGCCGATCCCGTGCGCAGCGGCGATGATCTCGCGGCCCAGGTTGCCGAGCCCCAGGACCAGGACGGACTTGCCGCGGACCTCGATGAGCTCAAGCCGGTGCCACTGCCGATGGGCCTTTTGGGCCGCGAATGCGGGCAGGCGCCGTGTCAGCGACAAGAGCATGGCCAGGAAGTGCTCGGCGATGGGAATCGGGTGGGCCCCCCTTGCATTTGTGAGCACGACGTCAGTCCCAACGAGATGGGGGCAGAAATGCTCCACGCCCGCGCTGGTCGACTGGACCCAGCGCAGACCGGGCGCCGCCTCGACCAATGCGCGGCCAAAGAGCCGCCCTGACCCAACGACCACCTCCGCCTCCGGGGCAAAAGCCATCGCTGCAGCCTGATCGCGTGCCGCCTTGACCGTCACCCCCGGAGCCCGCTCTTGCATCTCGCTGACCAGTTGGTCGGAAGGCGCCCCTAAGTAGAGCAGTGTGAACTTGCGTGCAGAGCATCCCGTCACGGCTGGAAGCCTCCTCGCGCGGTAAGCTAGTACGGTCGGGCCTGGCTCGCGCCCGCCGCTGTGACCCGCTTCGCCGCATGCCGCCGAAAGCCTCTCCGGAGGAAAGCAGGAGGCGGCCGAGAATCCCAAGAGCTGGCCGCACCGCTGGCCGCAAGGAGGGCTGGGCCCTGGAACTGGACCGTTTAGGGGAGTTTGGCCTTATCCGCATGCTGACAGCACCGGTCCGGGGGGGAGCGGGGGTCCGCGTCGGCATCGGCGACGACGCGGCGGTGGTGGTCCCCCGGCCGGGGCGGGATCTGCTTTTGACCTGCGATATGGTCGCCGAGGGGATCCATTTCCGCAGGGCCTGGTATGAGCACCAACCGGAGCGTCTGGGGCGCAAGGCTCTCGCGGTCAACATCAGCGACGTAGCCGGTATGGGCGGTGAGCCGCGCTTTGCCGTCATCACGCTTGCGGCCGCGCCGCAGGTTCCGGTCGAGTTCCTGCGGAGGGCGTACTGCGGGCTGGCCGACCTCGCCCACGAATGGGGCGTGAGCATAGTCGGCGGCGACACCGTCAGGCTGGAGAGCGGACTGCTGTTAGACGTGTTTCTGGTCGGCGACGTTGCATGCGGGGGGGCGCTTCTGCGCAGCGGGGCGCGTCCGGACGATCTGATCGTCGTCACCGGTGAGTTCGGGCTGTCAAGAGCCGGCCTCGACCTCCTTGACCTCAAGGAGCAAGCCGGGCCGCCTGCGGCCGTCACCGCCGAGGACCGTGCCGCGGCGGTCTCAAGGCAGCTCGAGCCGCCGGTCAGACTGCGCGAAGCGGCGGCGCTGGCCGGGACGAGCTGCCTGCACGCTCTCAGCGACACAAGCGACGGGCTGGCCAACCAGGTCCATCTTATCTGCGAGGCGAGCGGGGTAGGGGCCGTCGTCCGGGAGGATCAAATACCTGTTTCCCCGGTGGCCGGGCGCGTCGCCCTCGCACGCGGCGCCGACGCCCTGTCGTGGGCCCTGTTTGGCGGGGAAGATTATGAACTGATTGCCGCCGTCGCGCCGGCGGATTGGGACCGCGTCCAGGCGGCTATGACTGCTGCCGTGGCAGGTTCGCGCCTGACGGTGGTGGGGCGTTTCACGCCGGAGCGCGACGTTGTTCTGGAGCGCGCCACCGGGGCCAGGGAGCAGCTAGCGTTCGCCGGCTGGGACCATTTCCGGGTATCCGGGACAGACGGGGGGCCGCGAGCGGAGGCGGCTCGAGACGGAGAATACGGAGGGTCGTGATGGAAACGGTAGGCGAGGCCGTCGTTTCGCCCGACACAAAGGGATGCCGCTGGGCCTTTGAGGCTGAAACCCGCTCGCCCGGCGAGACCAGGGACCTTGCCCGCGCCGTCGGCCGCGCGGCCGGCGATGGCCTGGTCGTGCTGCTTTCGGGCCCGCTCGGCGCGGGCAAGACCGTCTTTGCCCAGGGGCTGCTGGAGGGCCTCGGCGTCGCGGGGCGAGTCGCCAGCCCGACATTCACCCTTGTGAACGAATATCGCGCGCGGCTTCCCGCATGGCACATCGACCTCTACCGCCTGGACGGGGAGGCCGACTTCGCGGCCATCGGCGGAGATGAGCTGCTGCTGGGCGGACTGGGCGTGGTCGTCGTGGAATGGGCGGAAAGGCTGGGCGACCTCGTGCCTGCGGAGCATATGCGCGTCTCGCTGGCCCTCCCGGAATACGGCGCGGCGCCGGGCGAGGCCCGGCGCCTGAGCGTGGAGGTGCGCGGCCGCGGGCTCAAACCGGTCGCCGACGCGGTTGCCCGCCGGCTTGAGTCCATGGCGGGGAGGTGTCCGGCGTGAGCGTCCTTCCGGTACTGGGGATCGATACCTCCGCCGACTACTGCTCGGTCGCCGTCGCCGGCCCCGGGCCGCAGCCGCTGGCCGAGTGGCGGGTCTGGGCGCCGCGGGGACACTCCGAGCTTCTTCACCAGGGGATCGCGGCGGTGTTCTCCGATCTGGGGTGGGAGCCTGCAACCGGGGGGCGCCGCCTCGGCGCAATCGGCGTCACCACTGGACCGGGCTCGTTTACCGGGCTCCGGATCGGGATCGCGGCGGCCAAAGGACTGGCGCTGGCATGGGGGCTCCCCATGGTGGGGGTTTCACCCCTGGCCGCGATGGCGACGAGGGCCGGCATAGCCGGGGGCCCGGTCGCCGCGGCCATTTCGACCCGCAGCCGTGACTGCTTTGCGGCGCTGTTTGTCGCCGGCACGCAAGGAGAGCCGTGCCAGCTTGGGGAAGTGTTGGCCGAACGTCCCGCCGCCGCACGGGCGCGGCTGGCGGCGCTGGCGCCGGGACCGCTCCGGCTGTGCGGGAGGCCCTGGCGCGGCGTGGAGGCCGGACCGGAGACGGATTGCCTGCGGCTTCTGGCCGAGGACCTCGACGACCCCTGCGCGGCTACCGTTGCGATGATGGCCTGGCAGGCGATGGCAAGAGGGGAGGGGCAGTCGCCCGAAGCGGTCCTGCCCGTATACGTCAGGCGGTCGGGTACAGCATGAGCGCAGCGCTGCCGCGACCGGTGCGGAGAGGATGCGAAACGATGCCGAGAGGGGCTACGCCGGCCAGGTTTCGGACCATGGGCCCGGACGACCTGGACGAGGTGATGGCCATCGAGTGCCTGTCGTACCCGACCCCGTGGTCGCGCAGCGCCTTTGACCGCGAGATCGCCGACAACACCACCGCCGAGTATATCGTCGCCCAAGGGCCAAGCGGTTCCGTCTGCGGCTACGCGGGCATGTGGGTGCTGATGGACGAGGGGCACATCACCAACATCGCGGTTCATCCCGATTTCCGTCGGCAGGGCGTCGGCACGGCGCTCCTGGGCGAGATTGCCCGGCGCGGCAAGGCGAGAGGCGTCGAGAAACTCACGCTGGAAGTGCGGCCGAGCAACGTCGCCGCTCAGGAACTGTATTCCCAGCTTGGGTTTGTCGCCCGCGGGCGGCGCAAGCGGTACTATTCAGATACTGGCGAGGACGCACTGATCATGTGGCTTGACGATCTTGACGACCTGTTGGAGGAGCACGGAGAGGACCCCGATGGCTTGCGCAGCCGGTAGCCGGGGCCTGGTCCTCGGCATCGAAACCTCGTGCGACGAAACCGCCGTGGCGGTGGTCGGCAGGGGCACCGAACAGCTCTCGGGCGTTGTAGCGTCGCAGGTGGAGCTCCACGCGAAATACGGCGGCATCGTCCCCGAGGTTGCCTCGCGCCGCCACGTCGAGGCGATTGTGCCGGCCGCCGTTGAGGCGCTCGACCGCGCCGGCGTCAGCGGGCGGGACCTTGTCGGGCTGGCGGTAACCAATCGTCCGGGTCTGGTCGGCTCACTTATGGTCGGGCTCGCCTTTGCCAAGTCGCTGGCGTTTGCCTGGGACCTGCCGTTCGTGGCCGTGGACCACGTGCTCGCCCACGTCTACGCGAGCTTCCTTGTCGAGCCCCGTCCCCGGTTTCCGTTCTTGGCGCTCGTGGTCTCGGGCGGCCACACCGATCTGCTGGTCTTCGAGAACCACGACGAGCACCGGGTAATCGGGCAGACGAGGGACGATGCGGCGGGCGAGGCTTTCGACAAGGTAGCGCGTCTGTTGGGGCTCGGCTACCCCGGCGGCCCGGCCGTGGACCGCCTGGCCCCAAAAGGCCGCCCGGATGCGGTCGACTGGCCGGACCCCCGGCTTGACGACGCGCAGGGGAGGTTTGACTTCTCTTTCAGCGGCCTCAAGACGGCAGTCCTGTACCACCTCAAGCGGCAGGAGGCGCTGGGCCGCGGGGTTTGTGTGCCCGACATCGCGGCGAGCTTTCAGGCGCGAGTCGCGGCAAGCCTTGCCGGCGCGGCATTCGCGGCGGCCAAGGAACACGGACTGACGCGCATCGTGATCGCCGGCGGCGTGGCGGCCAACAGCGGGCTGCGCCGGGAAATGGTGGACCGGGCCGCCCGCGGGGGGGTGCAGGTGTTCATTCCCCCTATTTGGCTATGCACCGACAATGCGGCGATGGTCGCCGCCGCGGGGTATGTGCGGCTGGCGCGCGGCGAGCGCGACGACCTGGGCACCAGCGTCTTCTCCCATTCCTGAGCGCGGCGAAGCGCCGGCTGATGAGGTATGCACTTGGCACCTGAGAGAACCCGCACTCCATCCGACGCCACCGACCGCCTGCAGGCGGAGCTCAGCCAGGCCCGGGCGCGGCTGGTGGAGGAACTCAAGACGACCGCGGAACTCCGCGAAGACCTGCGCCAGATGGAGCTGCGGGCGCTGCAATCGCAGGTTAGCCCGCATTTTCTGTTCAACACGCTGGCGACGATAGCGGCACAGTCAACTCTCGAGTCCGCGCCCCGCACCACCCGGCTGACTTTGGCCCTATCACGACTCCTGCGGTACAACCTGCGCCGGATCCGGGACACCGTTACCCTCCGGGAGGAGCTGGCGAGCGTCCGGGACTACCTCCTGATCCAGGAGGCGCGCCTTGAAGGGCGGTTGCGCGTGGACGTATCCGTGCCGCAGGACCTACAGGAGACCAGGGTGCCGGTCCTGTCGGTGCAGCCGCTGGTCGAGAACGCCATACTTCACGGACTGGAAACGGTGGACGACGGATGGCTGCGGCTCAGCGCCCGCCGGGTCAGGGGCGACGTCGAGATAGAGGTGGCGGACAACGGCCAGGGGATCGGCCCTGAACGCCTGCGGCAAGTGCTCGAGCAACAGGACGCCGGAACGGGCGCCAGCCACACGACCGGCCTCGGCCTCTACAGCGTCCACAAACGGGTGCAGTACTTCTTTGGGCCCGAGTACGGACTTTCGCTGGACAGCCGCCCGGGCCGCGGCACGAGGGCCGTGATCCGTCTGCCCTTCGCTCCTTCGCCGGGCGGATAAGGGGGTCTCTGGGGTGCGCCTGCTGGTGGTGGAGGACGAGGCTCTCCAGCGCCGCGCGCTGGCCCAGGTCCTCGCGGGCCTTGCCCCGCACGGCGAGGTGTTGACCGCGCGGGACGGCGTCGAGGCGTTGCAGGCCGCCCGGGCTGCCCCGCCGGACGTCGTTTTCCTCGACATCCTGATGCCCAGAATGGACGGCCTTCAGGCCGCGCGCGAGCTCAGGGCGGTTTCTCCTGAGGCCACGATGTTCATCCTCACCGCCCACGAGGACTTCGGCTACGCGCGCCAGGCTCTGGCCCTGGGTGTGGAGCAGTACCTGCTCAAGCCGGTGGGGGCCGCGGATCTGCGGCGCTGTCTTGACCTGGCCGAGGAACAGCTCCGCGCCCGACGCGCCCGTGCCGAGCGCGAGCAAGAGCTTCGGGGCGTCCTCGCCGATGCGATGCCGCTGATCCGGACGCAGCTTGTCCGGGACCTGTGCCTTGGCACCATCACCTCACCGCAGGAGTACGCGCGCCGGGCGCAGCTCGTCGATCTCGCCGCCCAACCGTGCCTCGCCATTTCCGTCGGCCTGCGCCCGCCGCAGGGCGACAGCTGCGCCGCGCTGCGCCAGCCGGCCTCCGAGGTCGAGCTCGAGGTCCTGCGCCGTGAAGTCACCCAAGGCATGGAGCAGCTGTGCGCGTCGCTGAGCCCGTCCGCGATCGTGGGCCGGACCGGCCATGACGAGATCGTGCTGCTGCTGCCCGAGAGCATGGCCCGTGCGCCGGGGCGCTCCGCCCACGCATCGCTGCGGCGGATCGTGGCGGGGACTCTGGAGGTCTCGGCTAGCGCGGGGTTCGAGGCCGCCGTGGGCATCGGCCCCCACACGTCCGGAGCGCTCGCCGTATGGCGTTCTTACCAGGCCGCGGTACGGGCCCGTCAACGGGCCTGGCTGCTCGGTGCCGTTTCCCAGCGCGTGCTCAGCGCGGACGACCTGGGCGAAGCCGAGCCGGGGGAAGACGCGGCGTACCCGCTGTTGGCGGAGCGCGGTCTCGCCGAGGCGGTGCGTCTGGGGCAGCGGGAAGGCGCCGGCGGCTACCTGATGCAGTTGAGCGCGTATTTCGCGTCGCCGTCAGCCGGGCAGCCGCCGGGTGCGGCCCGGAGGCTGCGGCTGGTGGAGGCGCTTGCTCTGATGGCCCGGTCAGCGGGCGAGGGCGGTGCGCCGGCGCAGGATGTGCTGGACGCCAATGCCCGTTTCCTCGAGGAGGCCCTGCAGGACACGACCGCGGAGGCGCTGGCGGAAACGCTGGCGCGGGCGGCTGACGCTTTTTTGGCGGCGGCGAGCCGGGCCCAGAGCGTAAGGCAGAGCGGGCTTGCGGCGCGCGCGGCGGCCTATCTGGAAGGCCATTTCCCCGAACAGATCAGCCTCACGGACATGGCCGAGGAATTGCACATCAGCCCCTTTTACCTCAGTCACGTCTTCAGACAGGCCATCGGCCTATCCTTTTCGGAGTATCTGACCAAGGTGCGCATCGCGGAGGCAAAGCGGCTGCTCACGGCAACCGGCCTGCCCGTGGGGGAGATATCCGCGCGCGTCGGCTATCGCGAGCCAAACTACTTCGGCCGGGTGTTCAAGAAGGCCACCGGGATGACCCCGCTCGCCTGGCGCCGCGCCCACTAGGCGGCCCCAGCCCGGCACACCCGCAAGGCCGCCGCCGCAGGCAAGAAGATGCGGCAAAGCACAAGATATTGCGCAGGCTGCCCCGCGCATGACGGGTGAAACCAGCCGAGGGAGGTGGCCTGCCCTTTGTTTTTCGTGCTTGGCTTCACCAACGCCCGGCGCAACCTGGGCCGCAGCGTCATGGCGGTGCTGGGCGCGGCCGTGGCCGCGATGATCATGACCTCGATCATCTCCCTATCCGGCGGCTACCCCGCTCAGGGGTGGATTGAGGCCCGCACATTCCTCGGCGCTGACATCCTGGTTTTCGCGACCAAGCACCTTGTTGGTCCTGAGGATCTGCGGCCGGACAAGGTGCAGGTGGTGGGCGGAGCCGCCGAGCCCGCGCGTTGGGCAATGGCGAGCCTTTCCCCCAATGTGGTCTGTGACCTCATGACCCTGCAGCCCGAGTTGTACGCGCAAGGGTTTATCTCCCCCGGCGGCGCGGGCGCCCGGCCCATCGACATCGAGGACCTGAGGCGCACATTGTCGGGCGATCCACGGATCACCCAGGTGGTCCCGAGTTTCTTCCTTCCCATCCGCCTGACCTACGAGTACGTGTTGGACGATCAGCTGTACCATGCCGAGCTGCCGCAGGCGGTCCTGCGCGCGCGCGACTTCACGGTGCAGGCCTCCGGCGGTCTTGATTTCGGACAGCTGCTTGTGGGGGACTCGCGCTGTCCCACGCCGGATGAGCAACATGGCCTCGTCGGTCTGCTTGATGCCAGCCTGGGCCTGCTCGGCTATCATCCGCCCAACCCGGACACCCCCCGCCTGATGGTATGGGTGCCGGCGGTCTCGATCGGGGCCGATGGGCAGGTAAGCTACGACTTCCTACGCGAGACAGCTTACGAGATCGACCTTGTCGGGCAGTATGCGACCCGGACCGGCGCCGTCTCCTGGCAGACGCCGAAGGGTGACTACATGCACGAAGATCTTTTTTGGGTCACCCCGCAGCTTCAGATTCCGGCCGGGGCTTTCGCCGACATATGGGCCGGCGTGAGCGGCGGCATGCCGCTGGACCACGCGGTTCAGGTCGGCCTGCGGGTGGATCGCCTCGCGTACGTTGAGGATATCGCGACCGAGCTCCGGCGGTTGCTGCCGGCGTACAGCGTCGTGAGTGTGCCTCAACAGATGGAGCTGGCGCACGTCCGGGGATTGCCCGAGGCGTCGTTTTCGGCGCCGATCGAGATGCTCGGCGGAACGGACATCCCCCAGACCGGACTGCCGGTGGATCTCAGCCGGACGTTCTTCGTGCTGGTGTGCCTGGTCGCGGCGCTGCTGATGGCGACCAACCTGCTGTTCCTCGTGTCCGAACGGCGCAAGGAAATCGGCATCCTGAAAGCGATCGGTGCCCGGGGAACAGATGTCGCCCTGATGATTCTCACCGAAGCGCTGACTCTCAACCTGCTCGGGACACTACTTGGTTTCGGCTTGATCAGGATCTTGGCCACCTGGACGATGATCAGCAACCGCATCCCGATCGCCGAAATCGGCCGTGCCACAGCCAACGACTTTGCCGTCGTCATGTCGGCGGCCGCGCTGGCCGCAGCCCTATTCGGCATGTTGCCGGCGTGGCAGATGGCCCGGCTCACAAGCATGGAGGTGCTACGCAATGACTGATGCCCGCCGCGTCTTGGGCGCCGCGCCCAACGGCCAGCCGCAGACCGGGCCTGGCGAACCAATCCTACGGGCGGTCAACCTTAACAAGTCCTACTTCCTGGGCGAGGTCATCTACGCGGTCGACGATGTCAGCCTGGCGATCGACAAGGGAGAGTTCATAGTCATCGTCGGGCCGTCGGGCTGCGGCAAGACCACCCTGCTGAGCCTGCTCGGCGGGCTGGACCGGCCCAACTCCGGCGAGGTGCTGCTGGCCGGGCAGAGATACAGCCGCCTTAACGAGAACGGGCTCGCCCAGCTGCGCCGCAACCAGGTGGGGTTTGTCTTTCAGTTCTTCAACCTCATCTCGCATCTGACGGCGCTCGAAAACGTCTCGCTTCCGCTCCGTTTCACCCGGATGTCGCGGCGGGCCGTCCGCGAGCGCGCGGAGCAGCTCCTGGACATGGTCGGGCTCGGGCAGCGGGCCAGCCACCTGCCGCTCCAGATGTCCGGCGGCGAACAGCAGCGGGTTGCCATCGCACGTGCTCTGGCCAACTCGCCTGCCGTGGTCCTGGCCGACGAGCCCACCGGAAACCTGGACAGCAAGACCAAGAATGAGATGGCCGACCTGTTTCTGCGGCTCAACGAGGAATTTAACCAGACCTTCGTGGTGGTTTCGCACGATGAGGGCTTTGCCCGCTTTGCCCACCGGGTTCTCCACATGCGCGACGGGAAGATAGACAAAGTGGAGGCGGGCGGCAGGTGAACCAACTCCCCGCGGTATGGTCGGTTGCCAGCTCAGGCCTGCGGCGTGGGGCCGGCCGGCGAGTGCTGATGATCGCCATATTGGCGCTGACCACCGCGGTTTACATGCTCTATAGCACATACCTGCTCGGCGCAGGCGGCGAGGCCCAGGCGCTGATAGACGATCCGGAGCTGCCCGCCGACGTCGTGTTCGTCGGACGGCGTACGCTCACCGACGACGCGATCCAGGACATCGCCAGGCGTAGCTCGGTTTCGGCCTGCGAACCGGCCAGGGTCATCTGGTATAAGTCCCCGGCCGGCTACCTCCGCCTGATCGCCCTGCCGCGCGAGAGCCGGCTCTGGAGCAGTGTGCTTGGCGCTAGCGCGGCAGCACCGCCCACGTCTCAGCAGGTCCTCATCCCCCGCGGGCTGGCCGAACAGCTGGGACTATCAGCCGGCCAGGAACTGCCTCTGGTGCCGCCCCAGGCGACAGCAGGGCGGTTTTCGCTTCAGGTTGCAGGCACAAACGAGGCCACCGACGATGTGCTGCGCACGTGCCTGATCACGCTGCTTGGCGGCAACGGCCCCCGGGCCAACAGCCTGTTTGTCTGGACGCGCAACGAGGCGGGAGCCCGGTCGCTCGCGTCGTTGCTTGCGCTGGACTACGGTGTGCCCAGCCGTCCCTTCCTGCGGCGGATGGATGACCCGCTGGTGCTGACGGCCAGCACGGCCGCATCGCTGTCAGCGGAGGTTCTGGCTCAGAAGTACATGCCAGGCGTGTCTGCCCTCGGCCTGGTCTTCGTTTTCTGCGGGATCGGCCTTTTCTGCATCACCTCGCTCTCCTTCATGGACCGGCGGCGCGACCTGGCGATTCTCAAGACCATGGGCCTTGAGAGCCGGGGACTGCTGGCGCTGTTGCTGATCGAGCAGGGAGCGATAGCGCTGTGCGGCGTAGTCGCCGGCACTCTGCTCGCGGTAGCGCTGCTCGCCAGGCTGGGCAGCCTGTTTCCGGGGCCGGCGACGCTCAGCGCCGTGACGGCCCTCAAGGGCGCCCTGGTCGGGGCGTTCGTGCTCGGCGCGGCCGCTTCACTCCCCGCAGCCCTGGCGAGGGCCGCGACCGTCAATGAGTTGCTGTTCAATCTCCCCGTGTCGCTGTACCGGCAGCGTGTCGGCGGCGCGGCCGGCTCATAGGAGGCGCAGATGGACAGGAGAACTATTGTCGCCATTGACTGCGGACAGGCCGTCACCCAGGCGGCGCTGTTCGAATCGGTTGGGCTCGGCCTGAGGCTTCTCGGGGTGGCGACGGCGCCGACCACTGCCGGCGAACCGCAGGCGGGCCTCGGCTGCGGGGTCACCGCAGCGCTCAGGCAGCTTGAGGCAAGGACGGATAGGCCGTTGCTCGACGGTCAATCGAGGCCCCTGGCCCCGGGCAGCGCGCCCTCGGCTCCGGATGCTTGGATGCTGACCACTGACAGCCGCGGCTCGGTCCGGGTCACGGTGGCCGGCGTTATCGACGACATCTCGGGGCAGTCGGCGCTCAAGGCCGCCATGGGCGCCGGCGCTTCCGTCGCCGACCTGCTCGCCATCAACGACGGCAGGCTGGACCACGACCGGGCCAGGGATCTCCGCACCAGCCCGATGGATCTGGTCCTGCTCGCGGGCGGCGTCGACGAGGGGCTCTACTCCGGGGGCGGCGGCCGCCAGGTCGTGCACATGGCCCGCACTATCGCTCTGGCGCACCCGAGGCCCAGGTATGACCCGCGGAGCAAGATCACCGTGATTTTCGCCGGCAGCACCGAGGCTCGGCAGGACGTGGCCGCGCATCTCGGGCCCGTGGCGGACATCATCTGGGCGGACAATGTACGGCCCGACCTGGGACTCGAGAACACTTCGGGCGCCCGGCAGGCCGTGCTCGAGGCCTTCCGGAGCACAGTCGTGCCCCGCGACCCGGACTATCGCGGTCTGGGGGTGTTTGCCGGTCTGGCTGAGCTAACTCCCACCGGCATGGCCGTCAGCGGCGCGGCCGAGTTGCTTGCCGGGGTCTGGAAGTCGGACGTTCTCTTCGCGGATATCGGAGAGCTTGCAACCAGCATCTATACCGTGATCGAGCGGCAGGTCAACCGGACGACGACGGACGAGGCGGGGCCCAGCCGCGGCGGGGGGGCGCCGGATGCGGCCGGACTGGCCGAAGGCGTCGAAACCTGGTTGCCCATGGACTGCCCGCGCGAGACCGTGGCCAATGTTCTTGCCTTCCAGCGGCTGCGTCCCGAGTCGGTTCCCATGACCTGGACCGAGCTGTGCATTCAGCAGGCCGCGGCCCGTGAACGCCTGCGGACGGCCCTCGACGCCCACCGCGGCGTGGCGGCGTTGCTCAAGGGCATACACCGCCAGCGAAACATAGACGAGGTATTCGGCGCCTACATGGCCGTCGGCGGCCAATCGCTGGTTGACCTTTCGCGCATCAAGTACATTGTCGCCACCGGCCGCCTCGTGCGGGAGGCCACGCATCCCGGACAGGTGATGGGCATGGTCATGGACGGGCTGCAGCCGCAGGGGCTGACACAGGTCATGGCCGACGAGGGCTACCTGCTCCCGCACATCGGCGCGATGGCCGCGCAGGACACCTCGCTGGCGGGCGAGGCGCTGGGAGACGGCTGGCTGGCCCGGTTGGGCCTGGTCGTCGCGCCCGTGCTCCGAGAACGCGGCGGACCGCTGTTCCGGCGGTTTGGAGGGCGCCTGGCAAGGGTGCGCATCGAGCGCCAGGACGGCACGGTGATCCGCGAGACCGTGAACTACGGCAGTGTCAAGCGTATTCCGCTCCCCGAGGACGAAACGGTGCGGGTCACGGTTTCGCCGGAACGTGGCTACAACGTCGGTGCGGGTCACGGTTTTAGCCATACGATGGCGGGTGGCGGCCGGCTGGGCGTTATCCTGGACGGGCGCGGGCGGCCGATCATCACCCCGCTAAACCCGGCGCGGCGGCGCTCACGGACCATAGCCTGGCTGCGCGAACTCGGAGGATACCCGGAGGCCGTGCTGGGCGAGGCCGCACAAGGGGAGGGGAGCTAGGTGGGACCAATCTGCAGGCGCATGGCTACGCTGACCGATGCGGCGATCAAGCGCGAACGCCGCCTGCCGCTTTCCGGAGACATCGTGGTGCGGCAGGGCGATCAAGTGGAGCCCACGACCCTGATCGGCTACAACAGCTCGGAAGAATGCCTGCACATTCTGCGCCTTGAGGTTGATGAGCACCGGGTGCTGGCCAAGCTGTTGCGGCAAACCGGGGACGCCGTCAAGCGGGGCGAACCTGTGGCCTACTACATGTACTTCTTCGGCCTGGGCTACAAGGAGTACGTATCGCCGGTCAACGGTACGATCAGCTCCTTTGATCCCCACAGCGGCGTTCTGATGATCCGCGAACACCCCATCCCCGTTCACGCCGGGATGTACGGCACCGTGGAGGAGGTCATTGAGGGGCACTCCGCGATCCTGTCGGCTCGCGGGTCGGTCGTCGAGGGCATGGCGGGCTGGGGGGAGCTGGCTTTCGGCGAGCTGCTGGTCCTGGCAGACGGTCCCGACGAGAACCTCGACCCCCAGCGCATCGGCCCCCGGTGCCGCGGCAAGATCGTGGTCGGCGGAGCGCTGGCCGATTCGCGTGCGCTCATGGCCGCCTACCGGCACGGGGCGCGTGCGGTCGTCGCCGGAGGGATAAGCAAGCTCGAGGGCGACGAATTCGCGGCTTTCACGGCGGATATGTCTTACGAGGAGTATGCCGCCCGGTTTTACTCAGCGGGCCAGGACATGGAGGCCGATTCCCGCGCCGGGCTCGACCGGGTGATGATGGCCGTGTTGGCCACAGACGGTCTGGGCCGGGTGCCGATGCGGCCGGAGGCGTTTGATATGCTTCGTGCCAACCAGGGCATGGTGGCGTACGTCGATAGCGGCAGTGGACGTACCGGGGACGGTGTGCCGGAGGTCTCTGTTACCCGGCCGGAGCCGGACTCCGGAGCGTTGGCCGGCGAGGAGTCCGATACCGCGCCGGCGTCCCGCCAGGCGTTGGCCGGCGTGTGGCTTGGTCTGGCAGAGGGCGCGCGGGCGCGGGTTGTGGGAGGTCTCCGCCACGGGCTTACAGGCAGCATCGCAGCCTGGGGGGCTGACATGACCGTTGAAACCGGGCGTGTGGTCCCGGGGGCGCGCCTGAAGCTCGCCGACGGGAGCGAGGTAGATGTCCCTCTCGCCAACCTGGAGCTCCTCGGGGCCGGGAAGTAGGGGGCCGGAGCCGGGCCGGGAAGTAGGAGGGCCGGAGCCGGGCCGGGAATACTGCTAGCGGCGATGGCGATGGCGATGGCGATGGCGATATAGCGATACGCCGCGAGCACGGCGGCTGGCCCATTGCACACAGATGCTTCCCGGGTGGTGTGGCGGATGATCCGCGAGTTGACAGGACGCCGGGCAGAGATAGCGCCCGACTGTTTTGTCGCCACGACGGCCGAGTTAATCGGGCAGGTGCGCCTTGCCGAGGGCGCCAGCGTGTGGTTCGGAGCGGTGATGCGTGCGGACCTCGCTCCCATCACAGTGGGGCGGTCCTCCAACATCCAGGACGGTTGCGTCGTCCACGTTGACGCCGGATACCCCACGGAGATCGGCGACTACGTCACCGTCGGCCACCGGGCCGTGCTCCACGGATGCCGGCTGGGCGACCGGGTGCTGGTCGGCATGGGGGCTGTCGTGCTCAACGGCGCCTCGGTGGGCGAGGGGGCGCTGATCGGCGCCGGAGCCGTTGTGCCGCCCGACACCGTCATCCCGCCCTTTGCGCTGGCGGTGGGTATTCCCGCGCGGGTCGTCCGCGACCTCGGCGCGGAAAACGCTGCCCGGCAACAGGAATGGGCGGAGGGCTACCGCCGGCTGTGGGAGGACAACTACCGCTAAAACTGAAACGCCCGGCGATGCAGCGCTTTCGGCCTGCTGCGCGAATCGTTGTTGCCTCCCCGGAGCTGTGGTATCATGGTTCAAATTCGCCCGGGGGGCCAAGGAGTTGAGCCGCCAATGCCGCATGACGACAAGATCGGCCCCGTTGCGCTAACGTTTGACGACGTCCTTCTGGTGCCCGGAATGTCCGAGATCCTGCCCCGCGACGTCGACACCTCAACCACCCTGGCCCGCGACATCAAGCTCAATATCCCGATCATCAGCGCCGGTATGGACACCGTGACCGAATCCCGCATGGCGATAGCCCTGGCACGCGAGGGCGGCTGTGGCGTGCTGCACAAGAGCCTGTCCATCGAGTCTCAGGCCAAGCACGTCGACCGGGTCAAACGCTCCGAGCATGGGGTCATTTCCGATCCGTTCTGCCTTGGCCCCGACGATCAGGTGACGCGCGCGCTTGAGGTCATGGCGCACTACCACATCTCGGGTGTGCCCATTTTGGACGGCACCGGCCGCCTTGTGGGCATTCTGACCAACCGCGACCTCCGTTTTCTGGAGAATTTCAACCAGCCGATCCGTAACGTGATGACATCCGAGAACCTCGTCACCGCCCCGGTCGGGACAACCCTTGAAGAGGCCAAGAAGATCCTCGGCAGGCACAAGATCGAGAAGCTGCCGCTCGTTGACGACCTGTTTCGACTGCGCGGTCTGATCACCCTCAAGGACATCGAAAAAGCGAAGCAGTTTCCGCAGTCCGCCCGCGACAAGGGCGGCCGGCTGCTGGCCGCGGCGGCCGTGGGGGTCACCTCCGACGTGATGACGCGTGTCGCCGCTCTCGCGGAGGCCGGGGTTGACCTGGTCGTGCTGGACACCGCCCACGGCCACTCCCGCGGCGTCATTGAAACCACGGCTCGCATCAAGCAGGCGTACGCGGAGCTTGCTCTGATCGCCGGCAACGTCGTGACCGCCGAGGGCACCGTCGCCCTGTTCGAGGCCGGCGCCGACGCCGTCAAGGTCGGGGTCGGCCCGTCAGCCATCTGCACCACGCGCGTTGTCGCCGGTATCGGCCTCCCGCAGATCAGCGCCGTTTACGAATGCGCCGCGGCCGCAAGGCGCTTCGGCCGCCCCATCATCAGCGACGGCGGTATCCGGTACTCGGGCGACGTTGTCAAGGCCATCGCCGCGGGCGCCGACGCGGTCATGATCGGGAGCCTATTTGCCGGGACCGAGGAGAGCCCCGGCGAAATGGAGATATTCCAGGGCCGCAGCTACAAAGTGTACCGCGGCATGGGCTCCCTGGGAGCGATGCGGGAAGGCTCAAGCGATCGCTACTTCCAGACCGGAGTGTCCAAGTTTGTCCCAGAGGGCATCGAGGGCCGGGTGCCGTACCGCGGTTCGCTTTCCGATACGGTGTTTCAGCTGGTTGGCGGGCTCAGGCAGGGCATGGGCTACTGCGGTGTCCGCAACATAACCGAGCTCAAGGAAAAGACCCGGTTCGTGCAGATCACGGGTGCCGGGCTGCGTGAGAACCATCCCCACGACGTCCAGATCACCAAGGAGGCCCCCAACTACTATATAGACAGAGGCGGCAGGGAGTAGGCGGGCCGATGTGCGGCAGGCCGATGTGGGAGCTAATCAGCGCGTTTGCGTAGTCACAAGGATTCGCGCCGGGCGGATTGGGCCGGGGCGGCTTTGCCCGCCCTGGCTCTTGCTGCTGCCTCGGCTTTCTGGACGGTGGCGGTGGTACAGGGGCGGCTGCAGGCTCTTGACGAGGCGGTGCGCTCCGCTGTGGGCGCCGTGCGCACGTCGGGCGGCATCCGGGTCATGCTCGCCTTTAGCTACCTCGGTTCGGAGTATCTGACCCCGCTGCTCTTGCTCGCGGCGCTGATTGTGCTGGCGAGGCGCGCCCGTCCGTGGGCGGTTTATCTTGCCGCCAGCGTCTTTGCCGCCAATGCCTGGCACATAGTGCTCAAACAGACCCTCGCCGTGCCACGCCCCGATCCGCCGCTTTTCCCCTACTGGCAGGCGGCGGGCTATCCGAGCGGGCATACCTTCATCGGCCTGGCCTTTGCCTGGGGCGTCCTCGTTTACCTGAACGCACGGCAGCCGTGGTGGTGGGCGGGCCCAACCCGGCGGCTGTTGACCGCGCTGATGGCGTTGTGGCCGATGGTAGTCGGCGGCAGCAGGGTCTATCTCGACGCCCACTGGGCGAGCGATATC
>JAUYEG010000029.1 GCA_030691505.1 Bacillota bacterium | reverse complement strand
CCATGAGGCGCCGCAGGTCGATCGGCGTCGCGATGAGCACGAGGTCGGCCGGGGCGGCGTTGATGGTTTCGGCCAGCTCCTTGATCTGCCGGCCGGAGTACCCCATCGCCGGGAGCAGCGGGCCGATGTGTCTATACCTGTTGAAAGTGGCTTTTATCGAACCGACCGCGTAGGGGCGCGGATCAATCAGCTCAGCGGCCCCGTAGCGCCTCGCGACGATGACCCCTGCGCCGTATTTCATCTCACCGTGAGTAAGCGTCGGCCCGTCCTCGATGACGAGCACGCGGCGCCCCCGGATCCGCTCCGGCTCGTCGATGAAGATGGGCGCGGCCGCGTCGACAACAACGGCCCGCGGGTTGACGCGGGCGATGGAGTCGCGCACCTGCTGCACGCCCTCCGGGGCCGCGGTGTCGATCTTGTTGACCACGACGCAGTCCGCCATGCGCAGGTTGGTTTCGCCGGGATGGTACAGCGTCTCGTGTCCGGGGCGGTGCGGGTCCACGATGGTGATGAAAAGGTCCGGCCGGTAGAACGGCATGTCGTTGTTGCCGCCGTCCCAGACGACCACGTCGGCCTCTTCCTCGGCAGCGCGGAGGATACGCTCGTAGTCGACACCGGCGAAGACGAGCGTGCTGCGGTCGATGTGCGGCTCGTATTCCTCGCGCTCCTCGATCGTGCACTCGTACCGGTCGAGGTCCTCGTACGTCGCGAAGCGCTGAACGATCTGTTTGGTCAGGTCGCCATAGGGCATCGGGTGCCGGATCACGGCGGCCTGCAGGCCGACATCCCGTATGATCTCTGTCACCCGGCGGGTCGTCGGGCTCTTGCCGGCGCCGGTGCGTACGGCGCATACGGCAATGACCGGCTTGGTGGACTTGAGCATGGTCCGCGCGGGTCCGAGGAACACGAAATCGGGGCCGAGCGACATCACCCAGCTGGCGCGCCCCATCACGTACGTGTGCGGTACGTCGCTGTAGGCAAAAACGGCCTGGTCGATGCGGTGCTTGCCCACCAACTCGGCCAGGTCCTCCTCGGCGAGGATCGGAATGCCATCGGGATACAGGGGCCCGGATAGCTCGGGTGGATACATGCGGCCCTCGATGTCGGGGATCTGCGTGGCCGTAAACGCCACTACCTCGTACAGGCGGTTTTGGCGGAAAAAGACGTTGAAGTTGTGAAAATCGCGGCCGGCCGCTCCCATGATGACGATCCGCGTCCGCTGTTCACTCATCGTCGCTCACCCCTTCGGCACTAGGTTTGGATGACGGAAGGCAACTTAGCCGCAAAACGCGCCCCGGCCTGAAGCTCAGCCCTGCGTAATCGAGGTGCCGGCCTGGCCGCGCAGCGCTGCCATCGCGCGTGCGAGGTTGGCCACGGTGGCGCGGCGCCCGCCGTGGGCCACGAACCGCAGGCAGGCCTCAATCTTGGGCCCCATGCTGCCGGCGGGAAACTGGCCCTCCGCTATGAGGGCCCTGCCCTGCTCCAGCGTCAGCCGGTCCACCGGCCGGGCCGACGGCTGGCCGTAATCCAGCTGGACCTGCTCGATGTCGGTAAGTATGAGCAACTCGTCCGCGCCGAGCTCGGTCGCCAGCCGCTCGCTGGCCAGGTCCTTATCGATGACGGCCTCAACCCCGTAGAGCTGGCCGCCGGCACCGCGCGCGACGGGGATCCCTCCGCCGCCGCAGGCCACGACGATGAGGCCCGCCGCGATGAGGTCGCGGATAGCCTCGATCTCAACGATCGTTTGGGGATCCGGCGAGGGCACCACCCTGCGCCAGCCCTTTGGACCCGTGTTGACAACCTGCCAGCCCTTGGTCTGCGTGAGACGCTTAGCCTGGGCATCGGTGTAGAAAGGGCCCACCGGCTTGGTCGGCTTGCGGAAGGCCGGGTCCTCCGGGTCCACCACCACCTGCGTGACCAGACAGGCCGGGTTGTGCGCCAGCCCGCGCGCCCGCAACTCGTTGCGCAGGGCCTGGACCAGCATGTAGCCGATCAGCCCCTGGCTTTCAGCGCCGCACACGTCGAGCGGCAGCGCCGGGACCACGTGGCGGGCCTCCTCGTTTTGCAGCAGGATATTTCCGACCTGCGGGCCGTTTCCGTGGGTGACGACGACCCGCCAGCCGACGTGCACCATCTGGGCGATGTGCCAGGCGGTGACCCGGATGTTCTCGAATTGCTCGTCCGCGCTGCCCTTCTGCCCGCGCTGAAGGATTGCGTTGCCTCCCAGGGCCACAACTACGCGCCCCGGGCCTGGTTCGCTGGTCCGTATTGCCTCCGGCACTCCCTACACCCCCGGCTCGTCTTCCGGCAGACCCAGGCTGTGCAGCGTAATCCGCAGCGCAGCGCGGGGGTGGTCGTGAGCCATGACGCCGCACGGCGCCAGGACGTAGTCCCGGTCCAAAAGGACGCGGGCCTCGGGCCCGGGGAGCAGCTCCGGCCCCGCGCGCCTGCGGCGCAGAGCGCCGAGGGCCGACTCCCCCCCCGGGAGCCGGGTCAGCGCCCCACCGGTGCCGACTATCCAGCGCACACGCGTGAGGTCCTTGCCCTCGGCGACGGACGTCCTGCCCCCGGGACCGTACAGGTCGCGGATGCGCCCCGCGTGCCGCAGCACGGCGGCGGCCGCCGCGGTCCGGGCCAGCTCAACCACCAACTGCTCTTCTCTGTCTCCTCTTGGGATGGGGTGCAGCTCCGCCAGGAGCCGGTCGATCTCATGGGCCGGCATCCGCAGGGCATCCTCCAGGACCCCCGCGGGGACGGCGGTCCGGATATTCCGGGCGTTGACGAAGACCCCCAAATCCCCCTCCACCGTACGTTTGGCCAGCGGTTCCGGTCCGGTCATGATAGCGGCTATTTCCTCGGAACCCCTGGTCACCGAATGCACATCTGTCGTCGCCCCGCCGACGTCGACCACCATCAGGTCCCCGATGGCCTCGTACAGGCTCCGGGCCGCGGACATCACGGCTGCGGGCGTGGGCACGATCCGCCCGCCGACGAGCTCGCGAATCCGCTCCATGCCCGGAGCGTGCACGATATGCTCCTCAAACACCGCCTGGATGACCCGGCGGGCGGGTTCGACGTTTAGCTCGTCGATCCGCGGGTAGACGTTATCCGTGCAGGTCACGCGCATCCCGGCGAGCTCCAGCGCCTCGCGCACGGCGGCGCGCGCCGTGACGTTGCCCGCGTACACAACCGGCGTGCCGGAAAGACCCAGGCCGGCGATGAGCCGGGCGTTGGTCGTCGCGGTTTCGGTTTCGCCGAAATCCACGCCGCCCGCGAGCAGGATGATGTTTGGCCGCAGCGCGGCCAGCTCGCGCAGTTCGGACGGCTGAAGCGTCCCCGCCGTGACCATGCGCACGACCGCCCCGGCGCCCAGCGCGGCCTCGCGCGCCGCGCGCACGGTCATATCGTAGGCCAGCCCGTGAACCGACATGCGCAGACCGCCCGCCGCGCTGGACGAGGCCAGCATATGCCGCCACTCCAGTTCCCGGCCGCCCTCGGCGAGGCCCAGCAGCCGCGCCAAATCCTCGAGCGCCGCCCGCAGGCCTATGACCACGTCTCCCTGCGCCACCGTCGTGGCGGCCATCCCCCGCCCGAGGCACCGCGGCGGCGAGCCATCCGGCTCGAAGACCCCGCCAAAGGCCGCGGCGCTGGTGGTGGTGCTGCCAATTTCGGCGACGAGCAGGTCCACGCTCATGCCGCTCGTTGCGCTCGTGCCGCGCCCGCCCGCAGGGACGCCCGCCGAACCCATCAGCTCTCCTGCCTGGTCCCTTGCCTTGCCCCCAACCGGCGGACCAGGAAACTCGCCACATCGCTGCCCTTGGTGCCGCGCCCGAAGCCGGCGTCCAAGCCGCATACCACGGCGTCGTCGTGCGTGACCTGAGTGCCGCCCCCGACCAGCAGGAACCTGTCGCGCACACCGCGCTCGCGGGCCAGGTCCGCGAGGCGACGCATGCTGTGCCGGTGCGAGTCCGCGTGGGAGATGATCGTGCTGATCAGGATGGCGTCGGCGTCGAGCTCCAGCGCCGCGTCGATGGCCTTGCTCACCGGCACGGAGGTCCCGAGATAATGGCACCGGATGCCGAACTTCTCAAGGCCGCCGTGTTTGATATCGATGATTTCGCGCATACCGACCGAGTGCTCGTCCTCGCCGACGGTCGCGGCGACGACCGTAATCGGGCGGCGGCGCACCGCCTCGCGCAGCTCATCCTCAGACTGCGGCTCCGGCCGCTCCGGGATGACCAGCGCAGCCGGGTCGATATCCAGCGCAAGCTGCCCCCGTATCTCGCACAGCGTCCCCTCGGCCGGGTGAGCCACCAGCTTGTGGACCACCTGGGCGTCCTCCAGGCCGAGGCGGCGCGCAATCTCCAGCGCGGCGGCCTCGGCGACGTTTTCCGCCACCGGCAGAAACAGCGTCAACAGCACCGTCCCGTCTCCCGCCCACTGCACCTCGGGGCGGACGGCCGCCCGCTCGCCCCGCCAGGGGCGGCTCTGCTCCAAGCGGCGCGCGACGTTGTCCTCCGGGTCGAGTTCGTCAACATAGACGATGCGCGAGGGGTCGCACAGGGTGCATCCGCCGATCAGGTCGCAGGGCCGGTCGACCCCGACGGGTAGCCGGTTGAAACCGAAATGCGCGCACACCGGAGCCAGGTAGTCGCCATCGCGCGGCACTATCGTGCCCGCCCCCACCCCGCCCCCGGCAGATCGGGCGATCCCGTCGCCGCGCCGCTCCGGGTAGTTGCCCGAGTCAACAAAGAACCCTGCCTCGACAGCCTGTGCGTAGCCGCCCGTGGCAACGATCTCCTCCAGGAACAGCACCGCCCGCTCGGTGATCTCGCGCGCCCGGGCGCCGAGTTCGCCCTCCGTGCGGAGCGCGACCATCTCGCGCAGACCGTCCATGCCCGCGAGCGCCTGCTTGGCCGTGTCCACGGCGGCGACGCTGTTGTAGTGCCAGGGGACGTTGCGGCCCTCGTCGGGCGTGATCGTGCTCTGCACGTCGGCGGAGGTCAGCCTGGTGATGAGCAGGTTGAGCACATGGGTGACCGTCGCCTCGCGGGCGTCGGACTCGATGTAGCGCGTGTTTTGCTGCGCCCTGAATCGAAAACCGGCAAATAGGCGCCTGAGCGCGACGGCGTACGGCAGGTCCATGCGCACCGCCGGGGCCGGCGGCGCCGTGGGCGGCACGGTTGACAACGCGATCTGGCCCGAATCCATCCCGACGGCCCGCGAGAAGGCGCAGTTGATGGCGTGCTGGACGAGCAGCTCGGGCATCACTTTCCAGGCCTCGCGCGCAGTTGCGTTGGCGTTGTGGGCCCCGTCGATCTGCAGCATCCCGGCCCAGCCCATGAGGACCTTGGCCACCGCAGCGTCAACGAAAGAGCGCAGCACGTTGACGTTGCGGTACAGCACATTGTACTGGGGATCCTGGTGAGCGCCGTTGACCCCTTCCTCCGCGAAAAGCACGGCGATCTCCGGACCGGCCACGCCGCTGACATAGCTGTGGAAATTGATCGGCCGCCCGACCTCGTCCTCGATCAGGTCGAGCGCCTTGCGCGTGGCCCGCAGCTGCTTGCGGGTGATGGGCACACCCCCGACGCCCTCCGGCGTGCCCTCGATCAGCCCGTCGAAATGGCTCTGCCCGGCGGTGCGGATGACCATGATGTGGTCGGCGCCGTGCCAGGCCGCCATACGCATGCGGCGCAGGTCGTCCTCAAACCGTCCGGACGCGATCTCCGACGTGATGACCATGTCGGGCTGCGGGTCGATCCCACCGAAGTAGCGCGCGGCGGGCAGCGGCACCCCGCGCGCCACGGGCGCGGAGCACTCGCGGTAGGTAAACGGCCCCAGCTCAAGCTTGCCGTCCGCAGGGGCCTGCCGCCAGCGCCATCCTCGCCGCCGCGGGCGATATGACGCCAGGTCGCGTAAGATGACCTCAACGTCCATCTTGCGTTCCGGATCGAGCATGGACGGCACCCGCGGTTTGGCGTCGGGCTCAGTTGGTCCGACGGACAGCTCCGAGGATATCTCCGCCGTGGTCGCCGGCGTTGCTGCGCCCTGCTGCTGAGGTTGTTGTTGGGGATACGGGTGCGGCCCCGGGGCCTGGCTGCCGCCTGTGGCCGCGGGCACAGGGACCGCGAGCGGACCGGGGTATTCGTGAAATGAATCGCCGAGATAGTCCCAGCCGCGCCCCGCGCCGAGCTCGGCCGCGGCAGCCTCGGCGCCGAGGCCCCGCTGCCGCATCAGCCGCAGGAGGCAGTGCCCCGCGCCCCTGCCGAGCAGCCCGTGCTTGGCGCACTGATCGACGACGGCTCCGGCGGTGAGGCTGTCGAGCCCCATGCGGAGAAGCACCGAGCGCTCAATGGACGGAGACGTGTGTCTTTCGGCAAGCTCGACGAGCGGCCGCACGACGGCGCCGGCCAGACGCCAGAAGCGGTCCCGCAGTTCGTCGTCGCCCAGCCCCGCCAGAGGGGCTCTTCTCGTGGCGAAATCGTCCGGGCGCTCCATGCCTGTCAGCGCCCCCCGTTCCGTCCGGGCGGCGTAACCTCAACCTGCAGCCCGGCGAGTTGCCCGGTGACGAAGTCTGCCTTGGCCGTGGTTTCGTCGCACAGGAATTGCACCTCGGCGGGTCCGACCCGGCTGACGCCGCTGTGCTGCACCGCGTTGCGGATCAGGGAGGCACGA
>JAUYEG010000127.1 GCA_030691505.1 Bacillota bacterium | reverse complement strand
CGCTCAGGCTGCGCGAGCTTGATGATGCCGGTGGCGCCAAGATTCCAGAGCCTCATTCGCCCTTTGGCTGGTAGAGGGGGTTTTCTTGGCACTGCCGCTGTCGAAGTCAAGGTAGGGTGGTGGCAAGGCGCGCGGCGATCCGGGTGCGCTGGCCGAAACCGGGCGCGGTGGTCAGATCGTGCCCGGGGAATGCACTCAAGGAGCATGACGCCCAGTCTTGAGGTCCACAGGCCCCAAGTCGGGTGACTGCGCAAAGCACGGGTAGTTGTAGGAGATGATGTCTGAGAGCTGATGCATCGCAATCTCATCGGGGCTGCTAGACACCAGGGATCTACAAGCCATCCCTGGGGGTGTTTCTCCGAGGCCTAGCGATCTTCTTTGGGTCCGGATTTGGTTGCTGCAGCGATGCAGCCTGCGGTGGTGCTTCACCCGCTAGTAGGTCAGTCAGCGCGCTCCGAAGAAAGCGGATCTGACTACCCACCTTCGCGCCAGGAAGCTGCCCGGCTCTTTGGAGGTTGTATACTGTCTGCGTGCTCAACTTGAGGAATTCTGCGGCCTCTTCCACGGTAAGAACCTCTGGCACTGGCTGATTTGCGGCCAGTTTCGCATCTACCAGATCGCTCATGAGATCGGCGGCATCTGGGGTGATCAAGGTGTGCCCGCAACTCACGCACTTGATGACAGGCAGGTCTTTGAAAGTGGCCCTGTACCCGCGCCAGTTCGTCTCGAAGTCAACTACAGTCGGCTCCATGGCCTCCTTGCAGATGCGGCACAGCATCTAGCGACCTCCTCGTGGCTTCACTGTGATGATCGGCTCTATGTGAGTCATGTCCACCGACAAAGGGATTACAGCGATGAACGGTGTCCCTAAGCCGTCAATGCACTCAACTGATACGATCACTTCCTGCGTCTTCTCGTTGACGTCATGCCGAACGTAGCGGAAATGTCCCCTGGCTGCGCTGGACATCAGGTCGCGCATCTTGATCAACCGCTCTGCTCCACGCTCTTGGGCGTGTACACTCAGATAGAGGTCTCCATCGGCGATGATCTTCCTGGCTCGCTCCACCACAGCGTGAGCGAAGACCATCCGTTCTCCCCCCAACATCATAGAGGAATATAGGCTTCTTGGCTATAAAACAGTCCAAAGCGGTCATAACCGCTATTGGTGGCCGCACTGTACAGGGAAGCAGTAGTGCAAAGCTACGGGCCGCAGTGCGCATTCCATTCGATGCAGCCAATTCCTTCCACGAGGTTTGGACTACTAAGGAGGACTCACATGGACTTCCACTCCCGCATCGCCATCGTCACCGGCGTAGGTCACGGGTTCGGCCGTGCCATCTGCCGTGAACTGACCGCCCGCGGCGCAATCGTCCATGGCTGCGACCGCAACGAGGCCGAACTAGCCGAAACCGGCGCCCTGACCGGCGCCCATATTACCCTCGTCGACGTGACAGATGAGGGGGCTGTGAACCGGTTTGTCGCAAGTGTGGCCGACCGCGAGGGCCGGATCGACATCCTGGTCAACAACGCCGGCGGCGTGGCCGGGCAGGTGGGCAAGCCTGTGGAGACGGTCAGCACCGAGGAGTTCGACCAGGTGCTTCAGGTTAACCTGCATGGTGCCTTCTACTTCGTGCGGGCGGTGGCGCCGCACATGAAGGCCCGGGGGTACGGGCGCATCGTCATCATCTCCTCGGGAGCGGGGCGGACCTACAGCCTGACCGGCATCCAGGCGTACGCCAGCGCCAAGCACGCCCTGGTCGGCCTGACGCGGCAGGAGGCGATGGAACTCGGTGGTTTCGGCATCACCGTTAACTGCATCGCGCCGGGCTTCGTGCTCTCCAACCCCACCTCCATCAGGCAGTTTGAGGCGATGGGGAAGGAGGGGCAGGAGGCGCTGGTCAAGTCGATAGCCCTGAAGAGGCTCGGGACCCCGGAGGACATCGCCTACGGCGTCCTGTACTTTGCCTCGGACCTGGCCCGGTGGGTGACTGGGCAGGTGCTCAGCATCGACGGTGGAAAGGCGATCTTCTAAGGGCCAAGGGGACTGGCGCCCTTGAGGTCGCTGTCCAGCCGCTAACCGCAGGGAAGTTTCAGCGATGCGCTACGTGATCATCGGTGCCGGCGCGATCGGCGGCACCGTGGGTGCGCACATGATCCGGGCGGGGCACGACGTGCTGTTAGTGGATACGGCCCTGGACCACGTTGTGGAATCGGCATCAACCTTCTCGTCTTCAGCCACCTCTTCGGATTTTCGCGTTGCAGCAGCACTATGGCTTCTTGCCCCCAAACAGATCCGAAGAAACGCATCGTCCATCTCGGGACGCCCATCCGGCGCCAACAAACAGCAGGGCGATTACGGCACCTATGCTCATTCCCTTTCGGGTCAAGGAAACGGCCATCGGGATGATCGTCTCCGCGCGTTACCTGGCAGGGCCACCCCAACCCCATGCGTGCCGGCTCCGCAGAGTCCCGCCGTGCCAGAGAAAGTTATACTGGTAGTAGAGGACCTGGTTACGTATGAATCTTGCGTTAATCGCTCTGGACAGTGGGGTGGCGCAACTGGAATCTGAGGAGACTTGGCGAAGATTGAGTGGCTCTCTCAAGGCATTCATCGCCTATCGCATCGGAAACGTGGAGGACGCTGAGGATGTCCTCCAGGAAGTGCTTTTGAGAATGTACAAAGGAATTGCGGCTCTGAACAATCCACACGCCTTGGTACCGTGGGCCCACCAAATAGCAAGGAACGCCATTGCGGATTACTACCGTCATGCAAGGGCCACGGAACCGCTCGACAGCGAGATTATCGCACCGGAACCGGAGTCTAGAATAGGCACTGAGCTGGCAGGTTGCCTCAAGGCGATGGTCGATGAACTCCCCGAGCCGTACCGTGAAGCTGTCCTACTCGTTGAGCACGGTGGGATGAGTCAGCGGAAATATGCCAACTTCTGCGGTCTCTCAGTATCTGGCGCCAAGACACGCGTGCAGCGCGCCCGGAGGATCCTCAAGGACAAACTCCTGGGCTGTTGCCGCGTCGAGCTCGACCGGCTAGGACATATCATCGACTACCAGCATCTAGACGATCTTGAGCGATACTGTCGAAAGTAGCGTCCTTTTCGCGGTGAGTACGTCTTAACTGCTAGGCGAGCGATTATCACGCCGCCATTATTTCTGCCGGGAGGATGTCCAAATGGCCGAGCGCAACTCATGTTGTGGGAAAAGCGATTGCTGCGTGCCCCAAGGTACGCCACCCCAGAGACGAAGCGTTGATATTCAGTTTCTTTACCTGGATCTTGAAACCTGTTCTCGGTGCCAGGGAACCGAGACTGTTCTGGCCGAAGCCCTCGCAGAAGTAGCCCGCGTACTGGACAGCGCCGGCTACGATGTCAGGCTCACAAAGATCAAGGTCGAAACCGAGCAACAGGCGACGTCCTTGAGACTGGTCAGCTCCCCCACCATCCGCGTGAACTCGCACGATATCCAGGTCGACGTCAGGGAAAGTGTGTGCGGCCCATGCTCCGACATCAGTGGAGATGCTACCGATTGCAGAGTATGGGTGTATCAGGGCGTGGAGTACGATGTTCCACCAAAGGCAGTGATCGTTGAGGCGGTGCTGAGGGAGGTCTTCTCACCGGAGGAAAACCGGAGCACCGGACTCCCAGCGGAGTTCGCACTACCACACAACCTCAAGCGGTTCTTCGAGAGTCGTAGAGCCACATGCGGAGCAGACCGATGCTGTGGTTCGGCTGGGAGATCGGGCGCAGCCACTAGAACACGCTGCTGCTAAGCTGCTAAAAGGGTAACGCAAGACCACAAAGCGAATGGGGCCCGCGATGGAGGGCCCCATTCATGTTGTGCTCCTCTGCCAGCTCAGCCTGGCGGATGGCCGCCTCTCGCCGCCGTGCAGGCCAACGCCCGGAGGGGGTTTCTACTATCCGCTGGCGAGGAACTTGCCATTCAGACATGCTGCTCGTTGCGCTCAACCTTCTCAAGCAATTCGGCGCAGGCCTTTGCTTGAGACCTTCACGATGTCTGACAAGTCGTCTCTCTCCTTTACTGCACTCCAATCTGCTTTACCTTAGGTCAGATAATACCCCATCGCCAGCGTCCGTCAACCGTTGAATCCGGCTCAGAGTGAACACGGATGGGCCAGAGCAGCGCCGTTGGCTTCTGGCGTTCAGCTCAGGAGCATCACCCGTCGAGCCATAGCCTTGGCGCCACCCCCGTACAGGCACGGCTCTTCCCCCAGCTTTGTATCATGGTACTGCGGTTTCAGCCCTTAGCTCGAAAGGAAGTAACCCGATGCCCCCAGCCCTCCCTGATGTCGCCCCGGCGCGGGCCGCCCCGGCGGCGCCCCCGCCGGTCGTCTCGGTGTTGGGCGGGGACGAGCGCGAACGGGATCTGATCATCGCCCTATCCCGCGCCGGACACCGCGTGCGGGTCTGCGGCCGCGTCCTCTCAGCACCCGAGCTCGCCGCCGGGGCCGCCGAATCGCCCGCGCCGGCCGAGGCCCTCGAGGCCTCCACCATCATCGCCCCGCTCGCCGGCATCAGCGGCGATGGACAGGTCTTCAGCCGCCAGCCGCACCCGGGGCTGACGATCGACGCCCCGGCGCTCTCATCCCTCCGTCCCGGCACGCTGCTTTGCAGCGGGGCGGTCGGCGAGCCGCTGCGCTCCGCCCTAACCGCCCGCGGCGTCCGCTTCGTCGACCTCGCCGCGGACGATGAGCTGGCCATTCTCAACTCCATACCCTCGGCCGAGGGCGCGATGCAGATGGCGATGGAGCAGTCGCCGTTCTGCCTGCACGGCGCAGCCGCCCTGGTCCTGGGCTTTGGCCGGACGGCCCAAACTCTCGCCCTCATGCTCCGCGGCATCGGCAGCCAGGTGACCGTCGTCGCCCGCAGCCCGGCGGCGCGGGCCAGCGCTGAGGCATTTTGCCTGTACGCCGCGCCCTTCGGCGACCTCAGCACGCTGCTGCAGACCGCGCTGTTTTGCTTCAACACCGTGCCGGCGCCAGTGCTCACCGCAGACACGCTCGCCGGCGCAAATCCGGAGCTGACGATCATCGACCTCGCCTCCCGCCCGGGTGGCACCGATTTCGCCGCCGCGCACGCCGCCGGGCTGCGCGCGACGCTGGCTCCAGGCCTGCCGGGGCTCGTCGCCCCCCGCACCGCGGGCCGGCTGCTGTCTAAGGTAATTCTGGGCTTGCTGGAGGAGAACCGTTATGATACTTAAGAACAAACGCGTGGGTCTTGCGCTCACCGGGTCGCACTGCAATCTGGCCGCCGTCATGCCGGTGCTTGCGGACCTGGTCGCCCGCGGCGCCGACGTCTTGCCCGTTCTTTCCGAGGCCGTCGCGACTACGGACACCAAGTTCGGCCTGGCCAGCGAATGGATAGAGCAGGTCCGGTCGCTGACCGGACGCAGCCCGATCCTGACGATCACCGGCGCGGAGCCGATCGGGCCGCAAGGGCTGCTTGACGTGCTCGTCATCTGCCCCTGCACGGGCAACACGCTCGCCAAGCTGGCGGGCGCGATCACCGACGGAGTCGTCACGATGGCCGCCAAGGCGCACCTGCGAAACGGCCGTCCGGTGGTGGTGGCGGTTTCGACCAATGACGGCCTCGGGCTCAACGCCAAGAACCTCGGGCTGCTGCTGGCAGTGAGGAACGTTTATTTCGTACCCTTTGGTCAGGATAATCCAGAGGCAAAGCCCAACTCGATCATCGCGGACTTTGGCCAGGTCGCGGCGACGGTGGAGGCGGCTTTGGAGGGGCGGCAGATACAGCCGCTCTTGCTTGGACGGGCGTGACAGCGTCAAGTTGCGAGCGAACCAGCGGGAGGGTTGCTTGTTGAGCGAATACAGGGTAGCCGTTGCCGGGGCCACGGGCCTCGTCGGCCGCACGATCCTGCGCATCCTGGAGGAGCGGTCGTTCCCGGTAGGGGAGATCAGGCTGCTCGCCACGGAGCGGTCCGCGGGCCAGGAGATCGAGTTTGCCGGGCGCAAGGTCAAGGTGCAGATCGCCAGGCCCGAGGCATTTGAGGGAATGGACCTGGCCTTCTTCGCCGTCGGCACGGATGCCAGCCGCATCCTGGCGCCCATAGCGCGCGACCGCGGCGCTGTGGCCATCGACAAGAGCAACGCCTTCCGAATGGACCCCGCCGTGCCGCTCGTCGTCCCCGAGGTCAACGCGGACGCGCTCGCCGGCCACCGGGGCATCATCGCCAGCCCCAACTGCTCCACCATCCAGATGGTCGCCGTCCTCAAGCCGCTCGACACCGCCGCGGGGCTCGCCCGCGTGGTGGTTTCAACATACCAGTCGGTGTCCGGGAGCGGGCGGGGCGGCATGGTGGAGCTGGAATCCCAACTCCAGGACCTTCATTCCGGGCGCAAGGCCGCCGTCCGCTTTTACCCGCGCCAGGTAGCCATGAACCTGATCCCGCACATCGACAGCTTTTTGCCGGACGGCTACACGGGCGAGGAGCGCAAAATGATCCTCGAGACGCGTAAGATATTGGGCCTGCCGGAGCTGCCCGTGACCGCGACGACGGTCCGGGTGCCGGTGATGGTGGGGCACGCCGAGGCCGTCAACGTCGAAACCAGGCGCAAGCTCACCCGCGCGGAGGCCTTGCGCGCGCTGGCCGCGGCGCCGGGCGTGGTAGTCATGGACGATCCGGCGGCCGGGCTATACCCGACGCCGCTCGACGCGGCGGGCCGGGACGAGGTCCTGGTGGGGCGGGTCCGCGAGGACCCATCAATCGAGAACGGGCTTGACCTGTGGATTGTGGCCGACAACCTCCGCAAGGGGGCGGCGACCAACGCGGTGCAGATCGCCGAGCATCTCGTGTCCGCCAGGTTGATCGGTTGATCGGCCGCCGGTAAGGGGCAAAGGGCAGGGGGCGTAGGGGTGCGGATTATCGTTCAGAAGTTCGGCGGCACGTCGGTCAACACCGCCGAGTTGCGCCTGGACATAGCGGCCCGCGTGCACGAGGCGCTGGCTGCCGGTATGAGCAGTGTGGTCGTGGTGTCGGCCATGGGCCGCTCAGGCGAGCCCTACGCCACCGATACGCTGATCAGCCTCTGCCGCGACCGGTACCCGGAGACCCCGCTGCGCGAGATGGATCTGCTCATGTCCTGCGGGGAGATCATTTCCTCCGTCCTGGTGGCGGCCGCGCTGCGGTCCCAGGGCATCGACGCCCTCGCCATGACCGGGGCGCAGGCCGGCATCGTCACCGACGACAGGTACTCCGGCGCTGATATCGTCGCTATCCAGCCTGACCACCTCGTGCGCCGCCTGGAGGACGGCAAGGTGGTCGTCGTCGCCGGCTTTCAGGGTGTAACCGAAGTCGGCGACACCACCACGCTCGGCCGGGGCGGCAGCGACATCACCGCGGCGGCGCTCGGCGCGGGGCTTGGAGCGGAGGTCATTGAGATATACACGGACGTGGACGGGGTCAAGACCGCCGACCCGCGCATCGTGCCGGAGGCCCGCACGATCGACGTCGTCGGCCACTTCGAGGTGTGCCAGATGGCCAGCGAGGGGGCCAAAGTGGTGCACCCGCGGGCGGTGGAGATAGCCATGCGCAATAACGTGCCCCTGCGCGTCAAATCCACCCACGGCGGCGGGCCGGGGACCCTGATCGCCACGGGGCGCCGTATGGGGTGGCCTGAGATCGGCGAGTCGCGCCCGGTCACGGCCGTGACGCACGTGCCCAACCTGGCCCAGGTCCGCGTCCTGGCGCCGGAGGACGGTTTCGACCCGCAGGCCGACCTCAGGATCTTCGATGCCATGGCCGGCGCCGGGATCAGCGTCGACCTCATCAACGTGGCACCTGAGCTGGTCGGTTTCACGGTCACAATGAATCTGGCCGACCGGGCCGAGACCGTGCTGGCCCGGCAGGGGCTAAAGGTACAAACCAGGCGCGGTTGCGCCAAGGTCTCGGTCGTAGGGCTTGGGATGCGCGGAGTTCCCGGCGTCATGGCCAAGGTCACCAGGGCCCTGGCAGGAGAGAGAATCAAGATCCTCCAGACCGCCGATTCGCATGCGACGATTTCCTGCCTCGTTGAGGCTAAAGATATGGAGAGATCGGTAATTGCACTTCATAGGGAGTTCCAACTGGCCCAGGCCTCGCCTCGGCCCGAAGGGAGGGACGGCAATGGACTTAGGCACGGTGCTAACAGCAATGGTAACCCCGTTCCGGGCGGACCTGGAGGTCGACTATAGCCGGGCCCGGGAACTGGCCATCAGGCTAGTGGACAACGGCTCGGACGGCATCGTTGTCGGCGGGACCACCGGGGAGTCTCCGGCTCTGGAGCACAAAGAGAAGCTCAAGCTGTTCGAAACGGTCGTTGAGGCGGTCGGCGGCCGGGCCGTGGTTGTTGCCGGCACCGGCACCAACAGCACCGCCGATTCCATCAGGCTGACCCGTCAGGCGGAGGCCGTTGGGGTCCGCGCCGTGATGCTTGTATGCCCATACTACAACAAGCCCCCGCAGGAAGGCCTCTATCAGCACTTCAAGGCCGTTGCTTCCGCCACAGAGCTGCCCATCCTGCTCTACAACGTGCCCAGCCGGACCAGTGTAAACATGACGTCAGGCACGGCCGTCGGGTTGGCCGGCATCGACAACATCGTCGCCATCAAGGAGGCGTCCGGCAATCTGGACCAGGTCAGCGAAATCTGCCGGGCCGCACCTCCAGGGTTCCGCATCTACAGCGGCGACGACAGTCTGACCCTTCCGATGCTGGCCGTTGGGGGCCATGGTGTGGTCAGCGTCGCCTCCCACCTGGTCGGATCCGAAATCGCCCGCATGTGCCGTAGCTTCAAGTCCGGCGACGTGGCCGGGGCCGCCCAATTGCACCACAGGCTTTTCCCGCTGTTCAAGGCGATGTTCGTGACCACCAACCCGATGCCGGTCAAGGCGGCCCTCAGGCTGACCGGCTTTGACTGCGGCGGCTGCCGCCTGCCGCTGGTCTCACCCTCCGACGATGACCTGCTCGTGATCAGGCAGGCTCTGGCCCAGCACGGGCTCGTGGCCTGAGCGCGGGGGCCGGAAGCGGGACGGCGGAGTGTGCCGGGCGCGGGATGTCCATTGCGCCCGGCCGTCGCGGGCAACAGCGCCCCTGGGCCGGCAAACCCCGGGTACAGGGCACCTCGCGACGGGGGCGCGTTGACTTGCCCTGTGCCGGAGCGTAGAATTGGGTGTGATTGCTAACACAGATGCAGCTTGGAGTGATCTGCGGGTGGCTCCCAACCGGCTTACGTTGTCCTTCCTCGGCGGCCTCGGCGAGATCGGCAAGAACGTCATGTCCATCGGATATGGCGGCGAAATGCTGGTCGTTGACTGCGGTCTGACATTCCCGGACGATGAGATGCTTGGGGTGGACATCGTAATCCCGGATGTAAGCTATCTCGTTCAGAACCGGGATCGCATCGCCGGACTCGTCTTGACACACGGGCATGAGGACCATACGGGCGCGCTCCCGTACGTATTGCCGCAGCTTGGCGCGTTTCCCGTCTACGGGTCCAAGCTTGCGCTGGGACTGGCCGGCGCCAAACTGGCCGAATCGGGCCACGAGGTCAAAGCCGAGCTCAAGCCCGTCGTCGCCGGCGATAGAGTCAAGGTGGGGCCGTTCGAGGTCGAGTTCTTCCGGGTCAACCACAGCATTCCGGATTCCATGGGTCTCGCGATTCATACCCCGGTGGGGCTGGTGCTCCACACGGGAGACTTCAAATTCGATCAGACACCGGTCGACGGCGAGGTCACGGATTTCGGCCGCCTGGCGGAGTACGGCCGTCAGGGCGTCCTCGTGCTCCTGTCCGACAGCACGCATGCCGACCGGGCCGGATACACCCCTTCTGAAAAGGTCGTCGGCGCCCAGCTCGACCGCATCTTCCGCGAGGCTGCGGGGCGTATCCTCGTTACCACCTTTGCCTCAAACGTGCACCGCATCCAGCAAGCCCTGTCCTCCGCCGCACGCGACAAGCGCAAGGTCGGCGTGGTCGGGCGGTCCATGGTCAACACCATCGACATAGCATCCAGGCTCGGCTACCTGGAAGTCGAGCCCGGCGTTCTGGTCGGCCTCGACGAAGCTCTGCGGCTGCCCGACCGCCAATGCCTGCTTATGGCCAGCGGCAGCCAGGGCGAGCCAATGTCGGCGCTTACCCGCATTGCGCGGCATGAGCACCCACGTGTCGAGATCCGTCCCAACGATCTGGTCGTGCTGGCGGCCACGCCGGTGCCCGGCAACGAGAAGACCGTGGCGCGCACGGTGGACGACCTCTACCGCAGCGGTGCGAGAGTGGTCCACCCACCGCTCCAGGAGGTTCACGTGAGCGGTCACGCCAGCCAGGAAGAGCTCAAGATGATGATCAACCTGACCCGGCCGCAGTATTTCGTACCCATCCACGGCGACTACCGCAACCTCGTCCGTCACGCCGAGCTGGCTACAGAGCTGGGCGTGCCCAAGGACAGAACCTTCGTTGTCGAAAACGGCGCCGTCCTCGAGTTCTCATCCTACCACGGCCGTATCGCGGGCAAGGTTGACTCCGGTTCAGTGTTTGTGGACGGGCGCGGCGTCGGCGACGTGGGCTCGGCCGTGATGCGCGACCGCACGCAGCTATCGCAAGAAGGGATCGTTGTCATCGCACTGACCGTGGATCAGGCCGCGGGGCGCGTCGTTGCCGGCCCCGAGATTGTCACTCGCGGGTTTGTCTACGTCCGGGAGTCCGAGGAGCTGCTCAATCAGCTCAAGGGCCGTGTGAGTGCCGCGGTGCAGGAGCTGGAGGGAGACTTGCTGGACTGGCCGGCGCTGAAGTCGAAGCTGCGCGACACGGCCAACGGCTTCCTCGTCGAGCGCACCGGACGCCACCCAATGATTATGCCGTTGATCATGTTCTCCCATGACCTGGCCAACATGTAAGCTGTCGACCCTCGGCATACTACAGGTGGGCCCGGCGGTTCGGCCGCTCGGGCCCATTATTGCGACAACCTGCCATGCCGAGGGAGGATCACATGCACCACCGTCTTTCCGTGGGCCGGGAGCGCACGGCTCGACGCGGCGCAGCCATCAGGACCAGGGCACGCGCGCGGCGCGAGCTTGCCAGCCGCATACCATCCCAAGCCAGCCGCCCGCCGCTGATCCAGCCGGTGCCGCACACCGAACCCGTGCCCATCGTCCAGCCGGTGCCGCACATCGAGCCGGTGCCGCACATCGAGCCCTCGCTGCCCCCGCCCAATCCACTCGCGCCGGGAATATTCCCACGGCCCGGCGCTCCACGACCGGAGCCGCCCAGACCCACCGTGGACCGCCCGGCCGAGAGCGACGGCGCTCAAGGCGAGCAGGCGGAGGAGGCGTCCCAGGCACTCGACCGCTATGGCGCGTTGCAGCTGCCGGTGCCGGGCAAGGGCAACAGCATTCATTGCCTGACGATAATCGGCCAGATCGAGGGCCATCTGGTCCTGCCGCCGCAAAACAAAACGACCAAGTACGAGCACACGATCCCCCAGCTCGTCGCGATTGAGCTCAACCCGGCGATAGAGGGACTGCTTGTGATTCTCAACACCGTGGGCGGAGACGTTGAGGCCGGCCTGGCGATCGCGGAAATGGTCGCGAGCCTGTCCAAACCCAAGGTCTCGCTAGTTGTGGGCGGCGGACACAGTATCGGCGTGCCAATCGCGGTTGGCGCGGACCGCTCGTTCATCACCCATACCGCGACGATGACCATTCACCCGATAAGGCTCTCAGGCCTGGTCGTGGGAGTGCCGCAGACCTACGAGTACCTCGACAAGATGCAGGACCGCGTGGTCAAGTTCATCGTATCCAACTCGCACATCTCGGAGGGCTGCTTCAGGGAACTGATGTTCCGCACGGGCGAGCTCGCCCGCGACATCGGCACGGTGCTGGTCGGCCACGACGCGGTGCGCGTGGGCCTGGTTGACGCGGTGGGTGGGCTGGACGAGGCCATCACCGAGCTTAAAGGGCTCATCGAGGCACGCCGGCGCGGGCATCCGGTCCCCCAGCACGGCGACGCGCCACAGCCAGGGCGCCGTGACCCGGGCGCCAAACCCACGGATGATCGGGGCGATGTGGGCTTGCCTCGCGTGTACCACTCGGCGGGCAGGCAGCCTGGCGACGCGCTGGAGTGCCCCTGGCGCCCCAGGGATAACTGACATGCTGTGGACCGTTATCCCCATAGAACTCGTCATGGCCAATGAGGCGACCGCGCCGCGGCTCTCGGAGCGGCGGCTCCCGGACGGGAGCACGCTCGTGGTCGATTCCTCAACAGGCGTGGACCGCGTGCTGCGGCTGCACTCGACAGACCCGGCCCACTACCTCAATCCCGAGTACGATCCGGGGGGGCCGGCCCCGATAGTATCCGGTCCGGCACCGGGCCCGGCGCCCGCAGGGCGGCGAGCGCAAGGGCGTGCTCAAGGCGGAGTCTGAGAAGATCGCAGGATAGCGGGGCCGGGTCAAGAAGACCGCCGCCGTGGCGCCAGGCCGTGTAATGGCAGCCGCCGCCGCAGTGGAGCTGGGCCCAGCAGCCCCGGCAGGCAGCCTTGGCCCCCGCGTGAGCGGCCGCGAAACGCCCGTCGCCCGCAAACCGCGGCCCGCCGCTGGCCGTGGACCCGTCCAGGCGCAGCATTGCGAACTCGCGCTCGCCGTCAAACTGGTGGCACGGGTACACCCTTCCGTCCGGTGCCACGCAGGCGTATCCCGTTCCGGCCCCGCAGCCCCCAAACCGCTTCGCGGCGCACGCCGGCCGGTCTGCGTTGAGTTCGAAGTGAAAGAAGCGAAGAGGCCCCGCGGCGGCCATGTCGAGCACGTGAGCATACGACTCCTCAAGATACGGCAGATCGTCCGGGACAAGGGCGTATGGGGCCCCCTGCGGCGCCAAAACGGGCTCAAGCGAGATCTGCCGGAAGCCCTCGTTGGCCAGATGCTCAACGTCGCGCCAGAAATCGCGGTTGTGCTTTGTGAAAGTGCCCCGGATCCAAAGCGCGTCCGTGCCGGACGGCATGTCCGGGCCGGGGCTCCGCCGCTCGCGCGCCAGCGCCGCTAAAACGGCCCGGGCGCCCGCCGCCGCGCTCCGGTACGATGGCTGTCCTCCCAGTCCGGGCCGCAGGCGGTCATGAACCTCGGGCCGGCCGTCCAGGGACACGATTACCGTTGACATGTGTCTGGCGATGAACTGGGCGCGCGGGCCGTCAACCAGGGTGCCGTTGGTGGTCAGGCTGAACCGGAACCGGATGCCCGCGGCCGCCTTGACGCGGCTCTGCGCGTAGCCGACCGTATCCTCGATAACGTCCCAGGCGAGCAGGGGTTCGCCTCCGAAGAAATCGACCGACAGCGCACGGCCCGGCCTTGCGTTGGCCGTCAGGAAGTCGATCGCCAGCCTTGCGGTCTTGAGGGTCATCAGCCCCGGACCGCCGCCGTAGCCTCCGCCGCCGGCAAAGCAGTACGCACACGCGAGGTTGCACCGGTGTGACACGTTTAGGCACAGCGAGTGCAGTCCAGGCGAAGGCAGGTGCCCTGAAGGGGAGGGCGGCCGCCGGAAGAGGCCGTATGCCGCCAGGCGGCCCAGCCCCGGAGGGTCGGGGACGCCGGCCCGGGACAGATAGATCTCCCAGTCGGCCAGAGCCCCGTCGCCAAGGCGCGCCAGCGCGCCGCTGGCGCCGTCAAAAAGAAAAGCCTGACCCGCCCGGCGGAACGTATGCACGAGCGAGAGGTCCAGGCTGTCTGTCACCGGCAGGCTATTTCGCTCTGTCCCAGGCTGTGCCGGCGCCGGCCGCCGGGCAAGCCTGGTTTCCCACCGTGCACGACGTCTTGCATGCCGACTGGCATGAGGTGACGCACTCCGCGCACGCCGCCTCCTCGATAGACAGGACCGGCACCGGCCCAATGACCAGAACGACCTCGCCCTCGCGGTCAGGGCGGCTGCGCTTGCTTTCCGTCACAACAATCACCCCGCTCTTAGCTCAACGACAGACACCACTATAGCCGTCCCCGCGGCCTCCGGGCAAGCCCCAAAGGAGCGGGGGGCAGGCGGAGGCTACCCCAGGGCCGCCTGCGGCGACATCATCGTCGCGAGCGCTTCCGGCATGAGCGCGTATGCCGCAGCCGCCAGGACCAGCTGTTCAACAGGTACCTGGTCGTGTACAGTGTGAGCCCAGCGTTCGTCCGCGGGGCCGAAGCCGACCGTCGGAATGCCGAGCCTGCCCGCGGTCATGACTCCGTCCGTGGCGAATTCCCAGTGCCCGAACGCGGGCCGGCGGCCTGTGATAGATTGAACGGCAAGCGCGGCGCCCTTTGCCAGGGTATGCTCGCGGTCGAGCTCCCAGGCCGGGAATTCCTTGGGCACGATCTTTCTCAGACCGGTGTAGCTGGGCAGATCATATGTCACAAGCCCGGCGCGGGCCCGTGTGGGGTGAGGGGCCGCGGCCAGCACCGCCCGGACCGCTTCCGCCGTGGATTCGCCGGGCACCACCCGGCGGTCAACCAGAGCCCAACACTGGTCCGGTACCACGTTAGGCGAACCCGCCGCCGCCGAAACCGCCGTCACGGCCAGGCTCGCGGGTCCCAGTGAAGGTGACCGGGGCAGCCTGCCGGCCAGCTTCTCAAGAGCCCCGATCCAGCCAGCCATCTCGTAGACGGCGTTTTCCCCGCGCCACGGCGACGAGCCGTGGCACGAACGGCCCGATGTATGGAGCTCGATCTCGCATCGTCCCCGGTGGCCGAGCGCCAGGTTTAGGTTGGTGCACTCGCCCAGCACCACGCAATCCGCCCGGACGTCGCCCCGGCGGAGCGCCTCGCCCACGGCCCAGCCCTCGCAGACCTCTTCCTCGACCACGCCGATCAGGTAGGTGTGGCAGTGGCTCTGACCGATTTCGAGCTCGCGCGCGATGGCGAGACCGCAGAGCATCGCCGCGAGGGCACCCTTGTTGTCTGACGCTCCCCGGCCGAAGACCACGCCGCCCTCAACCTTGCCCGCGTACGGATCAAAGTCCCAGTTTGCCGTGTCTCCCGGGCCGACGGTGTCCATATGCGCGTCAAACAGGACCGCGAGAGGGCCGCGGCCGGTTTCGGCGATCACGTTGCCGCAGCTGTCGAGTCCGGACCGCAGCCCCAAACGCTCACACTCGGCCTGGACGCGCGCCGCCAGCCTGTCTTCAGCTCCGCTCAGGCTGGGGATGGCGATAAGCTCACGCAGCAGCCCCACCAGATAGGGTTCGAGAGCTCTCGCCCGCTCAACGCACGCGCGGGCAGGCCCAGCCAGGTCGGGCGTTTCCGGCTTCCCCGTCATCTCCACGTCTTCGCTACCAGTCACGGGCCAGAAAGCCCGTCATGCAATGGATAGCGCCCCGGCCCTTACGTATTTCGCTCATGTCCACCTCGATGACCTCAACCCCGTTTCTCTCCAGGAGGTCGCGGGTTCTCGGGTTTCCTTTCACCGCCACGATCTTGCGGGGCCCGACGGCGACGAAATTGACGGCGCTGTTTTCCTTGAGCTCCTCAATTGACGGGCAGGTCAGCACCTTGAAACCTCTGTCCGTGAGGGCCTGCCAGACGTCGTGCGGCACCTGCCATGGAAAGATGAGAGCCAGGTCGCGGTCGATGATGTTGATGAAACCATCAATGTGGGCGTGCCCGTAGGGAATCTGGAACGGTACGATGTGCCGCACGCCGATCGACTGCAGTACCTCGGTAACCTGCCTCTGGCCTTCCGCGTTGCACCGGTTTCCGGTGCCGAGGATGACCGTCTCGCGGTCGACCCACATCGCGCAGGCGCCCTCAAAGACGCCTGTGCCGCCGATGGTGCGGAGGATCGGCACGCCAAGCTTCGCGAGGGCGTGGGCGACGTAGCGCTCCTCACCGCGGCGGACGTCCATCGCCTGGCGGGCGACAATAGCGCCCTCCGGGGTCATGAACATGTTGTCGCGCATGAAGAGAGCGTTGGGGCGGTCCTCGCGCATTTCCTCGACGTAGTACACGGCCGCCCCGGCATCCCGGTAGGCCTGCGCCACCGCGTCATGCTGTGCGCGGGCCACCGCGGGGTCCATTATCGCCGCGAACCGCCAATGATACGGGTCGGTCATGTTCTCGATTTCCTTGCCGGGACGGCGCATCAGCACGGCCCGCAGCGGACCGCACTCGGACGCGCACCCCCAGGGCCCGCCCCAGTAGACCGGCATGTCCTCAGCCATCGTGGTCTCCAGCGCCGGCCAGAATTCTTCTTGTTCCTCGTAGGCCTCCATCGCCGCCTTGTGGCGGTCGTGTGCCACGCTCAATCCCCCCATACTCACAGTCCCCGGCCGGCATCACGCCGGGCGGAAATCCGTAGTCCCCGGTTTCGCCCGGAGCAGGCTTATTCCTTCGTTCAGGCTACTTTGGCGATCGATGGGGCAATCCCATGGCGCGATCCCCTTTGCCAGGCCGGCCGCCACTGGTTAGAATCGGGACGAAACCACAGGGACGGGGGGAGTCCGGTGAGCGGGCTGACCTACGCGCGGGCGATGCTGCTGGGAGCGATACAGGGCCTCACCGAGTTTCTGCCGGTGAGTTCCTCCGGACACCTCGTGCTGGCCCGGGCGCTCCTGGGCCTCGAGCTTCCCGGGCTTCACCTCGAGACCGTCCTTCATCTGGGCACTGCTTTGGCCGTCTCCTTCGTTTTCCGTAACGATCTTCATATGCTTTTTCGCGCGGTCCTTGGCGCGCGCCGCGGCGATCTTCACTGGGCGTTGGCCGGGAAGCTGCTCCTGGCGACGATTCCCGCCGCTCTGGCAGGCCTGCTGCTCACCGATCGGGCCCTCGCCGCGTTCGCCCGGCCCCGCGTCGCGGCGGGCATGTTGCTTGTGACCGCGCTGGTCCTCCTATGCAGCAAGGCCGTCGCTATAGGCTCCGCGCGCGCCCACACGATGTCCTGCGCGGCGGCCCTGCTAGTGGGCTGCGCGCAGGCTCTGGCGATTCTGCCCGGCCTGTCCCGCTCCGGCCTGACTGTGGTGGCCGCGCTTCTGGTCGGGTTGCAGCGCGAGGACGCCGCACGTTTCTCCCTGCTTTTGTCCCTTCCGGTGATCGCGGGCGGCGCTCTCGCCGATCTTGCGGGACTGCGCGGCGCGGCGGCCGGTGGTTTGGCCGCGGGACCGCTGCTCGCTGGCGTTGGCGTATCGTTCCTGCTTGGCGTACTCGCTGTAAGGCTGCTGCGACGGGCCGTCGAGCGCGGTCGCCTGGGCCTGTTCGCACTTTACTGCGCGGTGGTGGGCGGCGTGGGTCTCGCACTGCTGCCTCGCGTCTAGACGCGGCGAGGGAATTGCGGGCGCAGGGGCGAATTGCCTTTCAGGGGTGGTCGAGTGGCCAAGCGGCGCACCAAAGCAAAGACGACCGGCAGGAGCCTCGGCGTCGAGTTGTGGGGGCTGCTTTTCATCGGCCTTGGCGGGCTCGCCTACCTCGCAAGGCTCACGACGGCCGCCGGCAACGCCGGTGCGCGGGTGGTTGAGTACCTCTACAAGGCTTTCGGGTACGGCGCAATGCTCTTTCCGCTGTTTCCGCTTGCACTCGGCTCTTTTTTCGTGCTGCGTGGCAGATGGCCCCGGGCCGACCGGAGGCTGGCCGGCCTGACCCTGGCGTACGTGCTTGGGCTGCTCTGCCTGCACTGGATCTGGGTTCCCGATGGGCGCGAGCTGTCCTGCGGCCAGGCGGGGATGGGCGGAGGGCTTGTCGGCGGGTGGCTCGCCGTGCTCTTTCTGCGCTGGTTCGGCCATTCCGGGCGGTTCGCCATCGGCGGCCTGCTCGCCTTGATGGCTTTGCTGCTTGCCACCGGGCTCTCCTTCGGACGTGCGCTTGGTCTCGGCGTGGCGGGCGTCCGCTGGGCCGCTGTGGCGCTTACTGCGCAGGGCCGGGAATTCGTCGCCGGCCTGCGGATGCGGCTGCGGGAGTCTTCCCGGGCCAGGGGCATCGCGTTCCGGGAAACGGAGAACGGCCGCCTTGTAAGAAAGGAGCCGGAGACGCCTGCAGCCCCGAGGGCTGCGGCGACCGCAGCGCCGGTCGAGGCGGCTGGCAACGCCGTGCAGGCGGCGGCTTCGCCCGCACCCGCGC
>JAUYEG010000109.1 GCA_030691505.1 Bacillota bacterium | reverse complement strand
TCGGGGACCAGGCCCTGCCCCACCTCGTTGGATACGATGATGACCAGGCCGTCGTGTTTCAGCGCGGCAGCGGCCAGGCCGGCGACCCGCGCGAGAACCTGCTCTGTGGAAACCGGAGTGAGGTCGACGCCCGGCGGGACTCCGTCGCCTCCGCCGCCTGTCGCAACCCCGCCGCCTGTCGCAACCCCGCCCCCCGTCGCCTTTCTCGGGTCCACCGTTTCTCCAGCGAGCTCGTCCCGGATGGGTGCATTGGCAAAGAGCAGGTTGGTCACGAGCATACCCAGGCAGTCAACAATGATCGTCCTTCCGGGGAGGGCCGAAACCGCCTCCGCCACGCGTCGTGGCTCCTCGACCACCAGCCAGTCGGCCGGGCGGCGGTGCCGGTGGGCTTCGATACGTGCGCGGTACTCGTCGTCGCCGACGATTGAGGTGGCCACGTACGCGACCGGCCTCCCCGCCTGCAGCGCGAGCCGCTCCGCAACGGATGTCTTGCCGCTGCGCGCGCCCCCGATTACCAGGTCCAGCAAGATCAAGCCTCCCTTGGGCCGGGATCTGACGGTTCGGAGTTCGCCGGCTCCAGGTCCTGTCCCGCCGCGGCGGCAAGCCACCCTATCACCCGGCACGGCCGGGGCAGCACGACGCGGGCGAGTTCAGCGACGGCGTCAGGCCGGACCGCCGCCACCACCGCCGTGGCAGGTCCGCCGGATCGGGACAGGAGGCCGCCGCCTGACCCGTCCTGTTCGGGGCACAGCCGGGCCACCAGCCCGGCGCTGCTGGCCAGTTCACGGGCCTCAGCCGCCGCCCCGCGCGAGCCCACCGGAACGAGATCGGCGGCCAGCCCCGACCTGATGATCGACGTCACCGTATGGAGGTCGACGATCGCGGGGTCATCCTCGGCGACCTCTGCCCCCACCTTAGGGTGGCCCACCAGCGCGATTATGTCCCCCGGCAGGGCCCGTCCGGGCAGAAACCTACCCCTCCGGACCGTGCCCAGGACCGTCACGCCGACTCCGGTCTGCGCCGTGCCGAGGTTCTTCTCTGTGCTTATCACCAGTGCTTCGGGGCCGAGGCCGGCCGCGGCCATCTCCTCCATCACCCCACAAGCCACCCCTGAGCCGGTGGGTTCGGGCTCGCAGCATATGGTGGCCGTTACAGCCACCGGCGCGGCGCCCGCGGCGATGACCTCCATCAGCGCCACCCGGGCTGTAAACAGGCCGACGACGCGCGCCGGGACCTTGACGCCGTCGAGCGGCTTGGGGCCGGCGCCCCCCGCCGAGTCGCAGGCCAGGACCAGCAGCTCACCGCCTGCCCCAGCCTCACCGCGGTCCAGGACGAGCAGGTCGCGGACGCGGCGCGGCGCGGCGGCGCTGCAGGGAGCGGCGCTGCCAGGCGCTATGCGGCGCGGCGCCGTGCAATGCTGGCCGCCGCCAGCCGCGTCTACACCCATGGTTTCCGCCGGTATCCAAGGTAGAGCAACGAGGCCAGGCCGACGTTGACCCCTGCCGCGAGCAGAAGCGAGGGCATGACGGCCACCAGAAAGCCGGCGCCAAACCCCGGAAGAAGCGACAGGGCGGCCGGCGCGGCGATGCCGTTGGCGGCGACCGCCAGGACAGCCGCAGGAACAACGCGGCCGCCGCGGGCCACGAACCCGAAGATGGCGGCGGCCCCGGCCATGAGCCCGGCGACGATAAGGTGGACGGGCAGTCCCAGCGGGAAACCGGCGCTTGCCGCGGTCGCGAGGTGGCCGAGGGCGGCGACGACGGCTCCCTCGGGGACGGAAAAGGCGGCCGCGGCGAAGTACCCCGGCAGCGAATCCATGGCCGGTGTGCCCAGCAGGCTTGGGATCTTGATCAGCGAACCGGTGATGCTCAGGCCAACCAGCAGCCCTGTCCGGACCAGCCGCCTCAGGCCGGATGCCTGCGCCCGATATACGGGTCTAACCATCATGCGTGTCACCTCCGTGTGTGGCCGCCCGGGGCTCCCGCGGCGGCCGGGCCAGCACCCTGATGACGCCGCCCGCCGCGTCATGCAGGACGTCGATGTCGGCGCCGTAGGCCTCGCCCAGCAGTCCGGGCGAGAGGACGTCATCCGCGCCGCCCTCGGACACGATCCGGCCTCCGCTTATCAGCAAGAAATGGCTGAAGAACTGGGTCGCGAGGTTAAGGTCGTGCAGGACGGCCAGAATCGACAGCCCGTCTGTGGCGTTGAGCCGCTTCAGCAGGGCCATGATTTCGACCTGGTAGGCAAGGTCAAGGTGGGAAGTTGGCTCGTCGAGAAGCAGCAGCCGCGGCTTCTGGGCGAGACACCGGGCGATCAAAGCCCGCTGCGCCTCGCCGCCGCTGAGCTCGGCCAGCCGGCGATGCCGCAGGTCCAGGACGGCGGTGGCCCGCATCGCCTCCTCGGCCGCCGCCAGATCCCGCGGGCCGGGGCGCTGCATCCCGCTCAGGTGCGGGTAGCGCCCCATAAGCACGACGTCCTCGACGGTAAACTCGAGGTCGGTCTGGGGGGATTGCGGGACAAACCCCACGATACGGGCGACCCCGGACTGGCTCATACGGCGCACGTCGTTTCCGGCCAAAAGGACGGTCCCGCGCGAGGGCCGGAGCATGCGGCTGGCCGTTCTGAGCAGCGTGGATTTGCCGCCGCCGTTTGGACCGATGAGGGCGGTGAAAGATCCCCCGCCCAGTGCCAGCGATACCCGGCGCAGCACCGGCGCTCCGCCGTAGCCGGCATCGACATCGCGCATTTCGATCAGCGGCGCGCCGTCGTGGCCGTCACTGCCGCCGCCGCCACTGCCGGTCAGCCTAGTCATCTCCCATACCCCCGGCGTCCCCGCCGCCGCCGGCGCCACCCGCGCCACCGAACCCCCCGAAGCTCCGGAAGCGCGCCCGACGGGTCAGCAGCCAGAGGAAAAACGGGCCGCCGCAGAGCGCCGTGACGATGCCCACGGGCAGTTCGGTCGGGGCAAGGACGGTGCGCGCCACCGTGTCAGCGAGGACCATGAGCAGGGCGCCGGCCCCGGCAGCCGCAGGGAGCAGGTGCCAGTGGTCGGCGCCGACGAGAAACCGCACCAGATGCGGCACGAGCAATCCGACGAAACCGATCGGCCCGCTCACGGCCACCGCCGCGGCGGTGAGCAGCGAGGCTCCGGCGACAAGCCAGCGGCGGCTCCGCTCGGCGTCCACGCCGAGGCCCATGGCCGTTTCGTCCCCCATCACCAGCAGGTTGAGGTCGCGGGCGCGGCCGAAAACCACCGCGCCGCCGACGGTCATGTACGGCAGCGCCGCGCCGATTGACCGCCAGGTGGCGGCCCCGAACCCGCCCATCAGCCAGAACACGATCTGGGCCAGAAAGCGCCCGGAGAAGTAGATCAGCAGCGACAGCGCCGACGCGGCCCATGATCCGACGACCACGCCGGCGAGCAGCAGCCCCAGGGTGGACGTGCCGGAGGCGCGACGGGCCAGCCCGTAGGCCAGGGCCACCGCGGTCAGGGCGCCCACGAAGGCGCACGCGGGCACAGCCGCTCCCCCCAGCGTTCCGAAGGTGAGCCCGGCGAGCACCGCGGCCGCCGCCCCCAGCGCCGCGCCGGACGAGGCCCCGAGCATGTACGGATCTGCCAGCGGGTTTCGAAACACGGCCTGAAACGCCACACCCGCCAGCGACAGGGCCGCACCACACAGCGCCGCGAGCAGCACGCGCGGCAGGCGAAGCTGCAAGATGATGGCATCCTGCACCGGCGGCTCGGGGAGCCCTACGGGGGTTGCGCCGACCAGGCCGCTCAGGCCGCGAACAACGGCGGCGACGACCTCACGGGGCGGGATACGTACGGCGCCGACCGATACCGCCAGAACCACGGCGGACGGCAGCAGGATAAGCAGGGCCGCCGCGAGCAACCGCCGGTTACGGGCAAAGGGGCCCTGGGCGGCGGCATGCTCATGTTCAGATGTCGACGGCTGTCGGCGCTGTTGCGTCTCTTGGCGCATTTACGCTCCCCAGCCTACCGGAAACGCTCCGGGTGGAGGAGCTTTGCCATTTCAACGACGGCGTCGGCCAGGCGGGGCCCGCCCCGCGAGATGATGTCGGCGTCGATGGAGTGCACACGTCCGCCCTTTATGGCCGAGATACTGCCCCAACCTGGGCGCTCGGACAATCTGGCCGGTGTGAGTTGCTCCGCGCCGTGGAACGTGGGCCAGACGATTACCGCTGGGTTACGGGCGACGATCAGCTCGGAGGTCAGGATGGGGTAGTCAACCTCGGCGTCGTGGGCCAGGTTGTTGCCGCCGGCAAGCTGGATGACCTCATGGGTGTAAGTTTTGGGCCCGGCGCTCATCAGCGGGTCCGCCCAGACCTCGTAGTAGACAACCGGGCGCTCCTCGGCAGAGAGCCCTGCGAGCTTGGAGGCCACTGCGGCGAGCTGGGCCTTCATATCGCTTATGACGCGGCCGGCCTCAGCCTCATGGCCGGTCACCTTGCCGACCAGCTCGATATCCTTGTACACGCCCTCCATGTTGCGAGGCTCGACAAACAGGACCTTGAGGCCCAGTTGCTCCATCTGTGCAAGTTGCGCACCGTGCAGGCTGCTGGCCAGCACGACGTCTGGCTTCAGGGCAACCACCGATTCCATGCTGATCTGCGCGTAGTCGCCGACCTTGGCGACGTCGAGCGCCGCGGCCGGGAAGTTGCTGTACGCATCGACGCCGACCACCTGGCCCCCGGCGCCCACGGCGTAGAGAATCTCCGTGGCCGACGGGGCCAGCGAAACAACCCGCTGAACGCGTTTCGGGACGGCGACCTGCCGCGCCGCATCATCTGTGACCGTGACAGTCGCCGCGCCGAAGAGGCCGCCACCCCG
>JAUYEG010000103.1 GCA_030691505.1 Bacillota bacterium | reverse complement strand
CCATCTTGTCGCTCCTTTTGTCCAATTCGGCGAATGCCACATATACTTAGACCGGCAGAGGGACTTCGAGCGGCAGAGGGACTTCTTTGTTGAATCGCTTGATCTCTTGGAAACGGGAACAGGGGGTAACTTCCACATCGTCCGCCCTTATTATGCGTTTGGTGCTTTCTACCACGCCCGGACTATAGAGGGCCTCAAGGTCGTCTCGGACCTTCAGCTTTACCTCGACCTGCTCAAGTTCCCCACCCGGGGCAGGGAGGCGGCGGAAAAGGTCTTGGCCCAAAGCGGTCTTGCGAACACGAGCGGTTGGAGATAGTCGTGCCTGATGCTTTCGCACGGGAATTTCTAAGGGCTCTCCTGACTCTAAGAGAATACATGCCAAACATCGTGCTGATTGGAGGCTGCGTTCCCTATGTATACTCAAAGTACATGTTCGATAAGCCCCTGAAGCAGGCCCCTGTCTACACGAAAGACCTTGATCTGCTGGTCGAAAATCAGGTACCTCTTGCCGAGAACTCCGTCGTTTCCTTGATGCAGGCCGCCGGATACGCCTGTCGGACTCTCGAAAGCCGGCACACACAGTGCTTCAAGTTCGAGAGCCGAGCGGGAACAGGTTTTGAGATTGAATTCCTGACACCTGCGCCGGATAAAGAGCATGGCGATACAGTAGTCGTTCAGGGCGGGCTTAGAGCCCAGGTTATCCCCGGGCTGGAACTCTTTCTGTCCCATAACACCGAAGTGCGCATCGTGGACGAGCTCGATGGAACCGCCGTAGACATCACCGTTCGCGTACCGACGCCAGGCGCATTTGTCCTGAACAAACTCCAGACATACCTGGAACCCCTTGGTGATAGGGACAGGACAAAGGATCTCTATTACGTGTTTTATGTAGTGAGAAGCCTGACCATCGGCAAAGAAGCGATAGTCGATGGCATGCGGGAGTGCGCAAGTAATCAAGCTCTTGAGTCATTGGCCAACGAGCTACAAACGTTGTTTTCCGATGAGTACTCGGATGGAACGAGAGATGTAGCGATGCAACTGACGGGACTTGACTTGAGGGAGCATGACAAACGATTGCTAGTGCGACTTGAGATGTCTGAATTGGCCAGATTACTGATGCCCAGCCAGTCCTAGTTGTTTGGC
>JAUYEG010000145.1 GCA_030691505.1 Bacillota bacterium | reverse complement strand
GCTCCGGGTTACAGATGTGTTACATGGCCGCCTTTCCCGTGGACGGCCGAAACACATTCTCGGGTTTTCTCGTCCATATACATAGCTGCGGTAATCCAGCGGCAATCCCACCAAAGGGGCCATGAGATGCGCCGGCTGCTTGCACTGCTGCTCGTCACCGCGATTGTGCTGATTCCCCTCACGTCGCCGGCCAGAGCGGCGGGTCCTGCATTCAGGCTGGGCAACGAGGTGCTGTACAGCCGTTGCCACCACCTGATCGCGGGCAAGCGGGTCGGGCTGATCACCAATCAGAGCGGGGTCAACAGCCAGGGACGCAGCGTGATCGACGTCCTGGCCAGCGATCCGTCGCTGCAGTTGGTGGCGCTCTATGGACCTGAGCATGGCATCGACGGCAAGGCCGGCGCCGGTGCTTATGTGGCGTCGTACACCCACCCCACGCTCGGTATCCCGGTGTACAGCCTCTACGGCGCGACGCGCACGCCCACGGAGGCCATGCTCAAGGACATCGATGTGCTGCTGTACGACATCCAGGATGTCGGCGCCCGGACCTACACCTACATCTCGACCCTCAACTACGCCATGAAGGCGGCCAAGCAGTACGGCAAGCCGGTGATTGTGCTGGACCGCCCGAATCCGCTTGGGGGCGAGATCGTCGAGGCGCCGGTACTCGAGGATGCGTTCAAGACCTTCGTGGGTGTCGACAACCTGCCGATGGCCCACGGGATGACGGTGGGCGAGCTGGCGCGTTTTTTCAACCGGGATATCGGTGTCGACCTGACGGTGGTCCCGATGGAGGGCTACAGCCGGGACATGATCTATCAGGATACCGGGCTGGCCTGGATAGCCACCTCGCCGAACATACCTGACATAGACTCGGTGTTTGGCTACATGGCCACAGGGCTTGGCGAGGGCACCGGCATCTATCAGTTCGACAAGTTCAAGTGGATCGGCGGCAAGGGTATCGACGCCAACCGCTTCGCCGTGCTGCTCAACGCGGCAGGGCTGCCGGGCGTGACTTTCGTTCCGGAGACGATCGGATCGGCCGGGGGGGTCAGGCTGCGGATAACCGACTATCGCACCTTTAACCCGGCCCGGGCCGGGCTCTACGCGCTGGCCTACGCCAGGCGGCTCAACAGCTTCACCGTGCCCACCAGCGGGTCCACTCCGGCCAGCGTGGTCATGTTTGACAAGATCATGGGGACCAAACGGGTCGGGCAATGGCTGATCCAGAAGCTCCTGCCGCAGGAGATGGAACGCCGCTACGCGGCCGAGTTGGCCGCATTCAGGGCGGAGCGCCAGCGCCACCTCATCTACGGGTACGGCGCAAGGCCCGGGAAGATCGCCGTTATCGTGCACAACACCCCCATCTTCTTTGACACGGAGCCTTACATCGACGGCAACAGCCGGACCATGGCGCCGGTACGCGCAATAGCCGAGGCGCTCGGTGCGGAGGTTGGCTGGGATGGGGCCCTGTGGCTGGTGACGTTGGTCAGTGGTGAGTCGACGGTCAGGCTCACCATCGGCAGCAGCGTAGCGGAGGTCAACGGCGTGCCCATAGCCATGGACACGGTGCCGGTTATCCGCAACAGCCGCACAATGGTGCCAGTGCGATTTGTGTCGGAGTTCCTGGGTGCTGACGTCGGCTGGGACGGCCCCAGCTCCACTGTATCGGTGAGCCAAAGGCAGTAGGGACCACAGCATTATGGGCTCTCTGCCCGCCCGGTGGTCCTTTACTTGTGCCGCTGCGCCACCATCATCAGCGCGAGCCCGCCCGCGGCGAGAACCGGGTCAACTACAGGCACCCCCAACACCTCCGTCAGCCGGCGCGGCAGGCCGATGGTCGCCGTACCCGTGCAGGCCAGGCAAATCACGCCGGCTCCCTGCGCGAGCAGCCACCGGGCCGCTTCTTCACATGCCGAAACCGCCTCCGGGCGCAGCAGATCGAGAGTTGTCCGGACCCCGCGCGGAGCGATTGAGGCAACGAGCCTGTCGCCCAGCACGTCGCACATCGTCCGTGGGGCCTGACCGGTCAAGCCGATGACGCCCACCGGGCCCCCATACACCAGGGACACCAGCGCTGCAGCCTCGCCGGCGCCAACCAGCGGCACATCAACTGCGGCGGCCGCCTCGCGAACGCCGGGGTCAGAGCAGCAACTAACCACGATGGCGTCCACCCCGCGCCCAGCCAGCTCACGGGCTGCGTCAGGCATCTTCGCGGCGGCCGTTTGCTCCGTTGACTCGTCATGTACGCCATCCGGCTGGTCGGGCAGGCAGAGGCTGACCGTCCGCACGGCGGCGTAGGCCTGTTCAATCAGTCGGCCGTGCGTTTCCAGAAAAGCCTGATCCCGCGAAGTGATGACCCGGATGATTCCAAGTTTCGCGGCGTGGTCCATCGGGAATTGCCCGTGCTCACCTGTCACCGCTGACATGGACGACGACTCCCCCCTTGACCACATGGCTCACGCGCCTGCAGTTTTCCAGTTGGGCCAGGGGGTTGCCATCGAGGACGACAAGGTCGGCCACGCATCCCGGTTCCACCCGGCCGAGGCCGTGCGCCAGGCCCGGCCCAAGCACGGCGGCCGCCCCGGAGGTTGCCGCCTCAAGCGCTTCCCACGGTTCCATGCCTCCCCGGTGCAGAGAGATGACCTCCTCGAGCAAGGATGGATGGGGAACTCCGGGGGAACCCGCGTCGGAGCCTGCACCAATCCGGACCCCCCGCCGGCGGGCCTGGCCGAACGCGTCAAGATGCCTCCCCGTGATTCGCTCGGCCTTGCGGCGCGCGTATGCGGGTATGCCTTCGCCGGCGGCGAGCGTTTGGTAAACGTGGAGGGTGGGGACCCACGAACGATCGTTTGCGACCATGAAGTTCAGCAATTCCGGCGTCAAGTAGTGGCCGTGCTCAACGGTATCTATCCCGGCCCGGAGGGCGTTGCGGATTCCCTCTTGGCCGATGGCATGGGCCGCAACCCGGAGTCCGAATTTGTGAGCTTCGTCTGCGATTGTCCTGAGTTCATCTTCGTTCAGCTCTGACGAACCCACTTCCTCGCCCTCCGTGCGCCCGTACACCCCTCCGGTGGCCGACACCTTGATCACTTTCGCTCCCGCGTGGATCTGCTCACGGGTGGCGCGCAGCACGCCTGCGGGGCCGTCCGCCATGTTGCCCCAGAAGGGGTCGTGACCGCCGGTCATCACCACTGTTCTGCCCGAGGCGATGATGCGTGGCCCGGGGACCAGCCCGGCCTCCACGGCGCGGGAGAGGAAGATCGCCAGGTCCTCGTTGGAGCCCAGGTCCCGAACGGTCGTGATGCCTGCCGCCACGGTGCGCGCCGCATTGGAGGCCGCCCGATACGCGGTCATCAGGGGGCTCTCGGAGGTGAGCAGCCTGGCCGGGTCCTCGCCGCTTGACCAGACAAGATGGACGTGAAGGTCGATAAGACCGGGTATGACCCACTTCTCGCGGCAGTCGATCACGGTTGCGCC
>JAUYEG010000140.1 GCA_030691505.1 Bacillota bacterium | reverse complement strand
TGAGAGCTCAATCGCTTACGCCAGATTACGGTCCACATACAACCCGTCCTTGAGGATGGTCACGCCATCGACCTTGACGGTGGGCCGGGAGACAACTCCGCCTCCGTGGTGCGGGCCCTCCAGGACGCCGCCGAACTGGGCGCTGGATCCGAAGTCGAAGTGGCACGAGCCCATGACGGCCTCGTTTTCCATGTACGAATCCGAATAGCGGGCGGAAGCGTTGGTTCCCAACCCGAACTCCCCCACGCGCAACGCATCGGGCCACCCGGTCGCGCGTTCCTCTAGCTCAGCCAGAAACCGGTCGAGCACCGGGTCGGGCGGCGCGCCGCTCCCGTCGTAGCGCCCCTCGCGCTCCACGCTCGTAACGCGGCCATCGCGGATCTCAAACGCCATGGACTCCGATAGCGGGCCAAGGTAGACCGCCACGTCAAAGACCAGCCGGCCCTCCGTGCTGGCCTCGACCGGCGCGGTCGTCACCTCGCCCGGGATGCCCAGCATGAACTGGCCCGGCTGGCGCGCCGAAAAGGTATGTGCAACGAAGGGCCGCACATGGAACGAGATGTCGGTCCCCGCGGGGGAGGTCACTCTGACCTGCCGCGCCGACCGCAGAGTCACCATGAGGCGGTCGTGAAAGGCGACGTGGTCGCGATAGGGTACGCTGCATACCCGGTACAGGCTCTCCAGCGGCTGCGGCGGCAGGAACAGGCTGCGCAGGCGGCCGGCCGGACCATCGGGCAACCGGAGGAGATGGCGTAGCCGCGGCTCGCGCCACGCAGCGGGCGACGGCGCCAGCACGACGCCGTCCGAGTCGCCCAGCCGGGACAAGCCTTCGTCGCCGAAACGCCGCCTGTCAAACCTGCACCCGGCGCGGGCCGCGCCCCTGGCCAGGGACTCCGCCAATTCATCGCGGGCCTCATCGCAGATCACCGTCAGCGTCTCCCCGGACCGCATCGCGAGGGCCTGTTCGATGACGTTGCTGACGAAACCGCTCTGCCACGCCTCCCGCAGCCTGGCAGTAACCTGTCCCACGAGTCCGGCCAGCGCGCCGAAAATCGCCTGCTTATCAGCATAGGGGATCGTCGCCCGGCCGCTGGACGACGGGGCCACGAAGTCGAAACTGCCCGGGAAAATGCCCCCCGGCTGCAGCCCAAAGTCCAGCCCGGCGCCATCGCTGCCGATGGCGCTGGCGTAGACACCCTTGCCGAGGTAGCAGACAATCTGCGGGGCTGTTATGTCGACTTTGCGCCGGAGCGCTATGGCGCCGTCGCGCAGCTCGGGCGGGCGCAGATCGCCGGACCCGGGCGTTGTGCGGGCGACGATGTTGGTAAGACCGTACCCCAGTGAGAGCATAAGGCGGTCCTCGGCAGGGAAAAACCTGCGCGGGGCCAGCCCGCTCGACGCGAGCAGATCCCAGAAACGGTTGCCCCGCCCGGCGAAATGGTGTCCAGTCTCGCCGGAACGCAGCCCCGGGTTGAAACCGACGAAAAGCACGGTCAGGTTGGGGCCCAACACGTCCCGTGTGCCCGGGTATTGGCGGGAGACCCCGTTGCCGATCAGATCAAGCATGTCAAAGGCCCCTGTCCTGGCCGGTGCGATGGCCACGCCTGTCACCGCAACGTGCGCTGCCTTGCCAGCTGCGGCCCGGCCGTCTCGGGTATCCAGGTTTCGCCGCTTGGGAGCGGCGCACCTCCGACCCTAGTCCTCCCACTTGCCGGCGATTCGCTCGGCGAGCATTTCCGCAAGCAGGTCCAATACTACTCTGCCCTGCTCAGCCGTCGCGCCTCGCGGGTCGCCCCAGGTACCGTGAGCTGAGTACTTGGGGAGGTCGAAACTGACGATCCAGGCGATAGGGTCGCGCGTGCGGCGGATGTACCCGTCGATTGCGGCGGCTTCGGGAGGCGCCTGCCCCAGGTCGACAAGCCGTTCGTCGCGGGCCATGGCCATCGCGGTCTCCTGCTCACCGCCGTGGGCCTCCCAAATGCCGGAGAACTTGACGCCCAGCTTGCTCTCGACGCGCTGGCGGAGCTCAGCCGAAGTCTGGAGGGCCAACAGGTTGAGAACCATAACCTGAAAGTCCTGGCCGTGGCGCACTTTCAGTTCGCGGGCCGCGACGTCTATCGCCGTCCGGTTGCCGCCGTGTCCGCTGAACAGCACGAAGCGGCGAAACCCCTGCCCCGCCAGCGACTCCGTCACCTCACAGAGCACCTGCACCAGCGTGTCGAGCGAGAGGCTGATCGAACCCGCGAAGCTCAGGTGCTGGGCCGAGAAACTGACCGGAATCAGCGGCGCCACCAGCGCGTCAATCCGCGTCGCCAGCCTTATTGCGACTTCCTCCGCGACAATCGAGTCGGTGGCCAGCGGCGCGTGCGGCCCGTGCTGCTCGGTGGCCCCCACTGGGATGATGACCGTGTCGGTGCCCCGCTTGAGCGCCGCGCGAACGGCGGCGGTGGTCATTGACGGGATGTGGCGCACGTACGTATCCTCCTGTCCGGAGAGCTCTTGGGGGCCCCGGCCTGCCGTGATGTCGTTCATCGGTATCTTGTCCTCCTTGCCCATATAGTTCCAACCCGCAGGGAAGTCGGGCTTTGTCCGGAATAGTTTACTTGATGGACACCGGTCACTCCTTGCCGATGGGGGCTTACTGGCAAATCACCCTCCCGAAAGACCGACCACACACGCCTGGAGGATGCGCGGGGCGGCCGAAGATAGTCCCATCACAGAAAATGAGAGGTGAAAAACAGGTGCAGGCGAAGAGGCGCGGGATAGTGTTTCAGATTGTGCTGGGGTTGATTGTCCTGGCTTTGCTGCTGCCGGGTTGCGGCCCCAAAGTGCCGAAGGACACGCTGGTGGTCGGCATCGCCGACGATATCGACGTACTCGACCCGGCGGTTACCTCCACCAACAGCTCATGGGCGGTCAGCTACTGGTGCTACGAGCGGCTAGTGGACTACAAGGGGGCAACCACTGAGGTCGGCCCGGCCCTGGCCAAGTCGTGGACGGTCAGCCCGGACGGTCTCGTCTGGGAGTTCACACTACGTGAGAACTCCAAATTCGATGACGCCAAACCCGTGAACGCCGAGGCGGTCAAATACACCTTCGACAGGCTGATGGCTATCGGAAAGGGTCCCGCGGAGGCCTACCCGACGCTGGAAACCGTCGAGGTCGTCGAACCGTACAAGATCAAGTTCACGCTCAACGCCCCGTTCCCGCCGTTCCTCTACGCGCTGGCCAACAACGGCGCGAGTATCGTAAACCCGGCCGTTCAGAGCAAGGAGAAGGACGGGGACCTCGGCCAGGGTTGGCTGTCCGAGCATACGGCGGGCAGCGGGCCGTACAAGCTTGAGCAATGGGTCAAGGACAGCCAGCACAAGCTGGTCCTTAATCCCAACTACGCGGGAACCGCGCCCAGCATCAAGACTGTGCTCATCAAGATCGTCAAGGATCCGTCAGCCCGCCGGCTGCAGCTCGAAAAGGGCGACATCGATGTGGCCGCCGAGCTGCCCCTTGACATGTACAGGCAGCTTGAGAAAAACTCGAATATCGTGGTCAAGAGCTGGCCCAGCCTCTCGGTCACCTACACATACATGAACTGTCAGAAGGCGCCCCTCGACAACGTGAAGTTCCGCCAGGCTCTGAGCTACGCGGCTGACTATGCGGGCATCATCTCGGGCGTCTTCCTGGGCAACGCGACCCAAATGCGCGGGCCGGTGCCGCAGGGCATGTGGGGATACGCGTCCGATGTGAAGCAGTACACCTACAACCTCGAGAAGGCCAGGCAACTGCTCGCCGAATCCGGCGTGGCCACCCCGCTTACACTCAAGTACCTCTACGCGGACCGTGATCCCAACTGGGAACCGGTCGGCCTGGCGCTTCAGGCCAAGTTCAAGGAACTCGGCATCACAGTTGAGCTCGAAAAGCTAGCCTACGCAACGATGCGCGAGAACCTGGACAAGGGCGAATTCCAGCTCGCGGCGGGCAACTGGACCCCGGACTTCGCCGACCCGTACATGTTCATGAACTACTGGTTCGAGCCCCAGAACTGGGGCCTTGCAGGAAACCGCAGCTGGTATGAGAACGAACAGGTGACGGACCTCGTGCGGGAAGCGGCACGGATCAGCGATCAGGCCCAGCGGACCACGCTGTACCGGCAGGCCCAGGACCTGATCATGGAGGACGCCCCGTACATCTTCCTGGTTCAGAAGAACTACAACCTTGCATGGCGCAAGAACGTCGAGGGGTTCGTCTTTAACCCGATGCTCCTTGACATGTACAACTTCCATCAGATGGCCAAGAAGTAAGACAGCGCCTGTTGTCTAGCCCGGTCCAGGGGCATTAGCACAGCGCCGTAGCAAACGTCCCGCCGGGCCCCCTGCGGGGGCCCGGCGGGACGGGTCTGATTTTGCGTGAGGAGCGTTGTCCGGTGTCGATCGGCAGTCTCGTCCTGCGGCGCATGGCGCTGCTCGTCCTGGTGCTGTTTGGGGTGACCCTGATTACGTTCCTCGTATCGCACGTTGTGCCGGGCGACCCGGCGCGGATGATGGTCGGCCAGCGGGCCAGCGAGGAGACCGTGGCCCGCATCCGGCGCGAGTTCGGTCTCGATCAACCACTGCACGTGCAGTACGGCCGGTATATCGCCGGACTGCTGCGTTTTGACCTGGGCATCTCGATTCGCACGCAGCGTCCGGTGATCGACGACCTGGTTACCTTCTTTCCGGCGACGCTCGAACTGGCACTGTGCTCCATCGCCCTGGCGGTGCTTGTCGGCATCCCCCTGGGCGTGTGGTCCGCGGTGCGAAAGGATACCGTCGTCGACCATCTAAGCCGCACCTATTCCGTCTTGGGAGTCAGCACGCCGCTGTTCTGGCTGGGTTTGATGATGCTGCTCGTTTTCTATGGCAAGTTGGGCGTCTTGCCAGGCTCGGGGCGGATCAACCCGTTTTCGCCCGAGGTGCCCCGCGTGACTGGGTTTCTACTCGTCGACAGCCTGCTGCGCGGCAGCCTGGCCTCATTCGGCAACGCTCTCTACCACCTGATCCTTCCTTCCTTTTGCCTCTCGTTCGTGAACGTGGGGGTGTTTGCCCGGCAGGTCCGGTCGAGCATGATCGAGGTCCTGAACCAGGACTTTGTGCGTACGGCGCGCGCCAACGGCATCTCGCGCAAGTCGCTGATTTACCGTCATGCGCTGCGCAACGCGCTGATCCCAACGGTCACCGTCATCGGCCTTTCGGTCGGGGACCTGCTGGGAGGCGCGATAATGACGGAAACCATTTTTGCCTGGCCGGGCATGGGCAGCTATGTCGTGGACTCAATCGGGTTTCTCGATTTTCCGGCGATCATGGGCTTCACGGTCTTTGTGGCCACCGGCTACGTCATCATCAACCTGCTCGTTGACATTGCGTACACGCTGCTCGACCCGCGCATCAGGGGGGTGGGCTAGATGCTCTCTGGCGAGCAGTTAGCCTACCAGTGGTACCTGATGCGCAAGAACCCGCTTACGCTGGCTGGTCTGGTTATCATCGTCGTCGTCTGCGTCGCCGCCCTCCTGGCCCCCGTCGTGAGCCCCTACGATCCAGACGCGATCGACTGGGGCGTGCGTCTCGTTGGGCCGGGCAGGGGCCACCTTTTTGGGACGGACGACGTCGGCCGCGACATCTTCTCGCGGGTCCTGTGGGGGGCCCGGCTTTCGGTCGGCGTCGGGCTGATGATCGTCATGCTTTCGCTCGTCGTCGGTCTTGTCATCGGCAGCATCGCGGGGTATTGGGGCGGAATGATGGACACCGTCATCATGCGGCTGATGGATATGATCCTGGCTTTCCCGTCGCTGATCCTGGCCATGGCCCTGTCCGCCGCGCTTGGGCCCAACCTGCGCAACGCGATGCTTGCCATCGCCGTCGTGCGCATCCCCATCTACGTACGCCTGGTACGCAGCCAGGCCCTCGGCGTGCGCGAGCGAGAGTACGTCAGGGCGGCGCGGGCCTTCGGCGCGCGTCCGGTGTGGATTATCGTGCGGCACATACTGCCCAACACCATCGCCCCCGTGCTGGTACAGTCCACGCTCGACATCGGCGGGGCAATCCTTACGGCGGCGGCGCTGTCGTTCCTGGGACTTGGCGCCCAACAGCCGACGGCCGAGTGGGGAGCGATGGTCAGTGCGGGGCGCCGGTTTATTCTCGACCAGTGGTGGTACGCGACGTTCCCCGGGGCGGCGATCTTCGTCACCGCAATCGGGTTCAACCTCTTCGGCGACGGACTGCGGGATATCCTAGATCCGCGGCAGCGCCGCTAGCGGAAGGGCGGAAGCGCGGAAGATGAGCACAGCTGCCGCAGTGCGCGGGACGCGGAGCGCGGCGGAGGACCAGAACCAGCCGTTGCTTGAGGTCCAGGGCCTTCACCTGGAGTTCCCCACCTATTGGGGGGTGACCCGGGCGCTCAACGGTGTTGACCTTGCACTCCGCCGCGGCGAGATAGCCGGTCTCGTCGGCGAATCGGGATGCGGCAAGTCCGTCACGGCAATGGCGGTCATGCGGCTGCTGCCGGAGGGACACTACCGCGTGCCGCAGGGCCGGATCCTGTTCCGCGGCGAGGATCTGCTTGCCCGGGACGAGCAGGGCATGCAGCGCATCCGTGGCCAGCATATCTCGATGATCTTTCAGGAGCCCATGACCTCGCTCAATCCGACGATTCGCGTTGGCCGGCAAATCGCGGAGGTCATTCAGAGTCATCAGGACGTGACCAGGTCGGCGGCCACGGCCCGGGCCGCCGACCTGCTGCGTGAGATGCGGATACCCGATGCCGAGCGTGTCGCCGGCCTCTACCCGCACGAGCTGTCGGGAGGCATGCGGCAGCGCTCGATGATCGCCATGGCCCTGTCCTGTGAGCCTGACCTTCTCATCGCGGACGAACCCACGACTGCCCTGGATGTGACCGTCCAGGCTCAGGTTCTGGCGCTCCTCAAGCAGAAGTGCGTCGAGCGCCGCACGGCGGTGCTCCTGATCACCCACGACCTGGGCGTGGTGGCCAACGTCTGCCGCCAGGTGGCCGTGATGTATGCCGGCAACGTGGTTGAAACCGGACCGGTGGACGAGGTGCTGGCATCCCCCCGGCATCCCTATACCGCGGCTTTGCTCGAGACCATTCCCGAACGGTTTCACCGGGACGAGCGCCTGCGGGTCATCCCGGGGTCGGTGCCGAGCCTGCTGCATCCACCGCCGGGGTGCCGGTTCCACCCCCGATGCGCCGCCGCTGCCCCTAGATGCGCCCGGGAGCGCCCGCCGGTGTTCTGGAGCACGTCGGTGTGCGCCGGAGGCGACCGGCATGGGGCGGCGTGCTGGCTCCTTGAGGACCGGGATGGCAACTGCGGGTGGGAGGAGTGCTCGCCATGAGCCTTGACCCGGCGCCCCTCGTACAAACTGCCGGGCTGACCAAGTCGTTCGGGAGCCGCCACGATCTCTTCGGCCGGCCGCGCCTGTTGGTGCGGGCTGTCGACGATGTGTCACTGTCAATTGCTCGCGGTGAAACGCTCGGCCTGGTCGGCGAATCCGGCTGCGGCAAGAGCACCCTCGGCAACCTGCTCATACGCCTGGAGGACGCGGACAACGGCGAGGTGGTTTTCGACGGCCAGCGGCTGACGGACCTGAACGAACGAGAGCTGCGGCGGCTACGGCGACGGTTCCAGATCATCTTTCAGGATCCGCAGTCCTCGCTTGACCCGAGGATGACGGTGCGGGCAATCGTCGCGGAGCCGCTGACCGTGGCGGGGTGGTCAGACCGGGCGAAAATCGCCGAACGAGTCGCATTTGTCCTGGAAACGGTCGGACTCGGTCGAGAGCAGATGAGCCGATTTCCGCATGAGTTCAGCGGGGGCCAGCGGCAACGGATCGCGATCGCGCGGGCGCTGACTATAAATCCCGATTTCCTGGTCCTTGACGAGCCTACGTCGGCCCTTGACGTCTCGGTTCAGGCCCAGGTGCTCAACCTGCTCAAGGAGTTGCAGGAACGGTTCTCACTGACGTATCTGTTCATCTCGCACAACATGGCGGTGATCCGGTACATGAGCGACCGGATCGCGGTGATGTACCTGGGCCGCACTCTGGAGGTGGCCCCGTCCGCCTCATTGTTCGCCGCACCCCGCCACCCGTACACCAGGACCCTGCTGCAGGCCATACCAAGCGTCGTGCGGCGGGAGCCGGCGGGGTGGGAGCTGCCGATCATCGAAGGCGACCCGCCGTCACAGACCAGCCCGCCGCCGGGATGCCATTTCCACCCGCGTTGCCCGCTGCGCATGCCTGAGTGCAGCGTGACCCAACCTGCGCTTGCTCAGGTTGGACTGGACCACAGTGCAGCGTGCCTGCTATATAGGGTGGCGCCCCAGGAGTAGGACCAAATCCCGACGTGGCCGCGGCGCCGGCGAGTACAGACCCTCACCGGACCGATAGCCCTGTCGCAGTGCAGAGGGGCGTTTCGGGTTTCAGCGATCCCCCGTCCGGAAACCTGCGCCGAGTTCACGCGAACGGTCGGCCGCCGACAGCACGCCCTGCGCGACGGCGTTTGGGAGCCTGTGTTCGGTCATCGCCTTGATCGCCGCCTCGGTGGTCCCGCGGGGCGAGGTAACCTGGGCACGTAGCCGGGCCGGGTCGGCTCCAGGCTCGCCCAGCATGGCCGCGGCGCCGCGCAGCGTTTGCACCGCCAGCTGGCGGGCCAGCTCCGGGTCGAGGCCGGCCTTTTCGGCAGCTCCAATGAGCAACTCGGTGAAAAAGTAAAAGTATGCCGGCCCCGATCCGCTGACGGCGGTCACGGCGTCGAGCAGAGATTCGTCAACCTCAAAGACGGCCCCCACGGCTTCAAACAACCGGCACGCGCGCAGGACCAGCTCCCGGGGCGTTTCGCGAGCCGCGGCGATGGCCGTTGCGGACAAGCCGACCTGGGATGAAGTGTTGGGCATCGCCCGCACCAGGTGCACCTTGTCTCCCACGGCTGCGGCGATGTAGCTCAGCGGAAGTCCGGCCACCGCCGAGACGAGCAGCGAGCCCGGCTCAAGCCACGGCGCGGCCTGCTGCAGGGCCTCACCCGCATCCTGCGGTTTGACCGCGAGCACAACCGTCTTGGCCCCGGCGATCAGCGGGCTCTTATCGCGGCTCGTCTGTACCCCCAGCCTGGCAAAACGGTCGAGCCGGCAGTCGTCGGCTTTGTTGCAGACCCGCAGCTGCTCCGGGTTCACGCCTCCCCGTTTCAGCATGCCGTTTACCAGGCTCCAGGCCAACGCGCCCGCGCCGATAAAGCAGATCGACTCCCGGTCTTCCCGGTTTGCACCTGAATCCAACGCGCTCATCCACCCTACCCCCTGCCCGCTAAGCCGCGACAACAAAAACGCCGTCCCCGAAAGGACGGCGTTAGCCGCGGCACCACCTTTGATCCGCCCGGCACAGGTCGTCTCGTTGGCCGGAACGGGACTTGGGCCACAACGTGATGGCCTGCCGCGGTAACGGGCGGACCCGCTAGTCTCCTCGACGCGAGCTCCGGGGTGGGTTCGCCGGCATCCGCGGCAGCCCCTCGCACCATTGGGGCCGCTCTCTGGATCGCAGGGGTGACCGGCTACTGGTCCCCTTCATCGCCTTAGCTTATTGCCGACCACGTTAACGCAGGCCAGCCCTGGTGTCAAGGAGCAATTAGATCCAGCGCGCCTGCACATCCGGCCATCCTACACATTGAGTGGACCAACGTTGCTAGAGCGGAGCATTGATTGTGAAATCGGCGCCGAGATCGTATACGTCAGTCGTCATGGTTTCGCCCTTGGCGTTTTCCCAGTGGGTGCGCGTCGCATATCCGGCATACGGTCCAGAGCCAATGATATGCACGGTGGATTTCACCCACTCACCCGAGGCCGTGCCGGTCACTTCGTATATGCGGCACTGGTATCCATTGACGTCGCCGGTGCCCGTCTGACGCACCTGTACCTGCGGAGTGCTCACACTCAGGATAAACGCCTGGAACCCGGTCATGAAGCCATCAGCGACGGCGGTGAAGGCGCCCGCGAAAGCTCCGGCGAGCCCTTCAAGTTTCTGCCACCGGCCGTCCACCTTCAAGTAGATCGTGCCCCCGATGGTGGTGACGAACTCGGCGTCATCGCTGATCTTCCAGTGCGACGCCTGGTCGCGGACTATGGCTCCCTCCGAAATCACGGTCTTTCCGCCTGATTTGAACGTGAACCTCATCCGCAGCCGCGGCACGCCGTCAGGGCTTTTGATGGTGAGCGACAGGGCGGTCAAAGTGATTGTGACCTGGTTAGCGCCAGCCTTGAGGGTCTCGGTGCGGGTTTCCTGATACCCCTGTCCCGACACCCCGATCTGGGCCTGTCCGGGTTCAAGGCCGCTCAGGGTCGCCACTCCACTTGCGTCGGTCTTCGCTGTCTTGCCCTTGACCGCCACGTCGACCCCAGCCAGTGCCTTCCCCGCCGGATCGTGGACCGTCAGGCGCAGCGTCGCCGTCTGCGGCCCGCACGCCGCGACCAGAAAGGTCAGCGCCAGAGAAAGGGCCACAAAGGTCGCTGGCCGTTTTCCCCACTTGCTTCCCAAACCCACACCCCCAGGCAGACTGAGTTCACCGTGCAACTCTTTCCTGGCAGTTGACACTGCACCTGCCGAAACCACGAGCGTGAAAGCGGCACTTCCCCCGCGCAGCGGCTTGGCAGGAAGAGAATCGGGACGGCGGGAAGATAGTCTGAGCCCCAAGGGGCGCTGGTTTGGGATGGAGGACTGGAGTGGCAGGCTGGACCCGCCCGCTCAAGACCGAGTTGGGACTTACTCCTGTGCTGGAGCTGCCGCATCTGGAGATTAGCCTGCTGCGGCTCGCGCAGGGAGAGCGGTTTGACTTCACGGCGCTCCCTCGCCGGGAGACGGCCGTTGTTTTCGCTTCCGGCCGCGTCGCGGCCACGGCGGGCGGACGATTTTGGGCAAACGCCGGAACGTCGCTCAAGGCTGCGCCGTGGACTTCATTCCTGCCGCGCACACCCTCCGGCCCCGCGCTGGGCGCCCTGCCGCGTCCCCGCCGCCGGATCTCGCCCGAGTTCAGGCCGCTGGTGCATACTTCGCCATGGCCGCTCCATCAGCTCCTGTACCTGCCGCCGGACACGCCGGTGGAGCTGCAGGCGCTGGAGGCTGCCGAGATGCTTTTCGCAGCCACCGCCCTGCCGTCAGGCTGCAGCCCGCCGGAAACGGACCTGCACGGGCCGTTCCCGGACAATTCCCGTGAGATCGGATACGGCGCCCACCGCCGGCTGGTGACGCCTTCGCTACTGCCGGGCTCCGGATCGGTGTGCCTCTCAATCGGCGAAACCTACAACCCGCCCGGCGGCTGGTCCACGTACCCGCCGCACCGCCATGACCGGCGTGAGACTCAAGACGGGTGGACCGACGGACCGCGCGAAACGCAGCATGAAGAGATTTATGTATTTCGCTTCGCACCCTCCAGCGGGTTCGGGATGGCCCGCCTGTACGGCGAGCGGGCACCCGGCCTTACCGGATCCGATCAGGCCCTGGTGTTCCAGCACGCGGACGCCTTGGCCATCGCTCAGGGATACCACACGGTCTGCGCCGCCCCCGGCTACCACCTGCACTACCTGTGGGCCATCGCCGGGCCGCGCGCGGAGGCCTCGCGGGCCCGGCCGGACCGCCTCCACACCTGGGTGGACGAGGAACCGTGATCCGGTTTAGCTCCATCGCCAGCTCAAGCAGGTATGGCAGTGCCTACCTGATCGTGGGCCCCGGCCCGACCCGGGTTCTCATCGACTGCGGCGTGCGGCAGCGGCGCCTCGAAGCCGCCCTGGCGGGACTGGGATTTTGCCCGTCCACCCTCGACGCGGTGCTAGTGACCCACGAGCATATCGACCACACCTATTGCCTGGGGCTGCGCAACCCGTTTCCGGCCCGCTACGAGATCCCCGTATACGCGCAAACGCAGGTCTGGCATGCGCAGTGTTTTGCTCCCGCCCCGTACGGCAGAGCAGCCCGGGGCTACCCACGGAGGGATTTGGTGCCCGGCGAGCCGGTCAGTATCGGGGAGCTGGAGTTCACCGCGTTCCGCACACCCCATGACGTGCCGACGCTGGGTTTTGTCTGCAGGGTTGATGGCTGCGCACTGGGGCTGGCGACGGACCTGGGCCATGTCAGCGGTGAGGTCGCCGGTCACCTTGCCGGGTGCACACATCTGATCCTTGAGAGCAACCACGACCGCGGCATGCAGCTGGCCTCGGGGCGGCCGCGGAGCCTGATCGCACGCGTGCTCGGCGATGAGGGCCACCTCTCCAACGACCAGGCGGCGACTGCGCTGCCCGACCTCGTCAGCGGGCAAACCCGCACCGTGCTGCTCGCCCATCTGAGTCTTGACTGCAATAAACCCGAGTTGGCAGAGTCCGCAGCCAAGGAAAACCTGGCGCGCACCGGCTGGCGAGGCAACCTGCAAGTGGCCCCGGCCGGCATGCCTAGCGGCTGGCTCGGCGGCTAGGGCGCAGCATCCGGAGGTCCCATCCCCGATTCCCCATCCCCTAACCGAAAGCCCGACCTAATACTGACTTGCGCTGCCACGGCGGGAAATACTTAGCACGTCATTAGCTGGCCTTATAAACTAGACAACCGTTGGTGCTCTGAGGTACATTGTTAAAGGCAACATAATCGTAATGGGCCATTGACCTGGCCTGACACGAAATCAGCACAGCCGAATCCAGTTGGCGCGAGCGTCCCATTGTGGACCGCGCGAATCTGGTACGGGGGAACAGAGACCGGGGGCCACCCGGCAGCGGTGAAGCGGCGTGAAGCGTGTGCCGCGGGGACTACCTTTCACCCTAACCGTCCAACTAACCCCGGAGGCGCCGAAAGGAGGAAAACGCATGTCGGTTAGGCGTTCATCGACCATGCCGGGACCGGCGGCACTGCGCGCAGCCCGGCGGATTGCCGCGCTTGTCGTGCTCGTCGTCCTGGCCTCAGCCGTCCTGGCCCCGGTGGCAGCCGCCGCGCCAAGCTCAGGAAGCTACACGGTGCAGCGGGGCGATTCCCTGTGGAAGATCGCCCAGGCCTACGGGACCACGGCGCAGGCGCTCAAGTCGCTCAACGGGCTAGGCGGGAACACCATCTACGCCGGTCAAGTCCTGCGTGTGCCCGGGGGCACGAGCAACACGTACACGGTGAGGAGCGGGGACAGCCTGTGGCTGATCGCCCGCCGGTTCGGGACGACGGTCAACGCCCTCGTGGCCGCAAACGGCCTGAAATCGACGGTGATTAAGCCGGGCCAGGTGCTGGCCATCCCGTCAACCGGGGCCGGCACGCTCAGCTCGCGCGGCGCGGTGTCGGTTTCCAGCGCGGATCTCAGCCTGCTGGCACGGTTGGTTGAGGCGGAGGCCGGCGCGGAGCCGTACACGGGCAAGGTGGCTGTGGCAGCGGTGGTGCTCAACCGCGTGCGCAGCTCGAGATTCCCGAACACCGTACGTGGCGTCATATACCAGGCGGGGCAGTTTTCGCCGGTGTCCAACGGACGCATCAACCTGCCCGCGAGCGAGTCAAGCATGAAGGCCGCCCGGGATGCGGTCGGCGGCTGGGACCCCACCGGTGGGGCGCTGTTCTTCTTCAACCCGGCCAAGACCAGCAACGCGTATATGCACAGCCTTACTGTCTCGCTGAGGATCGGCAACCACTCCTTCGTGCTCTAGCGCGGGGGAAATCAAGAGCGAGACACTGC
>JAUYEG010000124.1 GCA_030691505.1 Bacillota bacterium | reverse complement strand
GAGCACCGCCGGTCAACCCGGCAAGCGCCAGCCAATCGGCCTCGTTGCCTGGAGTTTCACAGCAGGCACGCGCCCCGACCGGAAAACCACTCGCATGAGCGCGGACCAGTTGGTCGCCCACATTCAAGCGGAGACAGGCATAAACATTCGGACCATGGCGCTCGGAACGAGTGCCACGTTCACGCTCAAGAACAAGACCTGGACGGTCCAGAAGGTCGCGGAGTAGCGCGACCGGCGAGAGGCCCCGCCGTGAGCGGGGTTTCTCTCCGTGCACTTGTGGAGACCGAAGAAGGACCCTGACCGATTGTGGCGAATACTACTCTCGGAGGTGAAACACAATGCAGAAGGACCCGCTGAAACTGCGTGAGTTGTGCGAGCGGCTGCGGATCAGCAACAGCACGGCCCTGCGGCTCCTGCAAAAAGGCGAATTGCGCGCCTTCCGCGCCCGTGGCAGCTGGCGTATTTGGGAGCGAGACCTCCAAGCCTACGTCGCCCGGCAAACCACTGGCGGCGACGAGGAGGGCGACCAGCATGGCGAGTATTAGGGAGGTCAGGCCGGGAGTGTTCCGTATCAGAGTGCGCGTCAAGGACCCGGCCACGGGTCAGTGGGGGATTTCTTCTCAGACCGTCGAAGGCACGAAGCGCGACGCTCAGAAGGCCGGGCGGGAGATGGAGAGCGCCAAGGACAAGGGGCTGCTGCGAGCAGGACGGACGCCAACCGTGGCCGCCTTCGCCGAACTGTGGCTGGCTGGGGTTAAGCACAGCGTCGCTTATGAGAGCTACCGGGGATATTCTGTCAACGTTCACCGGCATATAGTACCATTCCTCGGCGAACTCCGGCTCAAGGACTTGAGCACGGCCCACGTCCACGCCTTTCTCGGCCACCTGCTGGAGCAGGGGCTGTCACCGTCAACGGTTCAGTATGTCCGGGCGGTGTTGCGCATGGTTCTTGAGCGCGCCGTCGACGACGGGCTCATGCCGCGCAACGTCGTCAGCAAGGTCAAGTCGCCGAAGATCGAGCGGCGGGAAATGCTGACCCTGGACGAACCGCAGGCGCGCCTGTTGATCGAGCAAGCAGCGGAGACCCGCTTAACCGCCCCGGTGGTCCTCGGCCTCATGTGTGGCCTGCGGCGTGGTGAAATATGCGGGCTGCGCTGGCGCGACCTCGACCTTGAGCGGGAGGAGGCGTCGGTCGTTCAGACCCTCCAACGCCAAACTGGTGAAGGCCTCGTGGTGCAACCGACGAAGAGCAGCGGGAGCCAGCGTTCAGTGTCTCTGCCGCCCAGTGCCGTGGCCCACTTGCGGAAGTGGCGAGGCAGGCAGCGAGAGGAACGGCTGGCCGCCGGACCCGCCTGGCGAGGTGGCGATCACGTCTGCACCACGCCGACCGGCGGGCCACTAGACCCATGTGGGCTGTCGAAGTCGTTCCGGCGGTTGGCTGACTCCCTGGACCTGCCGCCTGTGCGGTTCCATGATTTGCGCCACACCTACGCACACCTGTCCCGCCGCGCAGGCGTGGATTTCAAGCTGATCCAGCGCGCTCTAGGCCACGCCACAGCAGCGTTCACGCTGGACGTCTATGGGCACATCGGCGCAGGCGAGCTGAAAGAGGCGGCGGCGACGATAGACCGCGCGCTTTGGGGTTAGTAGCGCTGGTTTGTGCCCCAAATGTGCCCCGGATATGACACAAGCCCTGCATAAAGGGGTGTAAAACGCAGCAGGCTGTTGTGTGGTTCTTCCCCTTTGCCGTAGTCTATTCCGCGCGTGCGATTTCGTCAACTGTTTTTTGACCGACAAGGGAAATGTCGGCATTGTCTCACACCTGTCATGGCCTCGGATCCCCGGCGCGTGGCCGGGTCAGGGCCACGCAGGCACTATGGCTGGCTCGGGCTGAGGCGCACCTTCGACGACGGCAGGCAAGCACTTCCCCGCCCGAGGAGGCGTTGGCCGGACGCCCATCGAGCCGGGAGGTCGGGATGGAAGCTACCGGTTAGACCGCCTGGATACATGCGCCCAACCGGCGCATCCCGGGGAGTCAGAATCGGCGCGGGCGCCGGTACGACCGTCAGGGCCCGTTCTTGCCGGCAGCGGTCATCCGGGGGGACGATAGCCATGTATTGCGAGCGCTGCGGGAAACCCGCCGCCGAAAGCGCAAGGTGTTGCGGGCGCTGCGGCGCGCCGGTCCCTGCGGATGAAGCCGTGAAGGACGCGGGGCAAGGGTGGTCCCGGAAAGAGCCCGGGAAGAACCGGCACGGCCTTCAGGATGTGAGCCTCGCATTCGCAGGCGCCTGGCCGCGCTCATCCTCCTCCTGGCCTGCGTCGCCGTCTTGCGCAATCTAGGTGCGCTTGCGTTTGCCCCCTTCTCCCTGTTGACGGTGCTGGGGACGGGCTTGTACCTTTACAGCAACACAAGGTATCACCGTGCCTTCTCTGTCTTCTTGGTCGTTCTTGGGCTGGCGGTCTATGCCTTTCCGCCGGTCTTCCAGCCTTTCACCCCGATGTTCGCTCTGAAAGGTTTCGTTCTTACCGCCGACTGGCGCGGGGAGGGGGTGGGTCCCCAGGATCCCTGGAGCTGGCTGGCGCTGTACCTGATGAATGTCATGGTGTTCGGCGCGGGCCTCTTCCTGCTCGTAACCGGCGTTTCGTCAAGGGTCCGGGCAGGAAACTGTCGCCGTTGCCGTCAGGACCCAGACGGCCCAGAAGACCGTCATCCCACCACAGGTCCCCCTCAGGCCGCCGCAAGAGCGGCCGGAGGTTTCACGGGCCGCGCTCACCATCTGCTCACGCGTTCCACTGTGGGTCGTGACCCTGGTCAAGCGGGGGAATAAGGTGTGGCAGCTCACGTTCTGGCGCTAGAGGGCCCATCTGCTCCCCAGAGCCGGGAGAAGGGGCGGAGGCAGGCAGGGGACCAGGGTGCCCTCCGCCGCTGGTGGGCCCACCACGCTGCCGGGGGCGTTTCGGCAATACACCGGCCAGAAGGAAGGAATGGCCTGAGGCACGGCGAAGCGGTGACCCAGGCTTGGCGGAGGGGGTCTGCGAGCCCCGGTTCGGCTTTAGCCAGCAATCCTTGTAGCACCGGCGAACAACCGGCAGTTGTGGGTCAAGTCCTCAAACGGCGACCCTTCGCACCAGGTCACGGGTCACGCCTTCCAACATTTGGCCGGGCACCCCACCCTCTGGGCCTGCTGTCGAGGAGGTGGAGGAACCATGAGCCAAATCAACCGTGCAGTAGTGGTCAAAACTTCCATCCTGGTTGCAGTCCTCGTCGCCGCCAACGTCCTTCTTGGGCTGGCCTGCGCCCGGGTCTACCGCCAGTATGAGGCCCTGTTTTCGCCGGGGCCGGAGCTATTGAAGCTGGCGATATGGGTCTTGGGTAGCGTCGCCCTGGTCATCGCGGCAGCCGGGCTGCTCGTAGCCCTGGTGCGCCCCTTCTGGATGATCATCGTTGCCTTCTTGCTGTCCGCGCTCGCCTTGGTCTTTCTCCTGGAGACGAGTCTCATGGTGTCGGCGGCCTTGGGGCTCGGGTACGCGGTCCTGGCGATAGTGTCTGAAGTCTCGATATAGGGTTCCACGTCCCCAGTTATCAGCGGCGGTCGTGGGTCCAGGTTGCATGGCCTCGGATGGGGACTTGTGGATATGGGCGCCGGCTGGCGCGTGGCGGCCATCAGGTACCAAGGATGTTCCGGGGGGGTCGGTCTACCTGGCGACGCGCACTTGCCCGGGGGCCTTGAAGTGATGTTGATCGCATACAGAAGTGGGCGGAGGTCTCGGGTGGAAGATTGAGTTGAAGTTCAGGGCGGAGCGTGAGGCTGAGGGAGGCCCAGTCGGGCGAGAAGCTCCTCGAGGCTTTGAGCGCCGCGGGGATTGGGGTCCTTGACCCGGCGGCCAAGTAGAAAGGCCAATTCAGAGGCAAAGTAGATCCCGTAGTGATCCCCTACAAAGGCCAGCACCCGATCTCTGTTTTCATGTTGGAGAACGCGCATGTATTCACCCAGGGTGCTGCGTTGGCCGGCTTCCTCCGCTGCGGCTTGAGCCGCCTCCCAAAGACGATAGCCCTGACAGAGCGCGAAGGCCAACAGTACGAAGTGGACGTGAATCTCGACGCCTTTGCGGGAACGTTGAGGCGGCCGCTCCAGGAACCAGTCCTGCTTGAGCGTACGATTTCCCTGGTTCTCGATTCGGCTGCGCTGATCGTAGGCATCAAGCACGGCCAGCGGGACGCTCACCGGGCCGTTGGTCAGCAGCACGAGAGCCGGATCATCACAGCCATCCTGGCGGGTGAGAACCACGGCGTTGATCGGATTGGCGGTGAAGCGCTTCTTGAACCTGTCCAGGTGCTTGCCGCGGCGAACCTCCGGCGGCGGAGCATAGGTCTCAAAGGTCTGACAGCCCTCGATTCCCACCACTTCGGTCACCCGGCGCCGCATCCTAGCCGGGCCACCCTCCTTGGGCCGCTGGGCCAAAGGCCCGGACCGCTCAGGTAGCCGCGGTCGATGACCAGGAGGTCGATCTTGGCCCGACCACTGAGCACCCGCTCGGCCTGATCGAGAAGCTCGTCGACAAAGCAGCGTTCGTCGGCATGGGCTCCGTCCACCGCCAGTGCCAGGGGCAGCCCCACCTCTGGGGCGTAGGCCCAGATGAGCTTGAAGCCGATGTGCAGCTCCGGGACGCTCTTTGCCCCTTCCGTGGTCCAAACCTGGCGGGTGCGGGAGGTCCGGGTGGCCCCCTTGGCTTTGGGACCCACCTCGATGAGGGTGCCATCAATGACGACCAGCAATGGGGAAGGGAGCTCAGAGACCTGGGCCCACAGGCGGGCGAGAATGGCCGCCACGGCGGTGTGCAAAGTGCCTGGATGGAGCTTCAGGATGTTCTTGGTGAGGGTCTCGGGGTCCAAGGGGAGATTGCGACGGGGTCCCTGCCGGCGTTCGGCACCCCGCTGACTCAGGCCGAACCGGGTGGGCGTTGAAGCCCAGGCGGCGCATAAGCGCCTCATCGCAGAACAAGAGGTCCGGCAACGCGTTCTGGCTCGGCACGCGGGCCAGGCAACGAAGAAGGTAGAGGATGACGAAGGTCTCAAAGGGGATCATCTGCCGCTCCATGCCCACGCCTTCCAGCTGGGACAAGAGGTCGAGGACGCCGATTTCCCGCAGCCAGCAGAAGAGCAGGTCCACGATCTGAGCGTGGCCCAGACCGTAGAGCCCGTCCAGGTCTGCCCCTGCAAGCAGCGCTGCCGCCACCACCGCGTCGTCCCGAGAGGCAGCCGCCCAATTGAGCGACTCCACCACCCGTGCGCTCCCGGTGGTCTCGGTCATGGCTCTGCCTTCCTGTCTTCCACCCGTTTAAGGATGAGCTCCGAACGGCTCCGCACCGTCCACTCCACCCGCTCGCCCTTTCGAAGGTCCAGAGCCCGCGCCAGCGCGATGGGCAAGAAGATGCAGAACTCCTCGCTCTTGGCCCGCTGTATGACCTGCACCTTGGTCGGGTAGCCCATATCAGCTCTAGCCATACACCTAGTCAACAGAGAAAGCAAGCCCCTTGGGGTGAGCGCAAGGCGCGGGCATCGAACAGTCACCACGAGGGGCAAGTAGGGAGAACCAGCGTCAGAGGTGGGGCCGCGCGCTGCTAAGCAGTAGGCTTATATCGAAACTTCAGTCAATTCCATCATCCAAAGCCGCTCATCCGATCCGCGGGATCGCCGGACCGCGCGCCGCGTCACGGTCTTGAGCCAGCTATTGGACCTGACGGGGCCAGATGTCCTCGGGCGCGATGCCCCTCAACCTGGCGCCCAGGGCGCGCGCCAGATTCCTTTGGCGGATCTCCACCAGCCGGCGCAACTCGCCGCTGAGCTGCGGCGGAACGTCCAGGAACTGGACACCGACGAGGCCGTCTTCCGCGTTAACCCACTTGACCTGCCCGTGGACCTGGAAAGGCTCGCCGCTCCCCGGCAGGCGCAGTGTCAGCCGCAGGCGGTCACCTTCCCGTGCCTGGAGGCTGCGGCAGTGCACGGATGCCCCCCCTTGGCTCAGGTCGTAGAGGACCCCGGGGAGGCGGCCGGCAGCTCCTGCGTGTGTTTCGTTGGGCTG
>JAUYEG010000053.1 GCA_030691505.1 Bacillota bacterium | reverse complement strand
CCAATGACATTTAACAGAGTGGACTTCCCACTTCCCGAGGGGCCCATAATAGCTATGAAATCTCCCTTATTTACCTGCAGAGAAACATTATTTAGGGCAACTACTTTAGTGTCTCTCTCACCGTAAACTTTTGATGCGTTCTTCACTTCTAACATTCAATTCACCTCACAAAGACCGAAAGGAATCAGAAACCCTGATCGTTGTGGCACGGAACGCCGGATATGCCGTCGATACAATGGCCACAAAGATGGACAGAAGCAGCGACAACGGTAAATACTGCGGTACGTAGGCTATAGCCGTTCCCTCGAAAACTAGCGGCCCGATCCCGTATGCTACCAGTGTTCCGGCCATATAACCAAAGACTCCCCCAATGATTCCAATGATTATCGCTTCATAAACGAAGGCTTTGATTATCTGCCTGCGGGAGGCACCTACTGCCCTCATAATTCCGATGTCTTTAATTCTCTCGTGGACCGATGTCATCATGGTATTGACCACCCCGAAGGCACCGATAACCAGTGTGATGCCAGCCAGAGCCAGCATAAACTTGTTCATTTTTTCCACCATGCCCATTTCGGTCTCCGCTACCTGTTTTACCGCCACCGCCCGCACACCAGTAATATTCTGGTTTATGCCATCTGCGATAAGTTCTACGGGACAGGCATTGCACAGCGCGCGAATATCTACAGATGAGACTATCCCTTCCTTGCCAAATGCCTCCTGTAGCGTTTGTATTGGCACAAAAACTTGATAGTCATCACCTGAACCTGTCTCCTCGAGAATACCGGCGACAGTTATATCACTCCCGTTAAGTGAAATTTTGTCTCCTATGTTCAGCTTGAGTAGTTGAGCCGCCAGTGCTCCAAGCAGGGCCTCGTCTGTTTGCTCAAGGTATTTCCCTTGCTGGATTTTCCACCACGTCTTGATTTTCCTCTCTTCTTTGGGCTCCACGCCAACTACTAATAGGGACGTTCCCTTCACCTTGGTATTAACATAGAGCTTCGGTGCAATCGTGGCAATGTAACCCTCAT
>JAUYEG010000048.1 GCA_030691505.1 Bacillota bacterium | reverse complement strand
CGTGCGCACACCGACCGGGACACCAAGGTCATCGACCTCGGCGGCCGCACCGTGATTCCGGGCATCGTCGACTCCCACAACCACATCCTCGCGGCAGGCACCCTGCTAGAGGGCGTGATGCTGTTCGATGCCCGCAACCTTGAAGACCTGCGGGCGATTCTTGCGCGGCGGGTCGCCGAGAACAGGCCCGGCGAGTGGATAGAGGGCGGCGGGTGGATCGAGAGCCAGTTCGAGGAAAACCGGCTGCCGACCCGCCTTGACCTCGATCCGGTTTCGCCCGACAACCCGGTCATCCTGGACCGGCTGTTTGGCATGAGCGTGGTTAACTCGAAGGCGCTTGAGATCGCGGGGATCGACCGCAACACGCCTGACCCCAAGCGGGGCGCCATCGACCGGGACCCGCGCACCGGGGAGCCGACCGGCATACTGCGCAACGGCGCCCAGCTCCTGGTGGACTCAATCGTAGCCGATCAACCGGTCACAGACCGCCTGGCTCGCTGCCGGCACCTCATCGAGATAACGTGCAACGAGTACATACGCTGGGGGATTACCACCGTCGTCGACCCGGGGGTTTCCCCGCTGCCGATGCAGGCCTACCAGCAGACCAGGCAGGCCGGGCGGCTGCCGCTCCGGGTCAACATGATGCCGGCCTGGCACGGGCTGTTCTCGCAAATGGGCGCGGAGAACCTCGACAGCCGCGCGTCGGCGCTGGGGTGCTTCACCGGTTTCGGCGATGAGTGGCTGAGCCTGGGCGCGCTCAAGATGGCCATTGACGGCGGCCTGGCCAGCAAGACGGCGATGCTTCACGAACCGTACCTGGACGGCAGCGTCAGCCGGATACCGCTGCGCCTTGAGCTGGAGCGCCTCGAGGAGCACTTCCGGCTGGCGATGGCGCACAGCTGGTCAGTGGGCATCCACTGCTGCGGCGACCTGGCGCAGGACCGGGCATGCGAGGCGTTTGAGCGGGCGCTTGCCGCGACCGGCCCGCAGCCGGCCCGCCACAACATCATCCATGGATACCTGCCGACGCCCAAGGCGCTGGATATCATGGGCCGGCTGGACATCGGAGTGTCGCTCCAGCCCGGTTTCGGGTGGGTCGAGGGCGACAAGTACTTCGAGGTCGTGGAGCAAAAGCGAGTCCACTACTTCAAGCCGCTCAAGACCTACCTGCGGCACGGGATCAAGGTCGCGGCCAACTCGGACATGACCTCGGCGCACTACAATCCGTTTCTGGGGATGTACTCCGCCGTGGCGAGGCGCACGGCGCGAGGCCGCAGCATGGGCGACGAGGAGCGCATCAGCCGGGTCGAGATGATCCGCCTTTTCACGTCCAACGGCACGTGGCTGACCGGCGAGGAGGACATCAAAGGGTCCATCGAACCTGGCAAGCTGGCCGACCTCGCCGTGCTCTCCGACGACCTGTTCACGGTGCCTGAGGAGCGCATCCGCGACCTGACGGTGGTCATGACCGTCATTGACGGGCGCATCGTCCACCGCGAGGGCATATAGGCGGGTCTCCCGGACCGCCACCGGGGTTTGGCCTCTTCGGGCCAAGCCCCTTATTGCGATATGGGGGACCGCTTACCGCCTGGGGCTCATGTGCCTCTGGGCACGGCGCTCACGCTCAAGCTCGATCTCTGTGAGCCGCAGGCGCAGGGCCTGCTCGGCTTGGGCCTGCTCCCGCGTGAGCACAGGCTTGCCCCCAGGGGATCCCGGCGCCCTGCCGCGCCCGCGACGGCGCAGGAAGGCGTAAAGGATGACCGCCGCGAGAAGACACGCCCCTGCGGCCAGGAATGGCAGGCTATCCAACAAGCTCACCCTGACTCAGCATACGCGAAAGCGACACCTGGATGGAAGTTTGGTAAGTTGCTGGAAGTGGCCCGCGTTTCTCGGCCGTACTGGGAGCGGTGCAGAGCCGGCTACTGCTGCGCGTCCGGGGGCTCGTTGCCCCCAGGCTGCGCCTCTTCCGTCATTCTGAGCCTCGGGTAGCGGAGCGACCTGCGAGCCTCGATTTCCTCATGCGTCAGTCCACTTTGCCCGTGGTCAGTGCGCCGGTACTCGTGCCCCTTAAACCACAGAAAAGTGAACGCCACGACGGCCCCCGCAAGCATGTACCCAAGCATGCCGACGGCGGACCGCAGCCCCAGCGCACGCAACACATCCTGAGTGCCGGGGCTGAAACGCCCCATGGCAAGAACGCCCAGCGTCAATATGTAGATCACGAAGAAGAACCGCACCTTGAAGCTGCCCAGTGCTATCACCTCCCGGGCAACCCGCGTATTTACTCCGATACTAAAGCCATCCGTCCGGGGAATCAAACAATTCTGCCAGTTGTCCTCGCATGCAGTCCTGCTTTCCGGTACATACCATCTGCGCCAGTGCACAGACTATCGCCCGTAACTCACCCTAGAAAGGAGGCGGGCAAGTGAGCATTACCGAGCGGGAGCTTCTCATGCTCCAGGACAACCTGCAGCTGCACGCGACGCTGGCTGAAAAGGCGGCCTTCTTCGCCAGCCAGGTCAACGACCCCGAGATCCGTCAGGTGTTGCAGCAACTTCAGCGTGGGCACGAGAGGCACGTCGAAAGCGTGGTCCAGCACATCAACCAGGCCAGCGCCGGCGGCATGGGCGTGATGGGCACCCAGCAAGTCTTTCCGTACGCCACCCAATCACCGCAGGTCTTCTAAGACCACGCGCAAAGGAGGATCGCGCATTTGAACGGAACAGGCAGGCTTTCCGACCGGGCAATCGTGACCGATTGCCTCAACACCGAGAAGTTCGCGGCGGACAACGCCGGGCGCGCCGTGCTAGAATCCGCATCCCCGTTTGTCAAGCGGGACTTCGAGACGATAGGCCGTGACTGCGCCGACAATGTCGACATCATCTTCCGGCTGATGGGCAGCAGGGGCTGGTATAGCCCGCCCCAGGCTCAGCCGCAGTCGATCAGCCAGGCTCAGCAACAGGTTGGCTCAACCCTGTCGGGCCTCGCCTCATCGTCGCAGATCGGCACGTCCGGCATGGTCATGGGCGTTGGCGCAGGCCAAGCGCAGGGCGGCGGCGGGGCAGGCTCCTTTGGCGGCGGGCCCGGCGGCGGTTGGGCCGGCTCAAGCGGTTACGGGGCCGGAACCACGGGCCAGTATGGGCGCGGCGGCGGCGGGACTAGCGGCTACGGCCCCGCCCCCGGCGGGTACGGCGGCACATCCGGCGGTTACGGTGCCGGAGGCACGGCTGGCGGGTATGGCACCGGCGGTACGCCCGGCGGCTTCGTCAGCCCAACCACCGGCGGCGGGTACGGTGGAGCAACCTCGGGCGGCTACGGCGGCACCACCAGCGGCTACAGCACGCCCGGTTTCGGCGGCACCACCGAAACCAGCCCGGCCCGCAGCGAGGGCGACACCGGCACGACGGGCGGCGGCAGGACCGGCGGCACCCGGAGGCGCAGCACCACCACCACCTAAGGGCGGTTTCGACAAGGATTGCCGGTGAGGGTGGGGGCTACCCCCACCCTCATCTGACGATCAGGTTTACCAGCCTGTCCTGAACGTAAAAGGCCTGGCTGACCTGCTTGCCCTCGAGTATGGCGGCGACGCGCGGCTGCTCGCTGCCCGCCCTGACGGCCTCCGCCTCGGTGATGCCGGGCTCGGCCTCAAAGCGGTCGCGCACACGCCCGTTGACCTGGACGACGATCGTTACCCGCTGCCGGTTGAGGAGCTGCTGATCGTACGCCGGCCAGGGCTGGCTATGCACCGAGTAGCTGCCGCCGGACCGCTCCCACAGCTCCTCGGCGAACATCGGGCCAAACGGCGCCAGCATCAGGGCCAGAGCCTTGGATGTGCGCAGGCGCTGCTCCGGCGTCATCTGCTCGGCGGCGGTGTAGGCCCAGTTAACCAGCTCCATGAGGGCGGCGATCGCCGTATGGTATGACAGCCCCTCCAGATCGGCGGTGACCTTGCGGACCGTGCGGTCCACGGCCACCATGTCCGCTACCGTCCCGTACCGGGGCTCCGGTTCGGTCACGAACTGCCAGACCCGGTTGTAGAAACGCGCGACGCCCTGGATCCCGAGGTCGCTGAAGTCGTTCTCGCCCTCGTACGGCCCGATGAACAGCAGGTAGGTCCGGAACACGTCGGCCCCAAAGCGCCTGATGTACTCGTCCGGGTTGACGACGTTGCCCCGCGACTTGGACATCTTGGCCCCGTCCTTGATCAGCAGGCCGTGCAGCCGCAGACGCTTAAACGGCTCCTCAAACCCGACGTGCCCCAGGTCGTACAGCACCATGTTGACGAAACGGGCGTAGAGGTGGTGCATGCAGACGTGCTCGATCCCGCCCATGTACTGGTCGACGGGCAGCCATTTTTCCGTCAACGCGCGGTCAAAGGGAACGTCATCCCGGCCGGCGGACGGGTATCGCAGAAAGTACCAGGCTGAATCCAGGAACGTATCGGACACGTCCGTCTCGCGCCGGGCCGGCCCGCCGCAGTGCGGGCAGGTCGTGGCAACGAACTCGGGAACCGCGGCCAGCGGGGACTGCCCGGTGCCGGTCGGCCGAAAATAGTCCACTTCGGGAAGCAGCACGGGCAGTTGATCCTCGGGCACGGGCACCTCGCCGCATGAATCGCAGTAGATGATCGGGATCGGCGGGCCCCAGTAGCGTTGCCGGCTGATGCACCAGTCGCGGAGGCGGTAGGTCACGGCGCCTTTCGCCAGACCTCGCTCCTCAAGCCAGTTCACAACCGCCCTCTTGCCGACCTCCGACGGCGTGCCGTCAAACCGTCCCGAGTTGACCATCGGGCCCTCGCCGGTGTATGCCGCCTCGCGGATGCCGATGTCGCTGCCGATGACCTCAACGATGGGCAGACCGTACTTTGTGGCAAACTCGAAGTCCCGCTGGTCGTGGCCCGGCACGCCCATGACCGCTCCCGTGCCGTAGTGGAGCAGGACGTAGTCGGCGATCCAGATCGGCACCGGTTGGCCCGTCGCGGGGTTGATCGCGTGCGCGCCGGTGAACACGCCGGTCTTCTCGCGCTCCACGGACAGGCGATCGATCTCCTTTGTGCGCCGGGCGGCCTCGCGGTAGGCGTCGACCTCGGCCCTTTGCGCGGGCGCCGTGATCTCTTCCACCAGCCCGTGCTCCGGCGCCAGGACAATGTACGTCACTCCGAAAAGCGTGTCGGGCCGGGTGGTAAACACCGTGAAGGATTTCCCGTTGCCCTCGATCTTGAAACCGATCTCGGCCCCTTCGCTGCGGCCGATCCAGTTGGACTGCAGCTTCTTGCTTGTTTCCGGCCAGTCCAGATGCTCCAGGCCTGCGACGAGGCGGTCGGCGTATGAGGTGATCTTGAAAAACCACTGCGTCATCTCTTTAGGGGCGACCTCGCTGCCGCAGCGCTCGCATGCCCCCGCGACGACCTGCTCGTTGGCCAACACCGTGAGGCAAGACGGGCACCAGTTGACGGGCGCATTTTTGCGCACGGCCAATCCGGCCTTGTACATCTGGAGGAAGATCCACTGCGTCCACCGGTAGTAGCCGGGGTCGGACGTGTTGACCTCGCGGGACCAGTCAAACATCGCGCCAAGCCGCTTCATCTGGTCCTCGCGGTAGTGGCGGGTGGTGCGCGCCGTGAGGACCCTGGGGTTGATGCCGGCTTTCAGGGCGTAGTTTTCGGAGTGGATCCCGAATGCGTCGAAACCCATCGGCTCAAAGACGTCAAACCCCTGCATCCGCCGGAAGCGGCCGAACGTGTCGGAGCCGCAGTAGGTAAAGACGTGCCCCACGTGAAGCCCCTCGGCGGAGGGGTACGGGAACTCCATCAAGTTGTAGAATTTGCACTCGGCCTTCTCGAGGTCGACCCGGTAGAGCTGGTCCTGCTCCCACCGCCGCAGCCACTTGGGCTCGACCGTGCCCGGCTCGTAGCGCCGGCCCCCGTCGCCTCCTGCGCGCTGCTCGTCGACCCGCTGCTCGCCCGATCGTTCCGCCATGCCGGTCCCTCCCCTATCCCGAGGCTGCTGGCCCAAAGAAGGCGCGGCAACCCCGGTGAACAAAACGCGGGCCCGTTCCCTCAGGAACGGGCCACGCCCGCGGTACCATCCTGATTGGCCGAGACAGCCTGCCTGGGCCGTCCCGCCCACTCACCGTCATCCGCGGCGCCGCGCGACACCTTGTTGCGGCGCGCGGGTGCGGGACGTCATGTCTCCCGGGCGAGTTCGCAGCCGTATGCCGGTTCTCAGCCTGCCCGGCTCTCTGTCCCGCCGCCCTATCCGCGCCAGTGGCGCTTGGCGGCCGCTACTGCTCCCGTTCATCGAGCTTCGGTATTCATCTTGATCTGCTTGACCTACTCAAGCGCTGCTACCTGACCTGATTCACTAACTTCCCAGTATTGTAACACACCGGGCGCCTATCTGCCCGCCTGGGGTGTTTCGGGGGAGGCGGACGGCAAAACCTTAAGGTCATTGTTGACTAGTGGCGAAGTAGAGTTGGTCGATGCTGTGTACCCGAATGGGCCAGGGAAGGTCCGGTATATGGCTCCCATGCCTGAATAGACGTTGCTAGACTCCTGGGCGGGGGAACATGCTTCCTCCGCCCAGGAGTCCGCGACAGGTATATGCCGAGCGCCCGCTCTTGATCCGAGAGGGGAGACCTAGCTGTGGGTTTAGGTCCTATGCACCCAAGGTGGAAAAGGGTACTACGTTATCTGATCATCCTGGGGTTAGCTGTGCTATTGCTTCTTGCCGCCACGGACGCGGGGCTCCGTCTCATGCTTAAGAACGTGGAACGGAATAGCCTGGTTGCGCGTTCATTTGTGGAGGAGCACTACCCTGGGGTGGTCATCAAAGGTGGGTCTGATCGCCCTGCAGGCATCACAACATCGACTCACTTTATCGTTGGCACCCAAAATAGCGAATTGGTGATGGTCTATGTTGTCGTCAACAGAGGGAAAGCGTCTTTTCTGACCCGCTGAAGCACCGCGCCGAGGATTCACGATGGGCACTTTGCCTGGTGTCCTGGGTTACCTTCCACAGGCAACGGTCTGCCCGCGCCCGCCTCGGAGTCGCCGGCCCTAGCAGCCCATTGAAGAAGGCGGTTCCCAGGGAAGGCGCTATGAGGCCAGTCGGAAGCCCAAAGTTGGCCCAAACGGCCTCTCCAGCGTGACCTGACCGGTCAGAGGCTTTCTAAACCGCCCAATGGCCCGCCAGCTGATCAGTTCGCGGTTGGCGTTCACCGTGTCCCGCTCCTATTCGTGCTAGGAACTAGCCAGTTGTGCAAGCACCACCATCTTCCCTGTCGGCAGCGCATCCTGCAGGGGATAACCCTGGCAGACACGAACATATACTGGCAACGGGTAACGTTCAAGAACGGGTACCGATGGAGTAGCATCTCTCGGCAAAGTGAGGGCGAGCTCCCTGGCTGGACCCAAGGCTGTGTCGGCCTTCGGGGCGGGGGAGCCGCAGCCTGAACGGCAATGCCGGGCACAGGCGGGCCCCCCAGCCTCGTTGGGGAGCCGGGCAGGGACGCCGACTCCCCTGGCAAGCAGGGGAAGAGTTTGTGCTGGTGAGTACAAGAGCAAATCTACATCTGCCGCACCGCGGAGCCTGTCGGTCAGACGACAAGGCTCCGCGGTCACGTTTTCCACGCAGTAACGGCCATCGGCCCGGCTTCCACGGGGGGGGACATTGATGGGCGACGACTGGTCGCAGGAGCGTTCCACGGGTGGGGCTTTGGATCGGGAGCCGGCGGTTACTGCTCCAGCGGCAGGGCCTGCAACACCCGCGCCGGTCGGGGCAGTGGCGGTGGTCGGCGCGGGGATAGCGGGGATCGAGTCATCGCTGGACCTCGCTGACGCAGGCTATCTGGTACACCTCATCACCGAGGACCCCTATATCGGCGGCCGTATGGCCAGGCTGGACAAGACCTTCCCCACCAACGACTGCGCAATGTGCATGCTTGGACCCCGGATGACCCAAGTGCAAAACCATCCCAATATCGTTCTGCATACCCAGGCTGACGTACTGGGCCTCACCGGGCAACCTGGGGACTTCGCCCTCCAGCTACGCGAGCGGCCCAGATTCGTCAGCCAGGAAGAGTGCACCGCCTGCGGCGACTGCGAGCATGTGTGCCCGGTGGTGATCAAGGATCCTTACAACGAGTACCTGGCAGCGCACAAGGCCATACACAGGCCGTTCCCGCAGGCGGTGCCGAACAAGTACCGGATCGAGAAACCTGGGATGTCACCGTGCAGGTTGGCATGTCCGTCCGGAGTCAATATCCAGGGCTTCGTGGCCTTGATACGCTCGGGCAAGCCGGCACAGGCGTGGGAGCTTATCAGAGAGGCCATTCCTTTCCCGATCATTTGCGGCACGGTCTGCACTCACCCATGCGAGCTTGCCTGTCAGCGGGGGGAGCTTGACGAACCGCTCGATATCGCACGCCTCAAGCGCTTCGCGGGCGAATACGTCCTCGACCACGCCGCCGAGCTGTTCCCCAATGGCCCTCCGCTACCGCCCATAGACGACGAGAGCGGCTCCGAGCCCGTGGCCGTGGTCGGATCAGGACCCGCCGGTCTGTCGGCTGCCTACCATCTGGCCCGGCGCGGCTACCGGCCCACGGTATTTGAGGCATTGGACCAGATCGGAGGGATGCTGCGCGTCGGGATCCCTCCCTACCGCCTCCCCCGCCGTCTCCTCGACGCCGAACTCGGACTCCTTATCGCAAGTGGCATAGCCTTCCGTACCGGGACTGCCGTGGGCCGCGACGTAACCGTGGACGGGCTGCTAACATCGGGATTCGCGGCTGTGATTCTCGCCATTGGCGCCCACGAACCGCAGCGCGCGGGAGTCCCCGGAGAGGACCGTGCTGGGGTGCTCCACGGGGTGTCCTTTCTGCGGGAGGCTTGCCTGGATCGTCGTCCAGGCGTCGGCCGGCGGGTGATCGTGGTCGGCGGTGGAAACACGGCCGTCGACTCCGCCAGGACCGCCCTCAGGCTTGGCGCAGAAAGAGTTGCGGTCCTTTATCGCAGGACTGCCGCGGAAATGACCGCCCTCCCCGAGGAGGTTCTTGAGGCCGAGGAGGAGGGTGTCGAGTTTCACTTCCTTATCTCGCCCGTTGCCGTTCTGGGCACCGGGGAGGCTGGACCCGCTACCGGGCTGCGTGCGGTACGCAACCGGCTGGGGGAGCCCGACGCCGACGGGCGGCCCCGGCCGGTCGCCGTGCAAGGCAGCGAGTTTGACCTTGAGGCCGACACGATTGTCTTCGCTATCAGTCAGGCCCCGGACCAGACCACGTTTGCCGGGACCGGGCTGGCAAGAACGCGCCGGGGTACCGTGGAGGCCGACCCGCTCACTCTCGAGACCAACCGGCGCGGCGTATTTGCCGCGGGCGACGCCGTGACCGGACCGGCTACGGTTATCGAGGCACTGGCATCGGGCAAGGCCGCAGCCCTTTCGGTTCACCGGTACCTCCGCGGCCTTGACCTCTCCGCCAGGCGCAGGCTGCCACTGGACCCTGGCGCCATCCCTCGTCTGCAGTTGAGGCTCGCGGGTGAAAGCAAGCTGGCCCGGGAGCGACCGTCGCGCCTCCCTCCCTCCCAGCGGCGCACCGGTTTCGGCGAGGTAGTGGGCGGCTTTGACACTGAACAGGCGCAACGTGAATCCGAGCGTTGCCTGTCCTGCGGCGGATGCTCGGAGTGCCGCCAGTGCATCGCAGCGTGCCCGAAAAACGCCATCCACCACAGCGAGGAGGAAAAAACCGTCGCCCTGCGGGTCGGAGCCGTGGTCGCAGCCACCGGCTTTGGCCTACTCGACCCGCGAACACGCCCGGAGCTAGGCTATGGCATATGGCCCAATATAGTCACAGCTGCCGAGCTAGAAAGAATGCTTAGCGCCACCGGCCCGTGGCAGGGTGACGTACGGTGCCCCTCCGGTGGGGGGCATCCCTCCCGGGTCGCGTTCATCCAGTGCGTCGGGTCCCGCGAGAACCGGGAGCCCCGCGCGGTGATTGAGCACGGGGCAACCGACGGTCCCGTGCCCTATTGCTCCGGGATCTGCTGTCTTTACACCGCCAAGCAGGCGTTGATGATCCGCGAGCATCTTCCCTCGTGTCAGGTGACGGTGTTCCACCACGACCTCCGTGCGGTAGGCAAGGGATTCGACCGCTACCTGCATTCGGTGCAGGAAAGCGGCGTCCGCTACATCCGCTCGCTGCCTGCCGCCGTGCGCTACCGCCCGGAACAGCGAACTCTGGATATAGCTTATGTCTCTCCAGGTGACCCGCCGGAGACCGTCCGGGAGGAGTTTGACATGGTCGTGCTCGCAGCCGGGGTCAGACCGGGGGCAGGACAGGCAGCGCTGGCTGAGGCGCTGGGGCTGGAGCTGGACCCCGACGGCTTTGTGGCTAACCTGCCGGGTAAACCCGTCTCCACAACAAGGGAGGGAGTGCTGGTGGCCGGAGGAGCGCAACGTCCCCTGGATATCCCCGAGAGCGTGATCTCGGCGGCGGGCGCCGCCGCGGAGGCCGCCTCGCTCTTGGCTCAGGCCCGCGGACAGCTGACGAGGACAAAGCGATACCCAACGGAGCACGACGTGCGCGGCGAGCCCGCCAAGGTGGGCGTCTTTGTGTGCCGGTGCGGGACAAACATCGGTTCCGTCGTCGATGTCCCGGCCGTGGTCTCCGCAGCTGCGTCCTGCCCGAACGTCGCGCTGGCGGAAGAGCGGGTCTTCGCCTGCTCCCAGGAATCCCTGGCCGCCATCGGACAGGCCGTGGCCGAACACAAGATCAATCGCATCCTGATCGCGTCATGCACAGTCCGCACGCACCTATCGCTGTTCCGTGAGTCCGCCCGCGAGGCAGCCCTAAACGAGTTTCTGGTAGAGATGTGCAACATCCGCGAGCAGTGCTCGTGGGTCCATCGGGATAGCCCGCAAATGGCCACGGCCAAGGCTTCCGACCTCGTCCGCATGGGAGTGGCAAAGGTGGCGCGTGCCGAACCGCTGACAGTCTTCCCCGTTCCTGTGGTGGCTCGCGGCCTGGTCATCGGAGGCGGGCTCGCGGGGCTCACCACAGCCTCCAGCCTGGCTAGCCAGGGCTTCGAGGTGTCGCTGGTTGAGCGCGACCCCGAGTTGGGCGGCAACCTGCGCCGGATGCCTGACCTGGCCGCCGAACTGGGAATAGACGTTGACGGTCTGGTGCGGCGCGTCCGGTCGGACCCCCGAATCACCGCACATACTGGAACGGAGCTGGTCGACTTCGGCGGTCATACCGGGCACTTCCGCAGCCGCCTTCGCCCGGTGGGAGGCCTTCGGGAGGCCGCTCAGCAGGCCGCTCAGCAGGCCGCTCAGCAGGCCGTAGAGATAGAGCACGGCGTGCTCATCATCGCGACCGGGGGCACCGAGTACCGCCCGGTCAGGGAGTACCCGGCCCTCGACGCAGGCGACGCGGGGGCAAGGCCTGTTTTGACCCGTCTTGAGTTTGAGTCAACGGGCGGCGGAGCAGTGGGCGACCGCACATACGTTTTCGTGCAGTGTGCCGGGGGCCGTACCGCCGACCGCGACTACTGCAGCCGCACCTGTTGCGCCCAGACGATGCGTGATGCCCTCAGGCTGCTGAGGTCTGACCCTGAGCGGCGGATCTACGTGCTGTACCGCGACATCCGCACGTACGGCAAGCACGAGCGGCTGTACCTGGCGGCCCGTGAGGCAGGAGTTGTTTTCATCCGTTACGCGGAGGAAAGCCCGCCGCTGATCGACACCGTAGCCGGGGACGGCGCCACCGGCACGCTCCGGGCGCGGGTCGTGATACGCGACGAGGACCTCGGTGCCGAAATCGAACTGGTCGCGGACCAGGTCGTGCTCGCGACGCCCGTACAGCCGCAGGCAGACGCACGCGAACTGGCAAGACTGCTCAAGGTACCGCTTGATCAGGACGGTTTCTTCTCCGAACTGCACCCCAAGCTTTCGCCGCTCGACCTTCCCTCGCAGGGCGTATACCTGTGCGGGCTTGCTCACGCGCCAAAGGGCGTCGAAGAGGTCATTGCGCAGGCCCTGGGTGCGGCGGCCCGGGCGGCAACGATCCTTTCACGCCGCGAACTGCTCGTCGGCGGAATAGTCGCCACGGTTGACGCAGACCGGTGCGCGGCCTGCCTCACTTGTGTCCGTGTGTGCCCCTACAACGTGCCCGAGATAAACCAGGATGGGGTTGCCGTCATCAACCCGGTTGATTGCCGCGGGTGCGGGACGTGCGCGGCCGAGTGTCCGGGCAAAGCCATCCACCTCCCCGGGTACCGGGATGACCAGATGCTGGCGATGGTGCGAGCCATGATGGTGGCGGGGTTGGGCGGAGGTAGGTAGCCACCCAGCGAGGGCGCAGCGAGGATGGCGCGGCGAGGATGCCCGTTGCGGCGTTCCCAACGAGGCTGTAAACTATCGTTGTTGGATTATCCGCCGCACAAAGCGGCGAGAGAGAGGTGAGGCGCAATGGCTGATTTGTCATTTGTTTGGTCAGGACGGCGGTCCGGCAACGGCCTGCCCGCGCTCACCCAGGAGTCAATCGGCCTCTAGCTGACATGCGGCCGTAAGCCAGACCCGACTCCCCGGCACGCCGCGGGCCCGACCGGTCCGCGGCGTGTTTTCCTGTGTCAACTGGACGTCGTAGTCACTCAAGCACAGGGGGAGTCAGAGCTGGAGAATCCGGCAGTTGCAGTTGTCATCGAAGTGCAGAAAGGCGTGTATCGGGCCTTGCGGGGCACGGAGGTGCTCACCTGCCGCCTCCGCGGCCGGCTGGCCCGCGAGGTCGAGAAATCCGACGGCGCACTCGTCGTCGTCGGAGACCGCGTGCAGGTGGAAACCCTGCCCGACGGGTCGGGCATCATCGAAGAAGTCCTGCCGCGCCGTTCGGCGGTCGCGCGCAAGGCCGCGGGACGGATCCCTCGCGAACAGGTTCTCGCCGCCAACGTCGACCTCGCGGCGGTGGTTGTATCGCTGCGTGAACCGCGCTTCAAGCCGGGGACGGTCATGCAATTCGTCCTCGGGGCCCGCGCCGGCGGAGTCGAGCCGCTTGTGGTCCTCAACAAGGTGGACCTGGACTGCGGGAACCTGGCGCAGGCCGAGGAGGCGCTTGCCCCCGTCAGGGCCGCCGGTGTGTGCTGCGTGGCGACCAGCGCAAAGAACGGGGACGGCCTCGAGGATCTGGCGGGCTGTCTTAGGGGCTGCTGGACGCTGTTTTACGGGCAGTCCGGGGTGGGCAAGTCCTCGCTCCTCAACCGGCTCTGTCCGGAGGCAGCGGCTCGCACGTCGGCCGTGAGCCACGTCACCGGCCGCGGCCGTCACACGACATCGGGGAGCACGCTCTACGCCCTGCCGGAGGGCGGGTTCGTAATCGACACGCCCGGCGTGCGGTCATTTAGCTTCTGGAACGCACCGGAACGGGAAGACGTCGCCGGGCTGTTCCCGGAGATCGAAGCTCTTGCCGGAATGTGCCGGTTCCGCGACTGCGCACACGACCGCGAGCCCGGCTGCGCGGTCCGCGAGGCACTTGACCGGGGTGAAATCGACGCGCGGCGCTACCGCCACTACGTGCGTCTCGCGCGCGGGGCGCGGCGGCACGGCTGGCGGCACAGGTAGTGGACCCGACGTCGGACGGCGGTTTTCATCAGGCTCGTTGGGCGGCGCCCGGCCCGGTGGTCGCCCGCGCTAGCCGCTTCCGGGGTCGCGCGCCGCGGCCACGTGGAGGCGGGGTGTGGGCGCAGCGGTTTCGTTTTCGGCGGAAAACCCGCTGCCGGCCACCACGTCGCACCGGAGCAGATCGTCGTAGGTTTCGCGCCTCACGGTCAGGCGGGCTTGTCCCCCCGTCACGAAGACAACGGCAGGCCGCGGGAGCCGGTTGTAGTTTGAGGACATTGCGTGGTTGTAGGCGCCGGTTGTGAAGACCGCGATAACGTCGCCGGGCCGCGGCGCGGGAAGCGCCAGGCCGCGGACCAGGACGTCTCCCGATTCGCAGGCCTTGCCGGCCAGCGAAAACATCCCGGCCGGCTGCTCCAGGATGCGGTTGGCCAGCACCGCATGGTACTTGGAGCCATAAAGCAGCGGGCGGGGGTTGTCCGCCATGCCGCCGTCAACCAACACGTAGGGGTCATGCCCGGAGACGGCCTTTGTCGCACCGACCGTGTAGAGGGTGATGCCCGCCTCGGCGACGATCGACCGGCCGGGCTCGATGAACAGGCTTGGCCAGGCATAGCGCCTGGTCGCCGCGCCGGGTTGGCCCCCACAGCGGTCGCTCAGTCCCAGGGAGACCCCCGGTGTTCCGTGCCTCCGCCAGGCCAGCTTGAACGCCGAAACCAGCGCAGCCAGGTACATCTCCAGAGAGGCCACCCCGGCGGCGCCGGGCACATAGTCCGCAGCCCACCCGCCGCCCAGGTTGATCTCCGGCGCGAGGAAGCCGGTCTTTTGCCAGGCCTCCCACGCTAGCCGGGCGGCGGCGCGCGCCGCGGCCCGGAAAGGCGCCAGGTCGCTTATCTGCGACCCGATGTGGCTGTGCAGCCCCATCAGCTTTAGCCCCGGAAGGGCAAGCGCACGCTGTACGGCAGCCAGCGCCACCCCGCCGGTGATGGGGAACCCGAACTTCGAGTCCACCTGCCCCGTCTGCACTGCGCGGTGGGTGTGCGGCGAGATGCCGGGGGTAACCCGAACCTGCACACGCGCGGTGCTCCTGGATACGGCCGCCAGACGCGAGAGCCGCTCCATCTCGACGGCGTTGTCAACGACAAAGCGCCCTACCCCGGCCTCCAGGCCAAAGGACAGCTCGTCGGGCGACTTGTTGTTGCCGTGGAAAAGGATGCGCTCTGCCGGCATCCCGGCTGATAGGGCAAGCTGCAACTCGCCCCCGGACACGACGTCAAGCCCCAGGCCCTCGCGATTGACAAGCTGGACGAGCGATCCGCACACAAAGGCTTTCCCGGCGTAGGCGACGTTGAGGCCCGCATACGCGGCGCGCCCCGACTCCAGATAGCGCCGCATCCGGGCGACCATCACATCCTGGTCCATGACGTACAGTGGAGTGCCGTACCTTGCAGCCAGCTCGACGCAATCGCAGCCGCCCCAAACCAGGTGCCCGCCCCGGTTTGTCTCGCCGATCTCCATCAGGGTCGCCTCGTTCCGGCTAAGATGGACATGATTTTGGGTCCTATCCTAACACAGCCTCTGGCTCCAGACACAGCGTGTTCTGTTTTGCCCGGCGCTGGTAATGTCTTGGAGCGCCCAGCAGGCGCGTTAGCCGGTCAAGACCGAGCCGACCAGTTCTGCGATCGTGCGGCGTATCCCCTCAAGCGTCAGGTCGTTCGCCGGTTTCCCCTTCAGGAAACCGACCAGCGCGAAAACAAGCGGCATGGCCTGCTCCTCCGTTGCCCAACCACGCTCGACGGCCATTTCCAAAACGTACATCAGGTCGCGGCAGACGTCCTCGACCGCCGGCGCGAGGGGGCCGCCGACGATTCGCGCCGCGGCGACCCGCCCGGCCTCGCTGATAAAGGCATCCTCCTCGGCCAGAAGGCCCTGGATCTCGGCGAGATCGGCGGGCGCGAGCTGCACGTCGCAGGCCCGAGCGTTTTCTTCGAGGTGTGCCGCGTTGGACGGCCCGGTCAGCGCGACCGCCACGCCCGGCTGGGCGAGCACCCAGGCGATCGCGACTTGGGCCGCGGTCCAGCCGCCCGTGCGCGCGCCCACCGCCGCCATCTTGGCCGCGATGCGAAGACCCGAGTCAAAGCGTTCGCGCTGCATCAGCGGGTCGAGGGCCCGGAGGTCGCCCGCACCAAAAACGTGTCCCGCGCGTATCGCCCCGGTCAGCAGCCCGCGTCCCGTGGGGCTGAAAGCTATGCCCGGCACGCCATGTTCGCGAATGAGGGGCAGCAGTTCCCGCGCGGACGAGCGCGCCACCGCGCTCAGCTCGAATAGCACGCTGGCCGGGCGGCCGGCGGCAAGGTACTCGCGCACCCGCGCCACGGGCAAATGCCCGACCCCATACTCCCGTATCTTCCCCGCGGCGCGCAGTTCCTCGAGCGCCGCGAGTGTTTCCGCGACTGGGGTTGCCGGGTCGTCATAGTGCACCTGATACAGGTCTATCCGGTCCGTGCCGAGCCGCCTCAGGCTGGCCTCGCACGACCGGAAGACGTGGTCGCGGGACGCGTCCGTACGCCCGCTGGCTGTCACGCCAACCTTGCTCGCGATGACAACGCTGTCACGGAACGTCGCCACCGCCCGGCCCAGGATCTCCTCGGCGGGCCCATAGCGGTCGGCAGTATCGAACAGCGTAACACCCAGGTCGCGGGCGGCGCGGATCAGCGGCGGCCAGAGCCCGGGATCGCGGGCGCCGTATACCCCGCTCATCGCGTAGCAGCCGAATCCAATGCGCGAAACGGTCAGCGCGCCGACCTGCGTGTATTCCACGGCCATCACCTCATCCTTAGCTCGCAGCGGCAAATGCCGGCATCCAGAGTACCGCTACGGCGGGCGGGCGGATTCTCCTGCCGCGGCAGGCAAGACTTAGGATGTCGCCGTCGAACCGTCGAGGCAGCGCGGTACAGCAAACATACCCGGGGGGATGACGCGGTGAACGAGCGGGAGCAGCGCGTACTGGACGACATAAGCCTTGGCGAACCTTGGGCTTTGGTTGAAAGGTTCGCGTCCCTGGTACGCGAGTCGGGCTCGGAGGACGAGCGCATCGCGGCCGAGTATATCGCGGGGCGCCTGAGCGCCCTGGGAGTTCCGCACCAGGTTCACTGGCCGGAGCTGTATCTGAGCCTGCCTCGCGAGACAAGCGTGGCCTGGGCCGGCGGGCCAGCGGGTGCGGCTGGGGCGGCTGGGGCGGGCGGGACGGCTGGTGCCGGCAAAACCCGCGCGCATGCCAAGACGCCCTCCTTCTCGGTTTCCACCGCCCACGAACCGGGCGGCCTGCGCCGCGGGCCCGCCGTGTACATCCCCTCCGCACGGGCGACGGGCACCGGGGATCTCTTCGCCGGGGTCGGCGGCGCGGTTCCGGACCTGCATGGGTGCGTAGCCGTCACCGAGGGGCTGCCCATGCCGGCCAAGGTGCTGGCTTTTCAACAGCAAGGCGCGGTGGCGGTCGTCTTCGTCAGCCCCGGTGAGCGCATTCACGAGGGCATCTGCACGTCTGTGTGGGGCACCCCGGACCTGACCACGTCCGACCGGCGGCCTGCCGCGGCGGTGGCGTCGGTTTCCGCCTCGGACGGGGCACGGCTGCTCAAGGCAATCGCGGCCGCCGCGTCGGGCGGCACGCCCATCCAACTCGAGGTCCGCACCCGGCTCGAGGAGGGCTGGTACAGGTGCCCGTTGGTCGTGGCGGAGATCGCCGGCGCGACCTGGCCGGAGGAGTTCGTCCTGGTACACGGCCACCTGGACTCCTGGCACGTTGGCATCGGCGACAACGCCGTCGGTAACGCCGCCCTGCTGGAGCTGGCGCGCGTGCTGTGGGACAACCGCGAGCATCTCCCGCGGTCGGTCAGGCTGGCCTGGTGGCCCGGGCACTCGACGGGGCGGTATGCGGGTTCGACCTGGTACGCGGACCGCTTTGCCCGCGATCTGTACCAAGACTGCATTGTGCATCTCAACTGCGACTCGCCCGGCTGCCGCTGGGCGTCGGTGTTCCACCACCTGACCTGCATGGCTGAAACCGAAGACCTGGCACGCGGGGCCGTCCGTGACGCGGCGGGCCTCCCTGCGACGACGAGCCCGCCCGAGCGGGCCGGCGACCTGTCCTTTAGCAACCTCGGCGTCTCAACGCTGTTCATGTTGTCATCAACGATCCCGGCCGAGGAACGGGCGGCCTGCGGCCTCTATGCCGTCGGCGGCTGCGGCGGCAACAACGAGTGGCACACCGAGGCCGACACGCTGGAGATCGCGGACCGGGACAACCTGCTTCGCGATATGCGCGTCTACGCGCTGGCCGCTTGGCGGGCGGCGGCGTTGCCTGTACACCCCCTCGACTACCGCGCCGCGGCGGCGGCCGCGCAGGAGTACGTCGCCGAGTATGGGCGGCGGCTCGGGGACGGCCATGACCTGTCGGCGGCGAGCAAGGCTCTCGCCCGTTTCGCGGAGGCCGTCGGCGGTTTCTATGAGCGGGAGGTGGAGCCCGTCCGGAACAGCGGCGGCGGCGGGCAGGCCCACGCGGCGGCGATTAACGCCAAGCTCCGCAGGCTCGGACGTCATGTTGTGTCGCTGCTCTACAGCCAGGCGCCGCGCTACCGGCAGGACCCCGCGCTGCCCGTGCACCCGCTCCCGGACCTGGCGGGGGCGGCCGCCGCGGCGGCGGAGGCGGGCATGGCAGGCAAGGCCGATCCGGGATTCATACGGGTCGAAGTCGCCCGTGCCCAGAACCGCATTGTGGGCACTGTGGATGATGCATTGGAGCTGCTGGGGCGGGTCTGCTCCGCGCCCGCGCCAGTCCAGCTAAGGCAGGTGTTACGCGGGCAATGAACTACGACGAGGCGCTCGCCTACATTCACTCGCTGCCGCGGTTTGCGCCGGCGCCGGGCCTCGACCGCATGCAGCGCTTTCTCGGTATGCTCGGCGACCCGCAGCGCGCCCCGGCATATGTGCACATCGGCGGGACCAACGGCAAGGGCTCGGCCACAGCGATGGTCGCGTCCATGTTGCGCTGTGCGGGATACCGCACCGGCACCTACACCTCGCCGCACCTTGAGCGGTTCGAGGAGCGGATCGTCGTTGACGGCGAGCCAATCTCCCCGCAGGCGGTGGCGGACCTCGCCTCCAGGCTCCGCCCCGCCGCCGGGCGGCTGGCGGCCCAGTCCGATCACGGTCTCATCGAGTTTGAGATGACTACCGCCATGGCGTTTGAGCATTTCCGGTCCGCGGGGTGTGAGGTGGTTGCCCTGGAGGTCGGGCTGGGCGGGCGGTTTGATGCGACCAACGTCATTGACCCTCCGCTGGCCGCGGTCATCACCAGCATCGGCCACGACCATGTGGAGGTGCTGGGAGGGACCCTGGAGCTAATTGCCCGGGAAAAGGCGGGGATCGTCAAGCCGGGTGCGCCCACCGTGACCGCGGCGCGTGACCCGGTCGTCCTGGCGGCCATCGGCACTGCCGTCCGGGAGCGCGGCGGGGCCGGGCTTTGGACGGTGGGCCCGGGTTGGCAGGCGGCCTCGCACGCCCCGCAGACCCCGCACGCCGAGCACGCCCCGCAGACCCCACACGGCCCCGGCCCTGCTGACGGCCACGTACGCTGGCATCGTACTGCCTTCGGCGTGGACGGGCAAACCTTTGACCTGCAGCTCGACCTTCCCACCGGCCGGGCGGCATACGGCGGCCTCACTATAGGCCTGCTTGGACGCCACCAGATCGACAACGCCGCCTGCGCGGTGGCCGCGATGCATGCCCTGCCGGCCCGTGGGCTGGGGCCGGTCGGAGAGGCCGCCATCCGCCGCGGCCTGGCGGAGGCGCGTTGGCCGGGGAGGTTCGAGATCCTCGCCCGGCGTCCGTGGCTGATCCTGGACGGGGCGCACAACCCGCCGGGGGCGCTGGCCTTGCGCGATACGTTCGAGGAGCTGTTTCCTGGCGCGATGGGCCGGGCCACTCTGGTGCTCGGCGTGCTGGGCGACAAAGCCGCGGACGCGGTGGTCGCGGCGCTGGCGCCGCTGGCAGCGCGCGTTATCGTCACTCGCCCCAACAACCCCGCCCGGGCCCTGGAACCGTCCGCGCTGGCCGCGGCCGTCAGGGCTGCCGACCCGCGTCTTGACGTGGAAGTGCGCGAGCCGGCCGCCGCCGCGCTGGAGTCCGGCATTCAGGCACTCCAGGACCCGGACGACGTACTGGTCGTCACCGGCTCGCTTTACCTGACGGGCGAGGCCCGGAGCTATCTCCGGCGCAGAGTCAGAGTGGGCTTGGTATAGGCTAGTCGAAACCCTGCCCGCTCCACGTTGCGCTGCGAAGCCGTCCCCGGCGTGGTCTGCACCACCGCCAGGTCGCATCCCGCCTGTACCGCCAGCCTCAGGCTCTCGCGCACGACGGCCGCCTGGACTCCCCGCCCCCTAAACCCGGTTCTGGTGCTTTGGCTGCGAAGCATGATGAGGCCGTCGTCCACCTCGGCCACCCCGCCCCCCGCCGGCTGCCCGTCGAGCCACGCCAGCAGCGGCGTGCAGTGCGGGTTGTGAAAGGACGGCCGGGCGATGGCGGCGTCGGCCGTGCCGACGACGGGCCTGCCCGCGAACCCCTCCGAGAT
>JAUYEG010000007.1 GCA_030691505.1 Bacillota bacterium | reverse complement strand
ACCGGGGGTGTTGCGGAGTGAACCCGGTCAGCGCGCAAGCGGACGGACGCGTCCGGGTACGGATGGCGCCGAGCCCCACGGGCCCCATCCACCTGGGCAATGTGCACACATCGCTGTTTAACTGGCTCTTTGCCCGGCAGCGCCAGGGCGTCTTTGTCTTGCGCTTTGAAGACACCGATGCGGCGCGCTCGGACCCGAAATGGGAGCGAGTCATATACGACGAGCTGCGCTGGCTCGGGCTGGACTGGGACGAGGCGCCGGAACCCGGTGGGCCGTACGGTCCCTACCGGCAGACCGAGCGGCTGCACCTCTACCGGGACTGGGCACGGCGCCTGGTCGACGCCGGCGCCGCCTATGAGTGTTTCTGCAGTGTCGAGGAGCTTGAGGCCGAAAGGGCCGAGGCCCAGAGCGGCGGACGTTCGTATCAGTACAGCCGCAAGTGCCGCAACCTCTCCCCCGAACGGCGGGCAGACTTGCTGGCTGGCGGACGGCAGCCTTCGGTGCGTTTTGCCATCCCCGACGGCCAAACGGTTGTCGTCGACGATATTATCCGCGGCCGGGTCGAGTTCCCCACGTCTGCCATGGGGGATCCGATCATCATGCGGCCGAGCGGTGTCCCGCTGTACAACTTCGCGGTCGTCGTGGACGACCTGACCATGAAGGTGACCCATGTCCTGCGGGGCGAGGGACACATCAGCAATACGCCGCTTCAGGTTCTGATCTACCAGGCGCTGGGGGAGAGACTCCCCCTGTTCGGGCACCTGGGGCACATAACCGGCGGCGGCGGGAGCAAGATGTCCAAGCGCAGAGGAGAGGGCTATATCGGTTTCTACCGGGAGATGGGCATCCTCCCGGACGCCATGTTCAACTACCTCGCCCTGCTGGGCTGGACGCCCGGTGGTGACCGCGAGATCCTGACGCGCCGGGAGATCCTTGCGGAGTTTGACATCGGGCGGGTCACCCCGGCGCCGTCGCAGTTTGACCTGGAGAAACTGCTGTGGGTCAACGGCCATCACATCCGTCGCCTTTCTGTGGACGAGCTTGCGCGCCGCTGCGCTCCGTTCCTCGCCAGCGCCGGCCTGGTCCCCGCCGAGCCCACGCCCGCCGAGCTTGAGAAGATCGTGGGCGTGGTGGCCCTGGAGCAAATCCGCATCGAGTACCTGCAGGCTATCGTTGATGCAACGCGGTTTTTCTTCCAGGAAACGTTGAGCTACACGCCGCAGGCCGTGAAGATGATCGAAGAGCCCGGCGTGCGGGCGGTGCTCGCGACAGCCGCAGAGCGCCTGCGCGGGCTCGATACCTGGACGGTCGAGAGCCTGGAACGGGCCGGCGCGGCGCTGCTGGAGCAGCTCGGCCAGCCGCCGCGGGCGGTTTATCAGCCGATCAGGGCCTCGGTCACGGGGCGTACGGCCAGTCCGCCGCTGTTCGACACGCTGTACTGGATTGGGCGTGACTGGTCGCTGGAGCGTCTTTCGGCCGCCTGCGCCGGTCGGCCCCTCCCGGTTGGCGCGCCGTCAGGCGAGAAGGCCGATAAGGGCCAGGAACAGCAGGAATAACACCAGCAGGAGGCCCTTGCTGGTGTACCAGAAGAGGACCAGCAAGAAAAGCAGCACGATCGCCGCGAACAGGATCGGCCGCACCACGCAGGCGAGCGCGTTCTGCAGCGAGGTCATGGTCCGGCGGCCAAACAGCCACTCGAAGACTGTTCTGAAGCTGCGCTCGATTTTCCTTCCGGGCATGCTCAACCTCCATTCAGGCAAGAGGCCTGCTTCACAGTATGTAGGTTAGCCGCAGGTGTCACATGGGTTTGACCGGCCAGGGACCGCGCCGCGCAAGGCCCACAGTCCGACAGAAAGGTTGCAGATTTTTCCCAATAAAGAAGGAGTTACAAGTAAGGCGTCGAACCAACAACGTCCACAGCGAAACAGCTGGATGAGAGTTTTTGTTCCAGGACCATCCCGATAAGGGCAAACCCACCGCGAGGTGGGGGCGCAAAACCACGGGTCTGGGAAACCAGATCGCCGGGCTGCCGAAGGGGGATCCTAGGGCGCAGTGGCGCCCGCTTTCCTGTCCTTTCCGCGGCAGTCCGGGAGGGCAGTTTTTGTTTTGGAGGTGCCGATATGAGTGCCGTCATGCCGGAGCGCAACGCCCATGCCGATGTGTGGCAGGCCTACAAGTCGAGACACGATCTCCGTGCCCGGGACAGTCTGATCGTCCGTTATGCCCCCCTGGTGAAGTACGTCGCCGGCCGCCTGGCCATGGGACTGCCGTCGCACATCGAGGTTGACGACCTGGTGAGCTACGGAGTGTTCGGGCTTATTGAGGCAATTGAGCGGTATGACCCGGACCGCCAGGTCAAGTTCGAGACCTACGCCATCGCCCGCATCAGGGGCGCGATGCTGGACAGCTTGCGGGCCTTTGACTGGATTCCGTACTCCGTCAGGCAAAAGGCCCGGGAGCTTGAAGCCGCCTACGCCAAGGTCGAGGCCCGGCTCGGCCGCTCGGCCACCGATGCCGAGGTCGCGTCGGAGTTGGGCGTCCCAGTCGAACGGCTGCACAAGATGCTGCGGGATGTTCAAGGCATGGCGCTTGTGTCGCTCGACGAAGTCCTGAGCGGAGAGGACGAATCGGGCAACCAGGTCCGAACCATGGAGGTCATCGGCGACGCCAGCGCCCAGGACCCTCTCTCCTACGTCGAGTTTGAGGACAGAAAGCGCATCCTTGCCGAGGCCATCGAGCGGCTGCCGGAGAAGGAACGGCTGGTAATCGCCCTGTATTACCATCAGGGCCTGACGGTTACGGAGATCAGCCGCATCCTGGGCGTATCGCAGTCGCGCATCTCCCAGGTGCATAGCAGGGCCGTGATGCGGCTGCGCTCCCGCCTGGCCCACCGGCTATCGGCGTAACAGGTGGAGGGCAATCTCCGGCGGGCGGAGAATGCTGGTCCTATAGGGCCGCGGCCAGAAAAGGCCCGCGGGGAAAGGCTGTTCTCGGCATGGTGGCTGGTCGTGAGGTAATCGCCCGCGGGATGCGGTCGGAGATCATCGCCTGGGAGCCGGGCAAGGTGCTCAAGCTGTACCTGCCCGGCTGGTCCGCCGCCGCTGTGGCTGGCGAAGTGGCTGCCACGCGGTATGTCGGTCAGCTGGGGATCCCCTCGCCGACGGTCTACGGCGCGGTGGAGATCGACGGACGGCACGGCATCATCCTCGAGCGCATCGGCGGACCGTCGATGAACGAGGCGTTCAACACCGACCAATCCCGGTATGCGCAACTGGCCCGAATGCTCGCCGAGGTACAGGCCGCCGTTCACGCGCACGACGTGCCAGATGGCCCACCGCAGCGCCGGCAGCTTCGCAACAAGATCAATGCTCCCCGCTCCCCGTTGCCCGCGGACCTCAAAGAGGCCGCCACCATCGTACTGGAGGGCCTGCCGGACGGGACCGCCGCGTGCCATGGCGACCTCCACCCGATGAACGTCATGCTCTCCCCCGGGCGCGGCCCGGTGATCATCGATTGGGATTGCCCTACCGTCGGCAACCCGCTCGCGGACGTGGCCAGGACCCTGCTCATACTCCTGGCCGGCAGATGGCATGTCCCTTCACCGCAGTCCGAATCGATGCGCCTGATGTCCAACCGGATTGCCCTGATCTACCTGAGGCGCTATTTCCAGTTGCGGCACTGCGCCAAGGCCGATCGCCGGGACCTCAGGACCTGGCTGTGGGTCAACGCCGCCGCCCGCCTGGCCGAGGGCGTCCAGCCCGAGGAGGGCTGGCTCGTTGGCCTGGTAAAGGACGGTATTGCCCGCCGCCCCGGAGCGCGGTAGTCTCCATCCCTCGGCCGCGGTCCCTGTCCCCTGTCGCGTATCCCGGAAACCGGTGCCTGTATCGGGCATTACCTCTCCTGAGCCGCACCCCATCCGCATAAACATGCTTTCGGATGGAGGTGCAAGAAAAAATGCTGGACGAGATTGTGATCATCGGTGTGACCATGATCGTGGCGCAACTGATCAAGGTCTGGATGCGGAGGAGGCTGGGGGAGGCCCTGTGCCACCAACTGGCGCCGCTCGTGGTGCTGGTCCTCGCCGGCGGACTCAACGTTCTCAATGCCTGGGTTTTCGGCATGGGGATGGTGCCGTTGCTGCATTCCCTGGCCGAGGGGGTCAAGCTGGGCGCGATGGCCGGCGGCGTCTACTCGATGGGAAAGGCCTCACTGGGTATCGACTGAGGTGGGCGTGATGAGGGCTCGCGGGTGGCAAGTTGCGCTGGCCCTGTTGCTGCTGGGCGTGGTCGTCTGGCTTGGGGCCCGTGACGGCGCCTGGTGGCGCGATGTCTGCTCCGGTGCGCCGCTGGAGTTCGAGGTCCTGACCGTCGCGGAACTGCCGATCCCGCTCATCGAGGTATACGGGCAGAAGCGCTGGGCGATCGGCGTTGACGTCTACCCCGGCAGCGGGGCAGGCCAGATCTACGTGCTGCTGCGGCGGGGGCAGTGCCCGACCGGGGGCTACCGGATCGAGCCCATCGCCGTGCGCTTGGTGCGGCGCTTTGCGGCATACGAGATCCGCGTGCAGTCCAAGTACAACATCCCTCAACCCGGGCAGATGGTGATCGAGGTCGTCACGTTTCCCGCCGTCGGGCTTCGCATCCGGGCCGACCGCAAGCTGACGGGCTGTTCCGTGGTCGCGCTCGATCAGGATGGCAAGGTGGTCAGCAGGGCCGAACCCGTCCGGTAAGGTCCCCCTCCGCCCGTCTCGAGCCTCGAGCTATGCGGGCCGCGGGCGGACCTTGGGTCCGGACGGCGTATCCTCCACAGCCACGCCCATCTCAAGCAGGCGGGCCCGGATCTGATCCGCCCGGCCCCAGTCACGGGCGGCCCGGGCATCTTCGCGTTGCTGGAGAAGGGCCAGTACCTCGGGCGTCTCCACATCCGTACCCGCGCTGTGGGCCCCCAGCTGGCCGCGGGCCGCGGCGTCGAGGCCGATTCCCAGGACGCGGTCAAAGAGCAACATCAGCTCTAGCGCGCCGCCGGGATCGCGGTCTCCCCGAGCGACCTCCCACAGCACCGACATCGCCTGAGGGGTGCCAAGATCGTCGCCGATAAGCTCTGCAAACCGAAGAGCCTCTGGCGACTCATCCGCCGCCCCGGGCAGGGCGGCCGCTGCGCCGGCCGTACCGGCGTTGCCCGTGGCGAGCGCGAGCGAACGGACACGCTGCCACAGGCGGTCCAGGGCCGTCTGCGCCCCGCCGAGCGCCTCCCACGTGAAGTTGAGCTTGGAGCGATAGTGCGCATTTAGCACCAGATAGCGGTAGGCAAGAGGGTGAAAACCCCTCATCACCAGGTTGTCGACCGTGTAGAAATTGCCCAGGCTCTTACCCATCCGCCCGCCGTCGACCAGCAGGAACTCGTTGTGCATCCACCTGCTTACGACCCGGTGGCCCAACGCGCAGTCATTCTGGGCTAACTCGTCTTCATGGTGAACCGGGATGTGGTCGACGCCGCCCGTGTGGATGTCAAACCGGTCACCGAGATACTTGGTGCTCATCGCCGAGCACTCGATGTGCCAGCCGGGATACCCCCGTCCCCACGGGCTGTCCCATTGCATGATGTGCTCGGGCGCGGCGAGCCGCCAGAGGGCGAAGTCGGCGGGGTGCCGTTTCTCGAGGTTTACGTCCACGCGCGCCCCGGCCCGCTGGCCCTCGAGGTCCAAGCCGCTGAGCTGCCCATACCGGGGGTTCTTGGATATGTCGAAATAGACTCCGTCGCTGATCTGGTAGGTATAGCCGAGTTGCTCAAGGCGCCGGACGAAGTCGATCATCTCCGGGATGTGCTCGGTCGCCCTGCAGACGATGTGGGGCCGCAGGATGTTGAGCGCCTCGCTGTGACTGAAGAAGACCTCCGTGTAGTAGCCGGCGATCTCCCAAGGGGTCTTGCGCTCGCGCCGCACGCCCTTGAGCATCTTGTCCTCGCCCTCGTCGGCATCGGATTCGAGATGGCCGACATCCGTGATGTTCATCACGTGCTTGACCCGGTAACCGGTGTACTCCAAGGTGCGCCGGAGGATGTCGGCGAACAGGTAGGCCCGCAAGTTGCCGATGGTGGCGTAGTCATACACGGTCGGGCCACAGGTATAGATCCTCACCTCGTTTGGGTCAAGTGGCTCGAAGGGCTCCACCTGTCGGGTGAGCGTGTTGTGCAGCCGCAGCCCGGCCATGTCGTTACCTCCCTGGACGCCTGGCATCTTGGGCTAAAGTATAACACGCGCCCGTTCCCGCGAGCACACCGGTCCGGATCATGCTCCAGGGCTAAGGTCATCAAGGTCGCCGCTAAACATTACAAGGCCCTCCTTGACAGTTATGATACCCATAGTTAATATCGTACGGGGAGACCTTGCTGCCGGGCTCCCGAACTGGAGGCGCCGCCATGGACCCTGAATACGCCGGCCCAGCCCGCACCGCAACACGTGCCCCCATGCCTCAGTTGGGCCGCAACGCGCGCCTGCTACTTGCGTTCGCGCTGGTCAACGGGGCGGCCACGGCCGCGGTGGGTGCGTTGGTCAACCCCTATCTCCGCGATCTGGGCATGTCGGCGGCCTTTATCGGTGCGTACTTCGGCATCACCTCGGTGGTGCAGGGCGTCGCGCAACTCGCCGGCGGGGTGGCCGCCGACAGGTGGGGGCGGCGGCGGGTGTGGGTTACCGGGAAGCTCCTGCATACCGCGAGCTACGCCCTGTTGGCCTCCGGACTCCGGGGGCCGGCGCTGATCGCCAGCGCCGTACTGGCGGGCCTGTCCCAGATCGGCAGCGGCGCTTATATGGCCACCACCGCGGAGGCAGTCGAGGGGGGCTCACGGGCAACTTTCTACTCCGTGGTGCAGACCATCACATCCGTCGGCGGGATGGTCGCACCGCTGGCCGGTGGCCTGATCGCCGATCGGTACGGCGGAGCGACGGGCCTGGCTGCCTCTCTCCCCTTTTTCCTGCTGGTGGCCTTTATTCTCTCGAAGCTTGAGGAGCGGCCGCGCCCCAGCGCCGCTGGAGAGGCCTCCGCCGGCCGGCGGGGTGCTGCGCGCGGAGCCGGGGCTGCGAAGATAGCGGGCGCATTCGTCAAAGCGGTCATGTCTGGACCGTTTCCGCGGACAGCCATGGCCATGCTCGGGTATATGGTGTTCAACGGGCTTTCCAACGGACTCATCGGCATCTCTCTGCCGCTCCTCCTCCGCGACCGTTTCGGCGCGGGCTACGCGGGCATAAGCGGCCTCAGCACCGTCTCGGCGCTTGGGACGGCCCTGATGATGATAGCGGGCGGGCGGCTGGCCGACCGGTACGGCAGGCGGCGGGTCATGCTGGCCTCCTGCGTATGGGTGACCAGCCTCTTTCTGCTTATCCCTCTGGCTACCTCGACGCTGCATTTCTACGTACTCGTGTTTATGGTTTGTTTGGTCGGCAACGCCGCGGGCGGCGCATTCTCGGCCACGATGATGGAGTGCGTCAACCCCGATGCCAGGGCGACGTTCGGGGGCCTGTCCAACGCTCTCGCGTCGGCGGGAATGGCGGCGGGGAACTTCGCCGGAGGTCTGCTCTACCAGGCCGGGCAGTTGGCGCCTTTCTACCTGGCAATGGCCGTGACCGCCGCCAGTACCGCCATCCTGTTTGGGTTCCTTCAGGAAACCGGCGACGGGCGGGCCGCAGCCAAGGCCGTGGCCGCCGGGGCATACACGGCAGGGAGGTAGCGCAACTT
>JAUYEG010000154.1 GCA_030691505.1 Bacillota bacterium | reverse complement strand
TCTAACCACGTTCCACAGGTTACCAGAATACGCATCTGCTCCTCGGCTGGCAGGTAGCCGAAAATCTCCATCAACATATGGCATAGCGTGCCGTAAAAAATAGTGGACGCCTCTTGCTGCTCCCTGGTTAACCTTTCGTTCAGGACGGACTTCAGCTCCCTGGTTAGCTCATCCATGACCGGCTTTAGAAACTCCCCTGAAATGCGTGGTAACTCTTTCATGCTTCCCCCTCTAAGATTTTGATTATTTTGTGGGCAGTGTCTAACATCTGCTCTCTCAGGTCTTCATATTCTGGGCTATCTCTCAATTCTGCCAAAGTAAGTCCGCCCACAAGCTGAAAACCAGAACCACCACCCCGCCCTTGCCTGGGCTCGCTCTCCTTACCCCGGCGGCGTTCCCTGAACTGGATGATGTTCGCTTTTTCCATGGCCATGTGGTCAAAGCGTATTCTCCCTTTGATTTCCTGGATAGGGTCCCCCCTAGCGATAGCCACTGACCCCTTTTTCTCCAGGACGCGACTCATTCCGCACATCGGACAGCACACGTAAAGAATTTCAGCCACTTTTCTCCTCCAGTCTCTCCATCTCCCGCCGCAAATCGGTCTCGGTGAGCTGGGCGTAAATCAGCGTGGTCGCCTCTTGCGTGTGACCCAGGAGCCTTTGCACGCCGCCCAGTGGTAAGCCCCTGTTTATCAGGTCAACTGCGGCGCTGTGACGCAGGGTGTGGGGTGAAACCATAGGCACTCCAGCCCTCAGACACAGTTTCCTTAACATGAGCCAGTAGTTATAGTACGTTTCTGGAAATAGTTTGCTGGTGTGTTTTGCAGCATACTCCGCCAGTTCTTGTCTAAATTGTTTGTTCAGAATGGGAACCACTCTCTCTTTGTCGCCCTTGCCGATAATTCGTATCCCTTCAGGCTCGACGTTTTTCCGGGTCAGGCTCATTAACTCAGCCATACGAATTCCGGTGATAAACAGCGTCTGGACGAACATCTTTTCATGCTCATCACCGGCGCACTCGATGAGACGGTTTACCTGGTCTCGAGCGAGGTAACGCGGTAGCCTTTTTTCTGCTGAGATAAACTCTTTAGGGTCCAGGTCCCAGGGACGCTTTTTATAACGGAAGTAGCGATGGATGGCTGCCTTATGCTTTTGCAGGGTGGTACCCTTTTTGAATTGCCGGAGAAAAGCCTTCACTTCATCTTCCGTTGGCTCGTCGCCGGAGATGTACCGATCGAGGATGGCCAGGGTGCTGCGGTAGGTGCGCTTGGTGGCGTCGCTAAACCCCCCGTAGAATTGCAGGAAGCCTTGAACGTCCACTTGACATCCCCCCTCTCGAAGTGTTAATATATGGCTACTTCTATTGTAAACCAAAGCTGGGGGGCTGTCAAGGGGCAGGCTGTCGGGGTATAATAGATAGGGGGGAGTTGTAATGCCATCTGTAGT
>JAUYEG010000151.1 GCA_030691505.1 Bacillota bacterium | reverse complement strand
ACGATTACCGCTGGGTTACGGGCGACGATCAGCTCGGAGGTCAGGATGGGGTAGTCAACCTCGGCGTCGTGGGCCAGGTTGTTGCCGCCGGCAAGCTGGATGACCTCATGGGTGTAAGTCTTGGGCCCGGCGCTCATCAGCGGGTCAGCCCAGACCTCGTAGTAGACAACCGGGCGCTCCTCGGCGGAGAGCCCTGCGAGCTTGGAGGCCACTGCGGCGAGCTGGGCCTTCATGTCGCTGATGACTCGGCCGGCTTCCGTCTCATGGCCTGTGACCTTGCCGACCAGTTCGATGTCCTTGTACACCCCTTGCATGTCGCGGGGCTCGACGAACAGGACCTTGAGGCCGAGTTGCTCCATCTGGGCGAGCAGCGTCCCGTGCAGGCTGCTGGCCAGCACGACGTCGGGCTTGAGGGCCACCACCGACTCCATGCTGACCTGCGCATAGTCGCCGACCTTGGCGATGTCGAGCGCCGCAGCCGGGTAGTTGCTGTACGCATCGACGCCGACCACCTGGCCCCCGGCGCCCACGGCGTAAAGGATCTCCGTGGCCGACGGGGCCAGCGAAACAACCCGCTGAACGCGTTTCGGGACGGCGACCTGCCGCGCCGCATCATCTGTGACCGTGACAGTCGCCGCGCCGAAGAGGCCGCCACCCCGGCAGCCGGTCAGCGACGATGCAATGAGCAGCACCACTAGCAGCAAGAGGAGGGAGGCGAAGAGTTTCTTGGGTTTTGTCGCTGTGTTTACGTTTCTCTTTACCATGGCTGTCCACGCAGCTCCTTTGTGGGGCGTATTGGGCCCCCCGCGGAGCGGACAGAAGAGGTTCCGTTTCCAAACAGAAACCCCTGCCCGACAGGCAGGGGCCGGTTGCCAGCGGCCGGCGCGTCTAGCATCTTCGCGCCTAGCAAAACCCGGTGGCTCGCCGTGCCCCCATCCGCGAGGGTGCACCACGAATCGCCGCGGGTAGGTCTCCTGGCTGCCGTTCATCGCCTTCGGGCGCCTTCCCACCCCGGCAGGGGCAGTGGCCTTGAGCCCTGGGCTCACGGTTACAGTGGCGGGACCGCTCAGGTATTGCACCTGATTCCCTTGGGTACCCCGGTTGGGGACCCGCGAGCACATTCGTTTCCTGTGGCTAGTATAAGCAGGCCGCCGCGCTCCAACAAGCCCTGTTCGCATGACAGTCCGCAAGAGTGTCCGCAAAAGCCATCCTCAGCCATTCGCAGAAAATTGAGGCGCAGCCGCCCAAAGGGCACTATACTATTATCACAATAGTCACATAATCATTGGGCGCCGCCAGGGCCGCCCCAGGGGGAGTCCGGAGTGCGTGAGTCAATCGGCGCGCGGATCCGTTCGGTCCGCACATCGAGAGGGGTCGACCGCAAGACGCTCGCGGAAATGGCCGGCTGCACGCCGCAGTATCTAGCCGAGATCGAGAGCGGCGGCCGCGATCCCTCGCTGAGCCTGCTCCGTCGTCTGGCGCTGGGTCTCCGCGTGCCCGCAGGCGAGCTCCTGGGCGGGGTGGACGGCGACCAGGATCGTCTTGAGGCCTACCTGGCGGACGTCGGCAATTGGTCCGGCGACGAGGCGCACTCGCTGAAACGGGACATCGAGGCGCTCGTGCGCCTGTACCAGGCCAGGCAGGGAGGGTTGCGCGGGACAGGCGACTAGGCCCGGCCCTGGAGCCTGGGGGCCGGAACCCTGAAACCCAGCTGGCCGCCGCTACTCTACCCCGCCCCGGCCCTGCATGAAGAGCATCAGGGCGCCCACCAGGATGAGCAGCACGGGCCAGAACCGCCCGATGGTCCCGTGGAAGATGAGTCCCTCGAAGAAGAGCCCGAAGACGGCAAATACGGCCATGAAGGAAACGAACAGCCACTTGCCGGCGCGCGCCCCGCCCGGGTCGCCGGACTTGAGGCCGGCCGCGAGCATGATGCCCAGGCCCACCGATGCGGGAATCAGGGCCCAGGCGTAAGCCCATACCTCCCAGTGGTTGGTCACGTTGGCGTAGAGCACGATCAGGCCGACGGTGGAGACGATGCAGCCCGGGATGGCCATCGCGCCGATACCACCACCGCGGCCGCCGCTCAGCCCGCCGGCGATGCCGGTGCCAAGCATGGCTAGACCGGGCAGCAGGATAAAGGAGGGCCACCATCTTTCGGCGTTGACGTATCCCGGGAAGTACGTAATGGCGCTGAAGAACAGGCCGATGACGATCAACAGCAGGGCCAGGAAGATGCGGCCGGTGCGGTCGGGCATTGTACAACCTCCCTGATAGTGCTCAGACCCGTTTCTTTCGCCTTGTGCCAGCTTTCCCTGCCTGCCTATCACCGTAGCCGATAGCATGACCTGCGCGGCAGGACGGCCGGGACCGCCAGCGAAGTGTGCGGCGGGGGTGCGCACATGGACTCTAGCTGGCAGGCCACCGAAGATTGGGCCCGTCGCCTCGATGGTGAGGATCCGCTGGCGCGGTTCCGCGAGGACTTCCACCGCCCCGCGGGCACTATCTACATGGACGGCAACTCGCTGGGGCTTCTTTCACACTCGGCGGAGAAAGCTGTGCTCGCGGCCCTCGCCGGCTGGCGGGACAAAGCCATCGGCGGCTGGCTCGAGGCCGACCCGCCCTGGTTCACGCTCGGCGAGGATCTGGGCAGGCTCCAGGCCGCATTGGTTGGCGCCCGCCCCGGCGAAGTGGTCGTCACTGGGTCCACCACCGTCAACCTGCACAACCTGCTGGGCAGTTTCTACCGCCCCTCCGACCAGCGCCGCCGCATCCTCGCCGACGAGCTCGACTTCCCGTCGGATATCTACGCGATGCGTGGCCACCTGGCACTCCGCGGACTAGATCCGGAGGGAGACCTGATGCTGGTCCGAAGCCGCGACGGCCGGACTATCACGGAAGAGGACGTCGTTGACGCTATTACTGACGAGGTCGCCCTGGTTGTCCTCCCGTCCGTCTTCTACCGCAGCGGGCAGTTGCTCGATCTGCCGCTCCTAACCCGTGCCGCGCACGAGCGCGGGGCACTGATCGGTTTCGATCTGTCGCACTCTGTAGGTGTGGTCCCGCACAACCTGTCAGACTGGGACGTGGACTTCGCCTTCTGGTGCAACTATAAGTACCTCAACGGGGGGCCCGGGTGCACGGCGAGCCTCTACGTAAACCAGCGCCACCACGGCACGCCGCCCGGGCTGGCCGGTTGGTGGGGCTACAAGAAAGACCGCCAGTTTGACATGAGCCTCGAATGGGAGGGGGCTGGAGACGCCGGCGCTTGGCAAATCGGGACCATACCGGTGCTGGCCACGGCGGCCGTGGCCGGCGCGCTGCGAGTGACGCTTGAGGCAGGCATGGAGGCAATCCGGGCGAAGTCGCTGCGGCTAACCGAGTACCTGATCTTCCTGGCCGATGAACTGCTGTCGGATGCCCCCGACGGTTTCAGCGTCGGCACCCCCCGCAAGCCCGCCCGCCGCGGCGGCCACGTCGCACTGGAGCACCCCGAGGCTGTGCGCATTGTCAAGGCCCTGTGCTCGCGGGGAGTGGTGCCGGACTTCCGGCCCCCGGACGTCATCCGGCTAGCCCCGGTGCCGCTATATTGCACGTTTGAGGACGTGTGGCAGACGGTGCGGCACCTTCAGGAGATCGTTGAACGGCGCGACTATAAGCACTATCCCCCTGGGCGCGGGACCATCGCCTAACTATAGCCAGCACCCGGTCGGAGGCCGCCTCACCCGGCTCGATGCCGCAAGAACTTGCCACCCGGAGAGCGCAGCCTTGTCCGGACCTCTAGGTTGATTTGGAGCTCCTGCAGGCCGCGGTCATTCCAGTCCTCCGCCATGGAGTGCCACAGCTTGGGGTTCTTGCGGTAGATGGCCTGGCCAAAGCCGTAGATGTCCGTGCGAAACTCCTCGCGCACAATCTGGAGGGACCGCAGCATCTCTGCCTCGATCATGGTTTTGGCCGCAGCCTCGATAGCCTGGACTGCCCCGGGCTCGTGTAGTGGTGTATCCAGGGGCCAAAAAGCCCCCTCGAGATCGACATTGACCTTGAATGTTATTGCAGGTTTGCCGCCTTCGATCCTTACGTCCATGGTGGACACGGCACGGGCTATGTCCAGCGTCATGTCGCCCGCGGCGGAGAATGGGTTTGGGACCTCAAGTGCTCCTTGGTCTACCCGGTTGACCGCCCACAGGTAACCCCGCGCGTCGTTGCCGTCCAGAAAGCCCACCATCTTGTCTTCCCTGTAGGCCGCAATCCCAAGCGCGAAGGTGACCGCTTTGATCTGCTCGGCTGTGCCCTGCTCGCGTAGCGGGTCGAGAACAACGGATTCCGGAGAACGCTCGCCCTCGATCTCGTGCTCACTTTCGAGTGGCTCCGGCACCGGTTGGCCCGCGTACGTCTGCTTAACATCCTCCCCCGAACGCTTGATGGCGAGGTCATGCGTTGCGCGTGACGCCGTGTGGAGCGTAATCGGCTCGATACCGGGCTCCGACAGCTTCACCAGGAACTCGTTCAGAGTGACGGCAACCGACTTGCCGGTTGTCGCACTGTTCATGATCAGCCCAAGCAATGTACGTGACGCAAGCTCATAAATAAAGGGACGCTGAAGCAACCCGGAGCCGGAGTCGCAGGTGGTTATGTAAATGCTTCGCCTGATCTCTGGGTTCATCCCGAAGTAGTCAACGGCCCCGGCCAAGCCCTCGCGTGCCAGATTCTGCCCAATCACGAGCGTCGACACCTGACCCAAGAAAAGCAGTTTTGGCATTCGTCGCTGAATGTTTCGCAGAGCGTTGGGCACCGTCGTCGCTTCTTCGCGGATAACCCATCCGACCAGTTTAGTGGGCGCGGCGAGTGCCCCGGTCCCTCCCGAGATGGCTTCGTTGGCGATGATCTCGACCGACACCAGGACCTTACCCTCGGAGATCCGGTCGAGCGCGACGGCGCCCGCGATGGCCAGCTCATTGGTCTCTCGACGGTCCCAGCACCCCGTGGCAGTGGCCGCCGACGCAAGAACCAACATGAGGCAGATAACCTTCCGGGTCCTGATCGCCGGCCTACGCATCACTGCCCCGACTCTCCTTTCTTGCCGCGGATTAGCGCTACCAGCAGCAACAGGCCGACTATGCCGATGTGCACCGTAGCCAGCATGATCCCGGACGACATGACATCAAATAACTTCAGTAAATCGAAGACAGATATCCGACGGTACACCAGCGGGGCCACGGCAAGCATACCGAGGACTATGACTACGGCTCTCCCACGCACGCGAAAGATATCGCTGATGATTACGGCAGCCACCAATAGGAATAGTGTCATGTCAAAGATTGCCCCGATCATCATTGTGTTTAAGAGCAGTACGTCCATACGCTCGACAACCCCGCGGAAAAACACTGTGCGGGCCACCCCTAGCAGGGGAGAGAACCGGTCAACAACCTCGCCCACACCCAGGGTCATTGTCGCTGTCAGTGCCATGGTGATGAGGATCATGCCGCTGATGGCCGTACCGGCCAACACCGATTTGACCAGACGGTTGGGCTCGCAGTACTTTCCCAAGGCAAGCACCAATCCAGCGGACATGGCAAACCAGAAAATCGGATTGATCGTCGAGCTCAGTACCGGGCGGATCCCAAAGGCCAATACCGGCCGTAACAGGGCAGGTTCCATCTGGCGTGAGGCCAGCAGAAGGACGAGGGCGAGGAACAGACTTGCGAGAAGAGAGGTAATCAGAATCTCGGTGGCGCGGCCTGCGGTGTCCGGGCCTAACGCGGCCCCGTACACGGCGACCACAAGAATGGGCAAGACGATGGCCCAGCCCGGAGTGCGGGGAAGACTCACATCAATGATGAGTGCAGTGAGCAGGCGCGTCTCGGCGACAGCGATGAAAACGTAGAACCCTGCATAAATGGCAGCAAGGACCAAACCGGGTATGCCTGCGGCTGCCCGGGCGAACCCACCTATGCTCTGACCTGGAAATCGCGCGGAGAGCACTGCCGCGAGAGTGCCCACCACCATGCCGCCGAGGACAGCCAAAACGGCGGCCAGCCACGCATTCCGCCCCGCCGTTCCCGTCGTTGCCACCGGCAGGAAGACGACCATGACTGTAAACCTGGATAGGGCTATCATCAGCATGAGCTGGCGCCCGCTGATTCTCGGCTGGGGCTGGACCGTCTTTGGCGCTTGAGGGGTCTGTTTGCCCCCGCCTTTGGACTGTTGCTGCCTAAGGCGTCGCCGAGCATTCTGGGCCTGCTGCAGTGCCCATTGCGGGTTAGGCTCAACAGTCTCTGCTGTCACATCCTGCTGTTGCTGGCCTTGCTGCTGCCGCCCCTGCTGTTTTTTCCTCATCGCTTCGTCCCCTTCCGATGGGGCCCGCTGGTCGGGTCAAGTAACTCAGGCGGCGGTCCCGAACGCACCCGGTTCGCAGCCGCTGTCGGGCGCACCGGCCGTTTGATACGCTGTGGCGCGAGGACATAGTCCTCGGCCAGGTAACTGACGCGCCCGGGCGTGTAGAGCGCAAGGTAGGGCATGCCAAGCGACTTGAGTGAGGCCAGGTGGTAGACTACCAGAACGGTGCCGAGGACCAGACCCATGAACCCCAGAACTGAGGCCATCAACAGCAGGGCCACACGTATCAGGCGGAAAGATATGATAACCTCGGTGCGCGGAACTGAGAACGATGCGATGGCGGCGGTTGTGACCACAATGACCAGCCCCGGTGGGACAAATCCAGCTTGGACCGCCGCCTGACCCAGAACCAATGCGCCCACGATGCTTACCGCCGGACCAAACTGCTGTGGCAGCCGCACACCTGCCTCCCGTAACACCTCGATGACCATTTCTGCGATAAGGGCGGAGACGACAACTGGAAACGGCACACCCGTTTGGGTGGCAGCGACATTGAGCAAAAGGGGGAGCGGCACAAGCTCCTGGTGGAAAGTGGTCAAAGCCACGTAGAAGGGCGTGAGCACGACCGAGAGACCAAAACCTACAAAGCGGATGATCCTCAACACACTGGATGCTGGAAACCCGACATAGTGATCCTCGGCCGAGACAAACAGAGCCGCGAATGTGGAGGGAGCGATCAGCGCAAACGGCGTGCCATCCAGGAGGAGTGCGATGCGCCCATCATTGAGCTCGGACGCGACACTGTCCGGGCGTTCGGTAGAGCGCATAGTCGTAAAAAGCGATATTGGGTGGTCACGTATCAGGTTCTCAAGCTGTCCGCTGTCGAGGATCATATCCGTCTGGACCGCTTTAACCCGGCGGCGCAACTCGTCCACCAGGCGTTTAGGGGCAAGGTCGCGCAGGTAGCAGAGACGGACGTCGGTCTTGGACTTGTCGCCCACATGCAGCTGCTCGATCGTCAGCGCTGGATCCTTTATGCGCCGTCTCAGCAGGGCAACGTTGTCCTTGATTGTCTCGGTGAAGGCGAGGCGGGGCCCGCGGGTTGTTATCTCAACCGAGGGCTCCTGGATGCCGCGACCGGGCCAGCCACGGCTTTCTACCGAAAGCGCCGACGTGTGACCGGCGATCAGGATGACTGTGTTGCCCTCGAGGAGGTGGCCGGCAAGCTCGGTGTCGGTTTCAACGGTCTTCACTGACTGGGCCGTGAGAACTCTGCGTTTGAGCTCCTCGACCTGGTCACGGTGGCGAAGCCCGCCAAGTTGCTGCGGCCTGGCCCAGACGACGATGGGATTGATGACGTCGCGGTGAACGATATCGTGATCGGTGAGAGTGGCAATGTGAATCACACACAGCTGCGGCGCCTTGCGTCCGCCAAGCGGGACTTCCTTGATGCGGAGGTCGCTCGACTCATAGAACATATCCCTGATCATCTGGATGTTTTGTTCAAGTTTTTTGGACAACGGCTGGCCGCCCGCGGTCTTGCGACCCTGCTCGGAGCATGTGGTGCGCTTGTCACCGCCGCCGCGGCCGCCGAACAGCCTGCTGAAGAAGCCCGACAAGAGACCGCACCCCCCCTCCACCAATACCAATGTCACTAGCATGGTGAAAAGAGGGCTGCTGGATGCAAGTATTTGATTACCATCCAGATGATGGACAGGACTCAGAGCGGCAGGCTAAGTGGAAGCGTTCAAACAGGCGATCTCGACCAGGTCGGCCAGCACGCCGTATGCCGTCTGCTCCAGCCCCGGCGATTGCTCGGTGATGGTTAACCGGCCGAGCAGGTCGGTCTGCAGGGTCAAGATCGATGATGTCCCGGCGACTCCGGAATAGGGATGGCCGGCGGGTAATGCCTGCGGTCTGATGCACGCCTGGAACTCTCCGCCGGCGGTGTGCCAGGCTTCACACAGCAGCTTAATGGTCTTCCCCTGCGCCGCTGCGGCGGCGATATCATCCAGGCTGATGTGACGGATGCCGTTGCGGCCGATGGCGACAGGCGTCATCCCCGCCCCCATCAGCACGTTGGCCAGCGCAGCGAGCTTGGCTGCGCTGTCATGTCCGTCGATATCGAGGGCCGGATCGGCCTCGGCGACGCCCATCGCCTGGGCGGCGGCCAGCGCGGCGGCGAAGGTAAGCCCCTCGCCCATTTTCTCCAGGATGACGTTGGTCGTGCTGTTGAGGATGCCGCTTATGCTGGTGACCTGGCACACACGGAGGCAGTTCCTGGCGAGGTTGAAAACGGGCGCGCCGTCCATCACGGTTGCCTCGAACAACAGCCGGCGGCCGCAGTCGGCAGCCAGCCGAGACAGGCGGTCGTAATCCCAGGCGATCGGTCCCTTGTTGGCCGTCACCACGTGTTTGCCTGAGCGCAGGGCGGCCTCGATGTGCGC
>JAUYEG010000129.1 GCA_030691505.1 Bacillota bacterium | reverse complement strand
CGCTCCAGTTTGCGCTTGACCCGCTGGAGAGCGTTGTCGATCGACTTGACGTGACGGCCGAGCTCGTTGGCGATCTCCTGGTACGACTTGCCGTCGAGGTAGGCCATCAGAACACGCCACTCCAGGTCGGACAATATCTCGCCCATCTTGGTCTCGATATCGCCGAACTCCTCGCGGCTGATGATGAGCTCCTCGGGGTCGCTTACCTTGGCCCCGGATATCACGTCGAGCAGCGTGCGGTCGGAGTCCTCGTCGTAAATGGGCTTATTGAGAGAAACGTACGAGTTGAGCGGAATGTGCTTTTGTCTGGTGGCCGTCTTGATGGCGGTGATGATCTGGCGCGTGATGCAGAGCTCCGCGAAAGCGCGGAAAGACGACAGTTTGTCGCTACGGAAGTCACGGATCGCCTTGTACAGGCCGATCATGCCTTCTTGGATGATGTCCTCACGGTCGGCGCCGATGAGGAAGTAAGAGCGGGCCTTGGCCCGCACGAAGTTCTTATACTTATTGATTAGATATTCGGACGCGATGCCTGAACCGTCCCTCGCGAGACCGACGATGTCCTCGTCTTCCATCGCTTCGTACTGATGATGCTCCCGCTGCGGACTTACCGCCACGCTATCGCCCCCGCATCCAAGCTAGATCGCTTTGCTTCGATTGGCCGCCACCGGGACTGCACGTTCTATTCCACGGAACCGCCTTTTATGCAGAACTGACGCCGCATGGTGGTTTGGGCGGAATTGTGAGTGGAGAAGCCCTAGAGAACATCCTTTGAGGTCGTGAATCCCTGCTTCCAGCTCCGATCTTATGTCATCATTATACGAATGGGTCCAAGCCAAGTCAAGGCAAGTCCAGATCGCCTAGCTGTGCGTAGAGCGTTGTCTTGCTGCTTCATAGAGAAGCAGCGCTGCGGCGACCGAGGCGTTGAGCGAGGGCACGCCGGGCTGCATCGGCAGGCGCACGAGGTAATCGCACTTCTCGCGCACCAGCCGGCCCAACCCCCTATCCTCGCCGCCGATCACGAGGCCGAGAGGCACAGCGAAATCGGCACGCCAGAGCAGTTCGGGCCCGTCGCTGTCCGCTCCGGCGAGCCATATACCCTGCTTCTTGAGTTGCTCCATGGTGCGCACAAGGTTGGTCACCTGCGCCACCGGAAACCACTCCGCTGTGCCCGCCGCCGCCTTGACCGTGCCCGGCCCCAGGCCTGCCGATCTGCGCTCAGGGACTACGACCCCGTGCGCGCCTGCCGCCGCGGCCGAGCGAATGATAGCACCCAGGTTGTGCGGATCCTGCACCTGGTCGAGCAGGACGAAAAGCGGCGCCTGCCCCTCGGGTACAGCGGCCACCAGCTCGTCGAGTGTACGCATTGAGATGGGCTCACCTTCCGCGACGACTCCCTGGTGCGGCGTGACGCCGGCACGTACGTCGAGCCAGCGCCGATCGGCTACCGCGATGGCCACGCCCCGCTTGCCCGCAAGGGCGGTAAGCTCGGCGGCCACCTGGCGGTCCAGTCCCTGCGCGAGGAAAACCCGCAAGATCTTTCGGTGCCCCTTGAGCGCGGCCGTCACCGCATGACGGCCGGCTATCAGCTCAACCGGCGTCGCTTATTTCCCTCCATTCGGCGCCGCCCGCAGGCGGGCCAGCTTGCCGCAAGACATCGCCCCTTCACGGCACACGCCCAGCACCTCGCACGGCGAACCTGCCCTCGCAAACAGCCTGGGCGCCACCCCACGAACCAGAGAGAGCATCTCACGGGCGATATCGCGGATCTCCCACTGCGCCCTCTCACAGCAGCGGAGCCCGAACAGGTTGTGAAGGCTACGGGCGTTGAAAGTCGCCAGGAGCCGCGACATCGCGCCGACGGGCAACACGTAGCGGGCGTCCTCCTTAGGAATGCCCAACCCGAGGAGCTCATTGTAGGTGCGGCGCGCCTGTTCGACCGATTGGTCCATAATCGCCTGGGCCGCCTCGTTGCCGGACACGGACGGCGGCCTGACGCACGCCAGGTTATCAGCACGCACATAGCGTTGTGACTGCTGCGAGTACGAGGCTATACGGTGCCTTGTCAGCTGGTTGAGGCACGCGCGGCTCGCTTCGATGCCAAAGGTAAAGCTGGCGTGCTCAAATGGGGACGTATGCCCCTGGCGCAGCAGGAGGCTGAGAAGGCTCCCAACCTCGTCATCGTTCAGCTCGGTTTCCAGTTCGCTGACCGTACGAGCGGAGTAGCAGATCCTGGCCGCGAGGGCCACGACCCGTTCCGGGTCAGGAGTGTGTCTCAACAGCACAACCGGCATCCCGCCCACCTCCATCGGGTCTCGTTGCTTCGGTCACGGAGGCCAGCAACTCCTGCAACCGGTCCGCGCGGCCGCTCAGATAGAGGTACCCCAGCAGTGCCTCGAATGCGGTGGCATGGTGCCGGTCGGCTGGTGTGCCGCCTCCGCCCTTGCCCAGTTTTGTGTTTCGCGCCCGCCGGACAACGTCTCTCTCTTCCGGAGAAAGGAGCGGCTCGAGAGCCTGAAGCGCCTGTGCCTGGGCTGCGGCACAAACCGCGGCTGCAGACCGGACATGCAGTTCCTTGCGCGATAGCGGGCCGAGCGCGAGCAGCCGCGACCGCACGCACAGGGCGTGCACCGCGTCGCCTACGTGGGCCAAAGCCTGCGCGGGCACGTCGTCGAGCCGCATGGGCGGCGGCTCAGGAAGGGGCGTCGGCTTCCGCAACGCGGGTCTCCGTCCCCGGTGCATGGAGCAGAGCCACGGCCATCGCGGCGATCCCCTCGCCGCGGCCGATCGAGCCGAGATGTTCGGTGGTGGTCGCCTTTACATTGACCCGCCACGATTCGCAGCACATCGCCGCGGCCAGATTGTCCTGCATGCGGCCGAAATGGGGGCTGAGCCTGGGGGCCTCGGCCAGCACCGTAACGTCGATGTTGCCGACCAGGTAGCTCTGCGCGGCCAGCTCGTCCCAAACCGCGCCGAGCAGCTTGATGCTGTCCGCGCCGCGCCAGCGCTCATCGCTGGACGGAAAACGGAGCCCGATGTCACCCCCCCCCGCAGCGCCCAGCAATGCATCCGTGACCGCGTGGGCCAGAGCGTCGGCATCCGAGTGCCCCACGAGTTCGTGTTCGCACGGTACAAGGACTCCGCCCAGCCGGACGCCGCCGCCAGCCCGCAACGGATGTACGTCAAACCCGATGCCCACACGCGGCGCCCGCCCCCGCGTCAGGACATCCGCAGCGTAGCGCAGGTCAGCCGGTGAAGTCACCTTGAGGTTAGACTCCTCGCCCTCAACCAGGCCCACCTCGATTCCGTTGGCTTGAGCAAGGGCGAGATCGTCCTGGGCGGCGTGGCCCTGCGCCGCAGCCGAACGGTGGGCCTGAACCAGGGAACCAAACCGGCATCCCTGGGGGGTTTGGATGCGCCACAGCCCCTCGCGCTCCGCGGGCACGGTCGCCCCCGAGCCCGGCGGATCCTCGGCCCGCAGGCTGTCGACGACCGGGATAGCCGGCGCGACCGCCGCGCCGGTTGTCGCCGCCTTTCCTGCCACCCTCAAGAACAGGGCCCTGGATGCAAGCGGTCTTGCGGCGTCGTGGACGAGCACAACATCCCCTGCCTCGGTCCCGGCAAGCGCCAGGGCCTCCAGCCCCAGGCGCACCGAATCCTGGCGGGTCTCTCCGCCGCCGACCACAAGGAGCTTATCCGGCGCAGCCCCGCGCTTGCCGGAAGGCGGTAGGCGGCGGACATGCTCCTCCACCGTGCGACGGTCGTCCTCGCGCACCACCACCGCGATATGCTTGATAGCCGGCAGTATCCACAGGGTGCTCAGCGCGTGCATAAACAGGGGACGGCCCGCCAGGGGCGCGAGGGCCTTCCCGCCGGGCCGTCCGAATCTATTGCCTTGGCCTGCGGCGACAAGCACCGCAAGGCAACTGGTCTCCATCTAGGCTACTCTACCGCCTTCACGTTGCGATCGGAGTTGGCCTTGGGCCGGGCGAAGATCATCCGGCCGGCACCAGTCTGGTAGACGCTGGTGACCTGTACCGGAATCTGCTCACCGATGTGCTTGCGGCCCCCCTCCACGACTATCATCGTGCCGTCCTCCAGGTAGCCGACGCCTTGGCCCTGCTCCTTGCCATCCCGGATGATCTGGACGTTCATTTCCTCCCCCGGCAAGACAGCCGGTTTGAGGGCGTTTGCCAGTTCGTTAACGTTGAGCACCTTGACCCCGTGTAGATGGGCGACCCGGTTGAGGTTGTAGTCGTTAGTCACTACCCTGGCTTTCATGGTCTTGGCGAGCCGCACCAGCTTGGTGTCCACATCCACGTTGCCGCCCGGATCGCGGTCCAGGACCTGAACCGATGCGCCCGGGATCTTCTGCATCTCGTCCAGGATATCCAGGCCGCGCCGACCCCTGTTTCGCCGGAGAGGGTCAGATGCGTCCGCTATGTGGCGGAGCTCCTCGAGCACGAAACCAGGAACCACCAGGGGGCCTTCCAGGAAGCCCGCGCGGCAGACGTCCGCGATACGGCCGTCAATGATCGCGCTGGTGTCCAGAACCTTGACCCCGCGGTCAACTGCGCTCTCCCGTGGCTGACGCTCGAGCCTGCGCGGGGCGATCAGGGACACCAGGGCTCCAATCTCCTCGCGCTTTGCAATACCGACAGAGAGCCCAAGATAGCCAAGCACGACACTGCCTGCGGTCGGGAGCAGTGTCCCCGCCCAGGGAATCCGTGCCAGCGAATCCGCCAATAAGTTGGCGATTATGAGGCCAATGATCAGACCGGCTACTCCGGAAAGCATATCCTGCATGGGCATCTTTTGTAGGCGGTTCTCGGCCCAGGATGTCCCCCGCAGGATGGAGTTGAGGAGAGGAACCGAACCGGCATAACCAAGCAGCCCGCCCAGCACCGTGATAAGCGTCACAATGCTGGTACGATCCGTTCCGGACAAATCCGCGCCGAAAAGCTCCTCCGCAAGAGGCAGTCCGTAGTAGGCTGCGGCGAATCCAAAACCGAGCCCGACGAAGGTGATCATCATTCGAGCTAACCGTAGCCCGCGTGTTCCCAAATCGCATTCACCTCCTTTCGCATCCCATCTAGTTAATCATAGGCGCATACGACAGCTGAGAGGTCAAGTTACTGGGTTTGTCGAGCGCCTTCTCCCTGCTAATGTAAACCGGGGCAGCGGTGTCGGGCAACGGGTGGCGGCATTTCGGAAACAAAAAGCAGGCCAGACGACAGCCTGGCCTGCTCAAGTAGGCTTTATCTCTCAAGCGCGGCGTTGAGCACTGCCTCGACCGCGCTCTCGTCAGAACCCTGCGCGAGCACCAACTCACTCAGGAGGATGCTGCGCGCGCTCTCGAGCATCTTGCGCTCTCCTGTCGAAAGTCCCTTTTCCTGGTCGCGAACGGCGAGGTTGCGGACGACCTCGGCTACCTCATAGATATTGCCCGTCCGGATTTTCTCAAGGTTGGCCCGGTACCTGCGGTTCCAGTTTGACGACATCTTGGTCTTCTGGCTCCTGAGGACCTCGAGGACCTGGTCCACCTCGGCCGGATCGATGACCTCGCGCAGCCCCACCTCGGAGGCGTTGTTGAGCGGAATCATCACCTTCATATCGCCCATCGGCAGGTGCATTACGTAGTAGCTCTGCGACGAGCCGAGGATCTCCTGCTCCTCAATGGCCCTGATGATCCCCGCTCCGTGCATTGGATAGACCACACGGTCACCGACGTTGAACAAAGCTTTGCCCCCCAAAAACACGGTTGACCCGCCTCAACTCTATCGATCAGGTTACCATACCGGTCGAGACTTGTCAAAAAGAGTGATTGTATCACTCAACCGCTGAGGTGTCAAATAAGAACGGCTCACTTCTCAAGAAACCTCGCCGGTTGGGTTCCGCTGTTTGGGTTCCTTGACGCGTCGGACTGCGGCGCGTATCATTAGAGGTGCGTTTCACCGCCGCTTTGCGGCAGCCTGGAGGGCGTGTAGCTCAGAGGGAGAGCGTTCGGTTCGCATCCGAAAGGCCGCGGGTTCGAATCCCGCCACGTCCACCAACAACGTAACGACAAGCCCCGTTTAGCGGGGCTTTTTCGTTGCCTGGTTTGACAGTAAAGACGGCGCGCCGATATAATTAGGCTGCTTTAAGGCGGCACAACAACATAACCGGTTGGGTACACCGGGCCCGATTGGGGAGGGAGCCGTTGATGAAAGACCTGTTCTGCGATGGCTTTCAGGATGCGGTTGAGGGTTGTCTGGTCCGCCACAGGAGCATCATCGACGTACTGACCAAGCTTTCCGAGTCCTCCTCCCGTGTCAACCGCGCAGTGGCCAAGGCCGTCACAAGTTGTGGCTGTGTCTCCATCGAAGCCCGCAAACAGGTCTATCCGGACGACATCGCGCTGGCGGAAATGGCCAAGCACATCCCGACCCACGTCTGCGGCGTTCTCTGCGACCAATGCCGCGAGACACTCGAAAACGAGCTGGGGCGCAACCTTTTTTACCTTGCGGCTTTGTGCAATCTGCTCGACCTCAACCTGTACGACGCCCTTATCAAGGAAAACGAGCGCCTCCACTCGCTCGGCGTGTACAGCATCACCTAGGCGTCCCCGGCCCGCCGCGGGCGCTCGAGGCTTAGCGCGAGGGCGTCCCCAAGCGCGGATACTCCGATAAGCCCTCCCTGCCTCCCGCCGGAGCCACGGGCGACAAGGCCCTCAAACCCGAGTTTCACCGCCTCGCGCAGCCGCTGTTCCTGGCGCGCAACGCCCCTGATCTCGCCCCGCAGCCCGATTTCGCCGGCGAAGGCCAACCCCGGACGTACCGCACGGTCCAGGCCCGCTGAGGCGACAGCAACCGCTACCGCCAGGTCCACGCCTGGTTCGACCAGTTTCACGCCGCCGGCCACCTTGACATAGACATCGCGGTCTATAAGCCGGACTCCGGCCCGCCGTTCCAGCACGGCGATAATCAGGGCCAGACGGTTGGCGTCGACGCCCATCGCCGTCCGCCTCGGGGCTCCCCACGGAGACGCGACGACCAGCGCCTGGACCTCGGCACAGATGACGCGCCGGCCCTCGATCGCCGCGGTAACGGCGGTGCCGGGCACGGCAAGCAGCGGGCCGCCGCCCGTGTGGTCGCTCAGGAACACCTGCGAGGGGTTGCTGACTTCTTGAAGACCCGCGTCGGCCATTTCGAAGATGCCGATCTCGTCAGTTGCGCCGAAGCGATTCTTGAGGCCGCGCAGGATCCGGTAGGGGTAGGTGCGCTCGCCCTCAAACTGGAGCACCACGTCGACCATGTGTTCGAGCAGCCGCGGGCCGGCAACGCTGCCGTCCTTGGTTACGTGGCCGACGATCCAAACCACGGCGGGCAGGCCTTTGGCCACGTCGACGAGCAGCGCCGCGCACTCCCGGACCTGCGCCACCGAGCCCGGCGGCGAGGAAATATCCGGGTGGTACAACGTCTGCACGGAATCGACGATCATCACATCCGGCCCGGTTGAACGAACTGCTGCGACGGCCGCGAGAACGTTCGTCTCCGCCATCACGAGCAGTTCGGGATGCAGCGCGGCGATCCGCCCGGCACGCAACCTCAGCTGCGCGGCCGATTCCTCTCCCGAAACGTACAGCACCCGCCGGCCGGCCCGGGTAAGCGCCGAAGCAATGGCAAGCAGCAGAGTCGACTTTCCGACCCCCGGATCGCCGGCAAGCAGCAGGCAGGATCCGGGGACCAGCCCACCGCCCAGCACAAGGTCGACTTCACCGACCCCGGTGCGAAGCCGGCTGCCCGCATCGGCGGGCAGCTCGGTGATCGGCACCGGCCGCTCCGTCAACTCGCCGGCCAGAGATGGGTCAAGCGCCTCCGTGCCGACGGCGGCCTGACGCCTGGACCGCCCGCCCCGGCGCGCCTGCGCACCCGCACGGCCGACTCCGGACGAGACCCCGGCGTCCGGCAGCACGGTTTCCGCGAGAGTTCCCCACCGCCCGCACTCCGGGCAGCGCCCAAGCCATCGCGGCGCCTCATAGCCGCACTCGTTGCAGACGTATTTGGTCTGCTGCTGTGGCAACAAAACACCCCCGCCGGAGGCGGCTCCGGCGGGGGCTCGTCTGTTAGCCCGGGCCGGTAGCCGTGGCTTGAGGCTGGGCTGCCTGGAAAGTGAACTTGCCTTCCCCGACCTCGACCAGCACACGGGATCCTTCGCCGAAGTCCCCGCGCAGGATGGCCTCTGACAGGGGATCCTCGATCTGCCGTTGGATCGCCCGCCGCAGCGGCCGGGCGCCGTACTCCGGATCCGCGCCCTCTTGAGCCAGTTTCTTCTCCGCCTCGTCGCTGACCTCCAGGGCGATCCCCTGGTCCTCCAGACGTCCGGCGAGATCCTTGAGCATCAAGGACACGATTGCCCGCAGGTGCTCCGGCCCGAGCGCGTGAAAGACGATCGTCTCGTCCACCCGGTTCAGGAACTCCGGGCGGAACGTGCGCCGCAGCTCGCCGAGGATCTTATCCTTCATCGCCTCGTAGTCGCCGCGCGCGTCGTCCTGGACCCGGAAGCCGAGGGCCGCGCCGCGTTTGAGCAGGTTTGCGCCCACGTTGGCGGTCATTATCAGCACCGTGTTGCGGAAATCGACCGTCCGCCCCTGGGCGTCCGTCAAGCGCCCGTCCTCAAGAATCTGGAGCAGGATGTTGAACGCCTCCGGGTGGGCCTTCTCCACCTCGTCAAGGAGCACCACCGAGTAGGGGCGGCGCCGGACCGCCTCGGTGAGCTGCCCGCCCTCCTCGTAACCGATGTACCCCGGGGGAGCGCCGATCAGGCGCGACACGTTGTGCCGCTCCATATACTCCGACATGTCGAGACGAATCATGGCGTCCTCATTGCCGAACATGCCCTCCGCGAGGGCCCGCGCAAGGTGCGTCTTGCCAACGCCCGTTGGCCCCAGGAAGATAAACGACCCGATCGGTCGTTTGGGATCCTTGAGGCCCGAGCGCGCGCGCCGGATAGCTCTGGCAACGGCGCCGACCGCTTCATCCTGGCCGATGACCCGTTCATGGAGGGTTTCCTCCAGGCGGAGCAGACGCTCTGATTCCTCCATGGCCAGCCGGCTGACCGGGATACCGGTCCACGACGAGACTATCTGGGCGATGTCGTCCCCCGTGACGCTGATCGCCCGGGCCTCCGCTGACTCGCGCCAGCTTGCGCGGGCGCGGTCGATTTCCTCACGCAGCTTCGCTTCCGAGTCCCGCATGCTCGCGGCCTTCTCAAACTCCTGCGCCGTGGCGGCAGCCTCCTTCTCGCGGGTTACCTCCACCAGACGCTCCTCAAGTTCCTTGACGTTTTCGGGCGTGATGTAGCTGTTGAGGCGGGCGCGGGAGGCCGCCTCATCGATGAGGTCAATCGCCTTGTCCGGCAGGAAACGGTCCGAGACGTAGCGGTCGCTGAGCCTGGCCGCGTCATCGATGGCTTCGTCGGTGATCCGCACGCGGTGATGGGACTCGTACCGGTCCCGCAGCCCGGCAAGGATGGCGATGGTTTCGTCGACCGAGGGTTCGCTGACCATAACCGGTTGGAACCGGCGCTCCAGGGCGGGGTCCTTTTCGACGTGTTTGCGGTACTCGCCGAGCGTCGTGGCCCCAACGGCCTGCAACTCGCCCCGCGAAAGCGCCGGCTTGAGTATGTTGGCGGCGTCGATGGCGCCCTCCGCCGCGCCCGCGCCGACCAGGGTGTGCATTTCATCGATGAAAACGATGATGTTCTTGGCGCCGCGGATCTCAGTTATGACCTTTTTGAGCCGCTCTTCGAACTCGCCCCGGTACTTGGAGCCGGCGACGACCGAGGCCAGGTCGAGGGCCACGACGCGGCGGTCGCGGAGTATCTCCGGGACCTTGTTCTCGACAATCCTCTGCGCCAGCCCCTCGACGATGGCGGTCTTGCCGACGCCGGGCTCGCCGATGAGCACGGGATTGTTCTTGGTCCGGCGCGACAGGATCTGGATGACCCGCTCGATCTCTCTGGACCTGCCGATCACCGGGTCGAGCTTGCCCTCCCGTGCCAGGATCGTGAGGTCGCGTCCGAACGTATCCAGCGCGGGGGTTGCGGTCCCCCTGGCGGCTGCCGGCCCCGCGCCGCGGCCGGACCCGTGCCTCGGGCCCCGACCGGCGTCGCCGCCAAGCAACTGGATGACCTGTGCGCGCACACCATCGAGATCAAGGCCGAGACTTTGCAGCACGCGCGACGCCACGCCCTCGCCCTCCCGGATCAGCCCGAGGAGCAGGTGCTCTGTGCCCACGTAGTTCTGGCCCAGATTGCCGGCCTCTTCCACGGCCAGCTCGAGCACCCGCTTGGCACGGGGCGTGAACGTGAGCTGCAGCGGGGTCGGCCCCTGGGACCGCTCGAGAAGCTTGGACACCTCCGCGGTAACCTGGTCGAGGTCGGCGCCTATCGACTGCAGGGCCCGCGCCGCTATCCCTTCGCCCTCGCGCAGGAGGCCAAGCAGTATGTGTTCAGTGCCGACACTGGCACCTTGCCTTATCGCCTCTTCCTGTGCCAGCCGCATTGCGCGGCGGGCCCTCTCGGTCAGTGTCTTGCCGTTCATGTGGCTCCTCCTCAATTCACGCCGTGCCCGCAGACAGGTGCTGGCGCACGAGCTCGGCCCGCCGGATGTCCCGCTCGTCCGGGCTAAGCTCCTGTCCCGCCAGTATCTGCAGGTACGCGGGACGGATCATGAACATGATCGAATTGACCAGGCTCGCTCCCACTCGGTCGATCAGGCCCAGAGCCACCCCGAGTTTCAGGTCCGAGATGAGCTGCATGGCCTCGCGCGAGCTGAGCACCCGTGCCGTCGTCATGATGCCCCACGCGCGCCAGACACGGTCCTCGAGCTGCGGTTTCATCTCTTCCAGCAGGCTTCGCCGCGCCGAGCGTTCCTCGACAATCAGCCGGGCCGTGAGGCTCTGCAGACCGCTCAGAATCTCTTCCTCGGTCTGCCCCATCGTGATCTGATTCGAGACCTGGAACACATTGCCGGCGGCCTCGGTGCCCTCTCCGTACATCCCCCGAACCACACAACTCAGTTTGTTGATCAGCCCCGCCAAACGGCGGGCCTGATTGGTGATCACCAGACCGGGCAGGTGGAGCATCACCGAGGCGCGCATGCCCGTGCCCGTGTTGGTCGGGCAAGAGGTAAGGTAACCGAGCCGCTGGTCCCACGCGTAGTCGATGTGCCGCTCGAGCGCGTCGTCCACGGCCGTGCACACGGCCAACGCCTCCAGCAGCTGCAGCGCGGGGAACAGCACCTGGATGCGCAGGTGGTCCTCCTCGTTGATCATGATGCTCACCGCCTGGTCACCGCGGATCACGGCCGCACCGCGGGCGCCGGCGGCGTGGAGCGGACTTATCAGGTGCTTCTCGACGAGCACCGCCCGCTGAAGGCTTCCGAGGTCGGACAGGCGGACGAGGTGAAGGTCCGCTGTCGGCCCCGGCTCATCTGCGGGTCCGCCGGCCAGGGCCTGACTTACCATGCTGATGATTCGCTCGGCCTGACCGTCATCCATCAAGTGCGGAAACGGAATTCCCGTGACGTTGCGCGCCAGCCGCACGCGGCTCGAGATAACGACGTCGGATTCGGGACCGTCGCCTTCCATCCAGTGGCTGATGGGCCAGGAGAAGAGGTCGTCACGACTTAGGTCCATTGCCCCGGCCTCCCTCCGCCGCCTCAAGATCCTTGATCCTGTCCCTCAGTTCAGCCGCCCGCTCGAACTGCTCCGCCTGGACGCAGGCGGCCAGCTCATCGCGCAGCGCCTGCATCTGGCGTTTCAGCCGGAGCGTACCCCCGGCGCGCCTCGGCATCCGTCCGACGTGACGGGCGCTCCCGTGAATATGCCGCAACACGTGCTTGAGTTGTTCGTCAAACTTGGTGAAGCATTCGCTGCAGCCCAGCTTGCCCGTCTTCGTGAACCCGTCGAAGCTGAGACCGCAGTTGTCGCACTTGATGTCGGGGGCGCCTGTCGCCGCGGGGTGCAGCATTCCGTGCTGGTGCAACAGGGCGGCCAGCATTTCGCCGATCGAGATCTTGGCCTCGCCGCCAAACTCGACCTCGCCGCGGGATTGCGCGCACGCATCGCAGAGATGAACCTCGCGCTTTTGCCCCCCGATGATCGCCGTAACCTTGACCGACGCCGGCCGCAGCCGGCATTCCTGGCACAACATCCCCTACCCCTCCGGATCGGATCCGACTGGTCCCTCAGGTCCGCCGTTACGGACTGTTCCCGCAAGCAGCACGAGACATGCTGCCCGCAGCAGCCGCGAACGGACCTGGTCTCGCCCCGGGAGCGGCAACGAGAGCGTTTCGCGGTCGATCATGGCGCGCACAATATCGCCCTCGCGCGCGGAGCAAAGCCCTTCACGCCTCATCCAGTCAAGGTAGCTCGCGGCCTGGGTCTGCGTGAGCGGGTGCCCGGTCGCTTCTAGCATATCGGCCAGAAACTGCGTCTGCGCCGCAAGGCGGGTGATGCGCACGAACCCGCCTCCGCCCCTGCGGCTATAGACCAGGTAGCCTCGCTCCGGCGTGAACCTCGTGGCCAACACGTAGGTGACCTGCGATGGTGCACACGCAAAAAACCGCGCGATCTCCACCCGCTGCACCTCAAGCTCGTACACGTCGCCGCTCTCAAACAGCGAGACGAGGTACGCCTCGATCTGGTCAGCCAGATTGGCCATGCTCACCAGCCCGTCCGTGGTAGTCGCGATTGCCTTGACGTTCTTTGACCTTCATTATAGCACTGACTCTCCGTGAATGGCGCCTATTGTGCGTCAGAGCTCAATAGCCGCCGTGGACCTGCCCCGGTTTCGTGGACATCCAATGCTTGTTAAGGTAGAAGCACAGAGGAGGGTGTCCCCGATGGCAAATGAGTCACCTTATCACCCTGAGTACCGGGCTCAGGCCGTCCAATTGGGGAAGACCAGCGGCAAGTCCGTGCGGAGGATCGCGGCGGACCCGGGAATCTCCTCATGGACACTAGGCATGTGGGTACGGCAGGCCGAGATCGATGCCGGCGAGCGAGACGGGCTTACGTCCGAAGAGCGCCTTGAGCTCCAGAAGCTGCGCCGAGAGGTCTGGCTCCTGCGGGAAGAGCGAGAAACACTAAGAAAAGCCGCGGCCTTCTTCGCGCAGGAGAGCAACCGGACCCAGTAGCGGTGTTTCGGTTTGTGAAGCGGGAGAAGGCCAATCACCACAGGCCGGCAGTCATCCGCCGGCCTCTGTTCTTGAGCCCAATTCCCGGCCGGAGCGCCCCGGCCGTATGGTCACACGCAGCAGCTAGGCTTCCTTGCCTTTCCTTGCCTTCTCGACGACAGCCTCCGCCAGGGCCTGCGGGACCTCTTCGTAGTGCGAAAACGCCATCTTGAAGGTTCCCCGTCCCTGGGTTACCGAGCGGAGGTCGATCGCATACCGGGCGACTTCCTCCTGCGGCGCCTGAGCCTTGATTACCTGCATCCTTCCTGTCGGCTCGAGGCCGAGGATCCGTCCTCGTTTCTTGTTGAGGTCGCCGATGACGTCGCCCATGTACACATCAGGGACCATTACCTCAAGCGTGACAATGGGCTCGAGCAGCACGGGGTTGGCCTCGCTGGTCGCTTTCTTGAAGGCCAGGGAACCCGCGATCTTGAACGCGAGCTCGGAGGAGTCGACGGGGTGAAACGACCCGTCGTACAGCGTGGCCCGCACGCCGGTCACCGGGTAGCCGGCCACCACGCCTTCGGCCAGGGATTCGCGGATGCCCTTTTCAACGGCCGGAATGTAGTTGCGCGGCACCGATCCGCCGAAGACCTTGTCCACAAACTCGAATTCCTGTCCCGGCTCGAGCGGCTCAACCTCAATGTACACGTGCCCGAACTGGCCGCGCCCGCCGGTCTGCTTTTTATGCTTGCCTTCAGCCTTGACCGCGGAGCGGATGGTCTCCCGGTACGGGATGCGCGGCACGTGCAGCGTGACGTCGACGCCAAACTTGCGCTTGAGCCTTTCGGTGAGGATCTCCAGCTGGAGCTCGCCCATGCCTGAGGTCAGGACCTGCCCCGTCACCAGATCGCGGGATACGGTGACGGTGGGATCCTCCTCGGTGAGCCGGGCGAGGCCGCTGCCGATCTTCTCTTCATCGCCCTTGCTCTTCGGGCGCACGGCCACGGAGTACACCGGGTCCGGGAACTCGATCGGCGGCACGATAAAGGGGTTAGCTTCGTCGCCCAGCGTATCGCCCGTCACGGTTTCCTGTAGCTTGGCCACCGCGGCGATCTCCCCCGCGGAAACATGATCCACCGGATCCTGATGTTTGCCGCGCGGTACGTATAGCTGCGCCACACGCTCCGTGCGGCCCCGATTGGCGTTGTACGCATGGCTGTCCGAACGCAGAATGCCCGAGAAAACCCTAAAGAGGCTCAGCCGCCCAACATAGGGGTCTGCCATCGTCTTAAACACCAGCGCCGACAGCCGCTCCGCCGGGGACATGCTGCGGACTGCCTCTTCGCCGTTGCGAGGGTTGGAGCCAGCAACCGGCGGCCGGTCTGCCGGCGACGGCAGGGACATGACGATCGCGTCAAGGACTTTGCGGGTGCCGCCGTTGCGCAGCGCGGAGCACGGCACGACGGGGATGATCCGGCCCGCCCGGACACCCTTGGTCAGCCCGTCGGCGGTCTCTTCGGGCGAGAGCTGCCCCTCTTCGAGGAATTTCATTGTAAGCTCGTCGTCCGCCTCGGCGCACAGCTCAATCAGCTGCTCTCGCGCCGCTCCGACCGCCGCCGCCATCTCGGCGGGGATATCCTGCTCGGCCATCGCCCCGCTGCCGTCAAGCGCGAATGAAAACGCCTTTTGGTTGAGGAGGTCGACCACCCCGCGGAAGCTCTGCTCCTGGCCGGTGGGCAGCATGAGCGGCACGATCCGGTCGCCGAAGGCCCCGCGCAGCCCCTCGAGGGTCTTGTCCCAGTTGGCGTTTTCGCGGTCCATCTTGTTGACCACAACCAGCCTCGGCAGCCCGAGCTCGTCCGCATAACGCCAGAAAAGCTCCGTGCCCACCTCGACGCCCGACACCGCATCAACGAGGACCAGTACGGAGTCGACGACTCGAAGCCCCGCGACGACCTCGCCGGCGAAGTCGAGGTACCCCGGCATGTCCACGAGCGCGATCCGGTGACCGCCCCAGTTCACATTGGCCATCGCAGTCGTTATGCTCAGCTTGCGGCGTTGTTCCTCAGGGTCGAAATCCAGGAAGGCAGTGCCGTCATCCACCCTGCCGAGCCGGTCGGTCGTCCCGGAGACGAAGAGCATGGCCTCCGCCAGTGAGGTCTTGCCGGCCCCCTGGTGCGAGATCAGCCCAACGTTCCTCATTTTATCCATTGTAAACTTGCTCACCGGCGTTCCTCCTCAACCCCGAGAGGGGGTTTGTGGGCCTATTTGACCGCGGCCTCCGTGTAGACGTTGCGCGGGTTCCAAAGCATGAAACCGCCCACGCCAAGCTCGCCGGCCGCACGTATCTGCGCCTTGACTTCATTGACGCCGTATTTGTGGCGCCACGAAAAATCCTGCAGCCAGGGCCGGATGATCGTTTCGTACCCGTCGAGCCGCGCCAGCGCGTGCAGGAGACCCGTACGTATTGTCAGGTATGGCTCAGCATCGGGATCCGGTATCCCGTAGTTTCCAGGCGCATAGTGCGAGGGGTACATCATGGGGCAGACAAAATCGACCTGCCTTGCCACGTTTTCGAGCAGCTGACCGATGTTCATGTCCACCGTGAACGAGGTCACGAGCCCAAACACATCGGCAGCCGTGAATACCCCGTAAGGGGCAAGAGCCTCGCGCGCCCGACGGAGAAACCCCTCAATCACCTCAGGGCGCTTCTCGTCCGTCCTCACCGGGTAGTAGACGAGGTCCATCCTGCCATCGGAGGGGAAACGGACATAGTCGAATTGTATCTCACGGCAACCCAGAGCCGCAACTTCAGCGGCGATGGCCAGGTTATACTCCCAGACCTCGCGCGAGTAGGGATTTGTCCATCCGTGCCGGGTCTGGTCGCGCCACAGGCCGCCGGCCAGGCTGTGGATCGCCAGCTCGGGACGCGCGGCGCCGAGCGCGGGGTCCGCGAACACCACGAGCCTGCCGATGGTGTAGATGCCGCGTTTCTCGCACTCCACAAAAAGGGCCGCGAGGTCGCGGATCGGCCCGCCGGACGCGTTGGCGGCCAGCACGGCCGGGATCTGCGATGGATATGTGGTCCTGCCGCTGTTGTCCTTGACGTCGATGACCACGGCGTTGATCTGCGACGTTTCGGCAAGCTTGAACACCCGCTCCATGAACGCCTGGTTGCCGGCCGACGAACCCGTCAGGTAGATCGCACGGATATCGTTGCGCGGCCCCCCCGGACTGCCCTCGACGAGACGGGTGAAGGCGCCCGGGGCCTCCAGCGCGGGCCACAGGGGCAGCGGCGCCGCCAGCATCCCGCCGCCCGGTCTGAGCTGGACCGGGTCCTCAGGGAGCCCCGCGGGGGTCTCGGCGTCCGGGGTCCATCCCTGGGCCTCGAGATCGGCCAGGGCCCACCGGACATACCGCCAGTGCTCAAGGGGCATGCGGTCCGGGTCAGGGGTGAGCGCGGCGGCCTGATACCAGGTGAGCAGCGCAAACACCGCGACGACGAGCACCGGGCCAAGCCAGCTCCAATCAGCGGGCCTGGCGCGGCGGCCCGGAGCGGTGGGCAGCAGCGATTGTACGCGTGCTATCGGCGAGCCACCCGAAGGCATCGGCCACCGGTACCTCCCATCGGCTTCCCCTCAACAACCCGCGCAGGGCGGCACGGAAAAACGGGCCCGTCGTTCAAGCGCGACGGACCCGATTCTTTCCCGCAGCCTGTCTTACCTGCTACCTGCAGGTTGAACAGCTCTTGGCGCTTCAGGTCGGGGCGCATCCCGACCCGCCGAGCGCACCTGAACCACCGGCGCCCGTGGAGCGGGCGCTGAACGTCGACGCACAACGCTTGAGCCGCTCTGACCCGCAGTCCGGGCATACAAGCGACGAACCGTCCTCGCCGACGGGGCATAGTTCCTCAAAGCGCCGCCCGCACGCACAGCATTTGAACTCATAGATCGGCACCCTTGACACTCCTCGGCCATCGACCTGCACGGTGAAACCTCTGCCGCCCGCGCCTAGCATATTGCCCGGATAACAAGACAGTCAACCTGGGCCCCCGGACAGTCCCGCCTGCGCCGTGGACCCCGCCGCATCAGGAGCGGAAAGCGCGGTTTAGATCCTTGACTGCCTCCACGACCTGGCCTATCTCGGCGTCCCCGTGATGGCGGTTGACGACCAGCCGGACGGAGCTGGGGGGCCGGCCGCCGCCCTTTACGCCGCGGGCCGCCAACTCGCGGGCCAACGCCGCCGCGTCGAGCCCGAGAGGTGCGCCGTTCACGACAACCATGTTGCTCTGAACCCTGGACAGGTCAACCCCCAGGCCGCCCAGGTCAGCTATAGTTTCCGCGAGACGCCTGGCCCGCATGTTGTCCTCCGCGAGGCGATCCACCATTTTCTCCAGGGCGACGATGCCGCAGGCAGCAAGGACACCGGCCTGGCGCATGCCGCCGCCGAGCGCCTTGCGGAAACTGCGGGCCCGGCCGATGAAATCCTTGGTGCCGCAGACGACCGAACCGACCGGTGCGGACAGGCCCTTTGAAACGCAAAACATGACCGAGTCGACGTGGCGGGTCAGAACCGTGGGCTCCACGCCCAAGGCTACCGCCGCGTTGAACAGGCGGGCGCCGTCAAGGTGCACCTTCATGCCTGCCCCGGCCGCCACCTCGGATACCGCGGCCATCTCGGCCGCGGTCAGCACCGTGCCTCCGTGCCGGTTGTGCGTGTTCTCCAGACAGACAAGGCTGGTGCGGGGGTAGGCCTGGGACACCGCCGCACGCAGCGCGGCGGGCGCGATGGCGCCGTAATCGCTCGGGATAAGGCGCGGCAACAGGCCGGCGACCGAGCTGAGCGCGCCCACCTCATGGTGATAGATGTGGGCCTCGTATTCCAGGATCACCTGGTCCCCGCGTTGGGTGTGGGACATCATCGCGACCAGGTTGCCCATGCTGCCCGTGGGAACGTACAGCCCGGCCTCCTTGCCGACGCGGGCCGCCGCCATGGCCTCCAGCCGGTTGATCGTCGGGTCCTCGCCGTAGACGTCGTCGCCGACGTCCGCCGCGGCCATCGCCCGGCGCATTTCGTCCGTCGGGTGGGTTAGCGTATCGCTGCGCATATCGACCACCATAAAGTCGCCCTCCTCCTATGGTCCAGCTCGAATTTGATTGGCGAGGGTTCGGTGCAGCTTGCGCGCTTACCTGCCGCTCGCCGGGGGTGCGTCGAGCCGCTCGACGCTGATGACGGGAACCTTGACACGAGTGCCATCTCCAAGCTCAACGGCCACCACCGGGCATGTCACCCCGGTCGCCAGCGGCACCGTCGAAACTTCGCTCACGATCCGGCCCACGGCGCCGAAGTTTTCCACGTCGATAACACGAACCAGCTCACCTCGCGCCGGAGGCGCCGCCAGCCATTGCGCAGTCGGCTCGGGTTGGCCCGGTCCGGACGGGCCGCCGGCCGGACCGGCGGGAGCGGCCCCACCGCATACAGGCGAGGAAAACGTGACTTCCGGGTCGCGTGTCCATTCGAGCCCGCCCGGCCCTCCTGCGTCCAGATATACCGTGTGACCGACGGCGCTCGCCAGGCTGCGCCGGACCTCCAAGGACATCGGCGCCGACCCAAACCCCTCGCTAATGAGCAGGGTGAGCGGTATCCGCTCCCGTCCCGTTCTCCGGCGGATCTGGGCCATCGCGCCGGAGAGCTCGGACGCGCCGACACTCCCACCGATCAACCCGGCCGCGCCCACCCGGACGGCCTCGAGAATGGCCTCGGCCGATATGCGGGAGTACGCCCACAGGATTTTGCCTCGATGCTCATCACGAACCGCGCGGGCCGCGTCGGCGGGAGCAAGAAGCTCGGCGCCGGCGGCCAGTTCGCCGGCCACAGGGGGGCCCCAGCCGGCGAAAAAACGGATCACCGTCCCGTCAAAGCGCAGCAGCACTCCACGATCGGGTAGAACATCCAGCACGACTCCCTCGACCCCGGCGCTGACCTGGGCCGTGTGCTCACGGATCAGCACCGCGCGCTGGGCCAGGAGAATCTCTTCGACATAGCCGTCCACGGGGCTGACATATTCGGTGCATGCCAGGCCAAGCCAGGAAGGCCTCTGCAGCAGCGGCTCGCCGCGCCGCAGCGACTCCCCGGGGCGTTTGAGGACCATCATCGCCGCGGTCTCCTCCCCTTCAAGGGGCAGGCGGACAACCCGGGTGCCGCTCTTTGTTGCTCCCACCACGGTGTCGGGCCTTACGCGCTCGCCGGCCCGGACGAGGACCTCGGCTCCAGGGCCGAGCTCGCGCAGGCGCTCAATCCCCTCCTCGCCCCTTATGACCGCAGAAAGGCGGCGCGGGATCACCGGCCATCCCCCCAGCCCGTCGCGATATCCAACGTGTTAAGCCATTCAAGCAGCTTTGAACGCCGCACTTCGGGATCACGCGGCAACGAAACCGGGCGGCCGCGGGCGTCAAAAACCAGGCCGCACCGTCCGCCGGTCACCTCGCCGGTCCATGGTTTGCCCGGTCCGGCGCCGAAATCGTGCTCGCGCACGGGATGGACGCCTAAGTGAGCGCGCTCGCCGCTTCGCAGCGGAAACCGGATCAGGGATCCCGGCACCACGCGGAACGTGGTCTTGGGGCTGCTTTGCCGCTCAACTGTCACGAGCGCCAGCAGGTCGTCTTCATGGGGCCGCCGCCAGTCCAGCCGAAGGTTACTCGGCGCCACGACCGTTGCCAAGCGGGGGACCCAGCGCTCATCCGGCCATACCGTCAGTTTTCCGGCCGCGGCGTCAAGCGGGACAAGCCCGGCGCGATCGCAGTACACTTCCGTCACCCCGAGCGGCTGAAGCCCGTCGAGGACCAGTGCAAGGGCGAGCGCCGGGCCCGGCAGATGGCGGAAATACCCCCCGCCCACCACCAGCGCGCCGGCGGCCGACCTCCAGTCACCTGACAGCAGGCTGCGCGACTCAGCCCACGCCCGCTGCAGCCGCAGCCGGCCCAACGCGGCAAGCAGCATCAGCTGCCCCCAGGTCGCGGGGAAAGCGAACGGCCGCCTCAGGTAGTTGGCGAGAGCGTCGGCCAGCTCGGCGGGCTGCATCGGAAACGGGAGCCAGGCGGATATGCTCTCCAGGTCGACAACGCTTTCCTGGCGGGAGCCGCCTGCCGCCTCGCCTCCGGGCAGCCCGACAAGATCGCCAAGAGAATCGTCGACGTAGCGCAGAGCGCCGCCCGATGCCGCCAGCGCGAGCTCCGTGAAACGGCCGCCGAGCTCGGCACAGGCCACGTAATTGCGACGGCTCGCAGTCGGGCCCGCGGTATCTGAACGCGACTCGGCCCACAACCGGCCCAGGGTTTCCGTAGCGGCGGTGAAGGCCGATGCAAACGTGAACAGCCGGAAACCCTCGCGCCGCACCGCCGCGAGCTGCGCGTCGGCCGCCAGAATCTCGGACGTCAAGGCCGACAGCGCGGCCTCGGTCGGCCCGACATCGACCACGTTGGCCTCGGTGCGTAGCGGAGGCAATCGCTTCAGCTGGACGCCGCCCCCGAGCACCTCGGCCAGCGCCGCGTATTCACCGTCAGGCCCGTTGTACAGCGCCTGCATCACCGGCAGGGCCCGCGGCCGGGGCCCGCCGCCGCTCATGAGCCGTTCCGCCGCCTGGCGGGCCGCAACCGTGAAGATAAGCAGGTCGAGCGGCCGGGCGCGCACCTCGATGAGCTGTCCTTCCAGGCTGGCCGGGTCGGTGCTGCGGACCTGGACGACGGCGCTCCCGGCCCTGCGCAGGGCCGCCTGGCGGCTGAGCTCCGTCGTTGGCAGGCCGGCGAGGCCGAAGACAGCCGAGCGGGGCAGGCCGTGCAGGTGAACCAGCGCGACTCCCGGCTCCATCTCTCCACCCTGGGCCCGGGCAGCGGCGAGAGCGGCCGAAAACCCGATCCCCGGGTCGGCCATGGGTGGATAGACCGTGGTGGGCGTTGACTCCTCCACTCTTGCGCCGGGGTCTATGGCGTCGAGAGACACGACGCGGGTCAGCACGCTGCCCAACTCGGCATCGAGGACGCCTCCGCGCGGCGCGCTCAAGACAGTGTCACCTTCTTGCGCACGAGGTACAGCTTCTGGTTTTGCAGCAATTGCTGCACCGTGGCGAGTTGCATCATGCTCAGCGGCAACACCGTGGCCAGAGCCAACACGGTCGAGGTGTGGACGAAGGCCCACAGCCAGGCCGCGAACGTTGGGGGCGGCACGTAGTCAACTACCCGGGCGACCTGGATGCCTGCCGCGACCGCGAGGCCCGACCCGGTCGCAAGCGCCAGTCCGGCGACCGCGCCCAATTCCATCAAGACCATAGCCAGCACCATGCGGTTGTTCATGCCGACAGTCTTGAGGACGGCTAGCTCGCGCCGCCGCTCGATGAAGGCGATCAGCAAAATCACAAACACCCCGATAGCCACGAAGAGGAACGAGGCGCCGAGGGCCCGCCGTCCGGTGGCGAAGATCCGCCTACCCAGGAGCCGGCCCTGTTCGGGAGCCGTCCGCGATCGGTTGAAAACCGGCCCGACCGGGCCGAAACGCACCGCCGCCGGCTGGGCCGGGTGTTCGCGGACGTAAAAGCCCAGCATTCGCTGCTCCAGCGCGGCAGCTCGCTCCTCGACGACCATGATCCAGGCTCCGTTGGGCTCGCCGCGGTGATCGGCAGGTTTGGCGGACCCGCTTATCGGGCCTGTACCTCCGGCCGCGGGCTCGCCGCCCGGCAGCCTCAAAGCCAGCAGCGGCCAATTGGCTGTGCCGTCAAGGCGGGCGGCAGCCGGCAGGGTCCGCGTGCCTGGAGACAGCTGAACGGGGATCTCCGGGCGGAAGACGCCCGTGACCCGGTAAGAGCCGATATTCGACGGGTCTTGTGCGGCAAGCCTGACGACGCTTCCCGGCCTCGCTCCCAGCCCTGCCGCCATCCACTCCGGCAGAGCGACCTCGTCGGCCTCAAACGGCCAGCGGCCCTCCAGCGGAAAGGCACGGAAAAACGGCGCCTCGAAATCCACCGCGAGGATCAGCCCTCGGCCGAGTTCCGAGAACGCGTCCTGCCAGTACAGGCGGTAGGCCTCCTGGAAGTTGCGCGAAGAGCCGATCGACCCCGAGTAGGTCGCCCAGCTCAGGTACGACTCCAGGTTGACGCCGGTGGGCGCCAGGACCTGCATCGGGACGCTCTGCGCGGCCGGAGGAGCCAGCAGCGACGCCCGGTTTTCAAGGCCGGTGAAAAACATGCCGAGCAGGATGTCGCCGCCGATGCCCAATGTGAGCACCAGGGCCAGTGCGAGATTGCGGGCCCACGAGCGCCGCAGGTTCCTGCGGGCCATGCCCCAGATCGCGCGCCATCTGCTCATGGTCTGCTCATTCCTTGCGCAAGACCTCCATGGCCGTCATCCCCGTGGTACGCATGGCCGGGAGCAGGCCGAACACCAGCGCAAAGCTGACGGTCAGGCCCAGCACCCGCGCCATATCCGAGCCCACAAAGAGCAGCACGGCAAGGGCGGGGGTGCCGTTGCTGATCAGATTCCACACCGCCATCGCCTCCGCGAGCACGAAACCGCCGGCCGCCCCGAGCGACGATAGCAGCACCACCTCGCCCAGAACCATCAGCATGACCTCGCGGCTGCTGGCGCCGATGGCTTTGAGGATTCCGATTTCGCGTTGGCGTTCGAGAACGAGGACGATGGCGTTGGCGGCGGCCAGCAGCGCCGCGATGGCAAAGAAAATCATATTAAATGCCGCGCTTATCCTCACCGGCTCGCCGACCTGGCCTGAGGGCTGGGCGGACCGCCACTCGCTCTCCGGCACGCGGAAGACCGGCTCCGGCAGCCAGTGCGCGTTGGCGACCGCGGCCTGACGGGGAACGGACACGGGACCGAGGTCAGGAAACAGTTTCGCCAGAGCGGTGACGGCGCTCTCCACCCGCGCAAGGCTGCCCACCTCGACGGCGAGCGCTGACGCCCAGAGATCGGCGGCCCCTTCCGAGACGACGTCAAGCAGCGCTTCAGCCGTGTCCCAGGGAATGATGATCTCCGGCGACGTCAGATAAAGCTGCTCGGCTTCCGGCTCGGTTGCACCGCCCTCACCGCGGCCAGGCGGGATCCAGGTGGCCTCGCGCGTCGGAACGGCATAGTGTCCCACGACCTCCAGCTCCACCCAGACCGCCCCGATGTAGTCGAGACGCGGCTGCCCGGCCAGGTCCACGCTCAGCCGGGGCAAGAGCACCCGCAGCGTCTCGCCCACGCGCGGCACCTCCGGCGGAAAGTCCATGCCCGGCAGCTGAGCCAGTTTGCCCCGCGTGGCGTCGACCAGGCACACCAAACGCCCCTCATCGGCCGCGCCGAGGCTCCGGCCCGCCACGACAAAGGGCGCCAGGCTGGGCCAACCGTCGCCGGTGTCCCAGGCCCGCAGGTAGGAATCGGTGTACACATACGGCGACGCGCCCACGGCCGCATCCGGGCGAGAGCCTCCGAAACCGGTGCCGGTGCCGCCCGCGAACTCGGTCTTGGCCGCGGGCAGCGTGAAGTAGGGGCGGACCGCGCCGGCGAGCCCGGCCGCGGCGAGCCTGGCGGCAAGCTCACGCACGGCATCCTGGCTGAAAAAGCCCTTCGGCGCCGCCGAGGGCCGGAGGTAGCCCCCGGCAGCCAGGTGCGGCTGGAAGAAACCGGCGGGCCCGGGGACATCGGCCGTAAGCCGCGCAAACTGCCAGGTGCCGCTTTCTGACTGGTTTATGTCCGAGCCGCGCACCCAGATCTTTTCCGCGTAGATCAGGATGTCACCGCCGAGGTAGCTGCGATATGCCTCGTACGCGGCGGCGGGATAGCCTTCCGACAGGGTGAGCGAGGCCGTCATGATCAGCGCCGCAAGGCCCATCCCGACCACCGTCAGCGTCGTCCGCGCCAGGTTGCGCCGGACGTTGGTCAGGATCAGAGAGGCGAGCCCGCTCAACTCCGGGACTCCTCGACGCCCGCGACCAACGAGAGCCTGCCGTCGATAAGCCTGAGGACCCTGTCGGCGGCCTCGGCAAAACGCTCGTCGTGGGTGACGACGACGAACGTCTGGCCAAAATCCCGGTTGAGCTCCCGGAAGAGACTCCGGATCTGACCGCCCGTGCGCGAATCAAGGTTGCCCGTCGGTTCATCGGCGAAGACGATGCGCGGCTCGTTGGCGAGCGCCCTGGCGATCGCCACTCGTTGCTGCTCGCCGCCGGACATCTGGGCCGGGAGATGGCCGCGGCGTCCCGCAAGGCCCACGAGGTCCAGCAGCTCCGCGGCGCGCTGCGCGACGAACCAGTCCGGCGCCCCGGTCAGCGTGATCGGCAGCGACACGTTCTGATAGGCGGTCAGATGCGGGACCAGGTTAAAGAACTGAAAAACGTAGCCGACCTTGCGGCGGCGCATATCCGCGAGCTGGTTCTCATTCAGGCTGGTGAGCACGTGCCCGTCGAGGATGACCTCGCCGCTGATCGGGCGGTCCAGCCCCGCAAGCAAGGATAGCAGCGTGCTTTTGCCGCTGCCGCTGGGCCCCAGGACCACGAGGAATTCCCCGGGCATCACCGTCAGGTCGACGTTGTTGACCGCGTAGACGGTCTTGCCCAGGAAGTAGGCCTTGTACAGCTCGCGGGCAATAAGGATCGGCCCGGGGGAAAGCCCAGAGCGCGGGTACGAGATAACCAGCCCCATTGTGTATGTCTTCCGGCCCCGGCATCGGTTCCGTACCAGAAGCAGTTCGCGGCTGGGTCCGAATATCCTCCGAAGGCAAACTGGTACAACCTGCTTTGGCTACCTCAGTGTAGGTGGACAAGACAGGAGGCCCTATCCCGTCCCGGCCTATCGCGGCGCCCGTGCCTGCGCCCGGCGGGCCCCGCGCCGTGGATCGAACCGTTTCAACAGGAGCGAGTTGCTTACCACCGACACCGAGCTGAGAGCCATCGCTCCACCGGCCAGGATCGGGTTGAGCCGTCCGAAAGCGGCAACCGGAACGCCGACCGCGTTGTAGATGAACGCCCAGAACAGGTTTTGCCTGATCGTACGCATCGTCCTGCGGCTTAGCCGTATGGCCGCGGGAACGCCGTTCAGATCCCCGCCCATCAGGGTGACGCCCGCGGCCTCGATGGCCACGTCGGTCCCCGTTCCGATGGCGATGCCGATGTCGGCGGTCGCCAGCGCCGGCGCGTCGTTGATGCCGTCACCCACCATGGCCACGACGTGGCCGCCCTCCTGAAGTTTGGCAACCGTCGAGGCCTTGTCCTCCGGGAGCACCTCCGCCAGCACTTCGGTTATGCCGACCAGATCAGCGATGGCCTGCGCCGTGCGGCGGTTGTCGCCGGTGAGCATCACCACCCTGATTCCCATACGCCCCAGGTCGGCGATGGCCTCCCGGGCTCCCTCCTTGACAGTGTCGGCAACGGCGACCACGCCCGCGACCTGCCCGGCGACGGCGCAGATGATGGTCGTCTTGCCCTGAGACAGCAGATCCTCGTACGCGCTTCTGATCGGCTCGAGGTCGATTCCCGAGGCGGCGATGAACGCTGCGGTGCCCAAAAGCACGGGGCGGTCGGGCTCAAGCAAAGCCTTGACCCCGCGGCCGGCAACAGCCGTAAACCCGGACACGGCCGGAAGGTCCAGACCCTCCTCGCGGGCCCGCGCCACGACCGATCTTGCGATGGGGTGCTCCGAGTTGACCTCGACGGCACCGGCGATCCGAAGCAGGTCTTCTCTGCTCCACCCGGCGCCGGCGGGCACGACGTCGGTGACCTCGGGCTCGCCGCGCGTGATCGTTCCGGTCTTGTCGAGCACGACGACCTGCACCTCATGCGCCTTCTCGAGGTGCTCTCCGCCGCGGATCAGTATTCCGGTCTCGGCGCCGCGCCCCGTGCCGACCATGATCGCCGTCGGGGTGGCCAGTCCAAGAGCGCACGGGCAAGCGATCACCAGCACCGCCACGCTGCTGGTCAGCGCCCGGGTTACATCCCCGGTAAGGACCATCCACATGATGAAAGCGAGGCCCGCCACCACCAGCACGCCCTGCACGAAGTAGCCTGCGACCACGTCTACCAGGCGCTGAATGGGCGCCTTGGACCCCTGGGCTTCCTCCACGAGACGGATGATACGCGCCAGGGTGGTCTTTTGTCCGACCTTGGTCGCCCGGAAGCGGAGCGAGCCGTGCTTGTTGATCGTCCCGCCGACCACCCCGTCGCCGGGATGCTTGTCCACCGGCAGGCTTTCGCCCGTGATCATGGATTCGTCGACCGCGGACTCGCCCGTCAGAACCTCGCCGTCGACCGCGATGCGCTCGCCCGGACGGACCAGGAGCTCGTCGCCAGGCAGGACCATGGCGACGTCTACCTCGACCTCCTGATCGTCGCGGATCACTGTTGCGGTCCTCGGCTGCAGGCGCATCAGTTTCTTGATGGCTTCCGATGTGCGTCCCTTGGCAACCGCCTCAAGGCGCCGCCCGAGGATTATAAACGTGATGATTACCGCTGAAGCCTCGTAGTACAGATCGCCGGTGGCAAAGAAGGTGTGGTACACCGAGTAGAAGTAGGCCGCGCTGGTGCCGGTGGCGACGAGGACGTCCATGTTGGGCGCGCCGTGCCGCAAGTTGACGTACGAGCCGCGGTAAAACTGCGCCCCCGCGATGAACTGCACGGGGGTCGCCAGCGCAAACTGAAATCTGGCGTCCATGAGGATCATCGGCACGTGCACGCCCACAAGGTGCAGGATCATCGGGACTATGAGGGGCAGGCTGAAGACGGCGCCCAGGATTAGCAGGCGAAGCTGGCGCCGGGCCTCGCGCTCGCGCAGTTCCTGTTCGCGGTCGGCCATGGCCGGCTCCTCACCTGTAACCGGCCATGCCTGATAGCCGAGTGCCACGACCTCCGCGATCAGTTCCCCGGTGCGCACCACGTCCGGCAGGAAGGTGACGGTTGCCCGCTCAGTTGCGAGGTTGACGGCGGCATCGACAACCCCGCGGCGGGCGCGCAGGCCCCGCTCTATTCGAGCCGCGCAGGCGGCGCAGGTCATCCCGCTAAGAGACAGCTCCGCCCTGGCGGTTACCACGTCATAGCCCGCGTCGCGCACCGCCGCGACGATTTTCGCCGGGTCGGCCAACTGGGCGTCAAAAGTAACCCGCGCCTTCTCCGTTGCCAGGTTGACGTGGGCGGAGGCGATCCCCGGCATGTGTGACAACTGTTTTTCGAGCCGCGCAACACACGCGGCGCAGGTCATGCCGGTGATGGCCAGCACGAGATCTGTGTCGGGCCTCGCGTCCGCCATTACCGGCTCATCCCGTTAACCACCGAAACTACCTGCTCCAGGCTCGACACACAAACAACCTCCTGCCCGGTCCTCCGGTCGTCCGGGCCTTCCGCGGGCACACTGGGGTCCGGGCCTACCTGAATCGCCCGCGCTCCGGCCTCCAGTGCCCAGCGGACCGGCCCCGGCGAGTCGTCCACCACAAGACAGTGCGACGGCACACAACCTGCCGCCGAAAAGGCCCGCCGGAAGAAATCGGCGCCGCTCTTTAGGGTGTCTAGGTTATCCGGTCCGTAGACGCCGCAAAACAGCTCGATCAGCCCGCCGTCGGACAGGCAACGGCTGACGTACCTGCTGTTGGCCCCGGAGGCGATGTGAAGCCGCAGCCCTCGCGCGGCCAGATCCCGTATCGTCTGGTCGACGCCCGATAGCGGGGCGAAGCGAACCGGTATCGCCTCCTCAAGCTCCCAGGCCAGCCTGTATACCTGGTCGTCCTCGTCCGGAAGTGCCACCCCGGCCGCCCCGTACAGGGACCGCAGCCAAATAACCAACTCACGCCGGCGGTAAGCGTCGTAGCCCAACCATGGCTCGGCCGCCGCCTTTTCCTGCAGCGCCCGGACGTCGGCCAGGGACGTGATGATAGCACCGATCCAGCGAGCGGGCTCACCCGGGTGCATGCGTCCCACGGTCGCGATGAAATCCCGCGCGTAGAGGCGGCCGCTCGCCTGGGTATCGTTAAGCGTTCCTTCAAAATCGAGAAACACACTGTCAAACCGGCTATGGTAACCTTGGGCCATCGGCACGAGCCACCCCCTGAGTTGCCATCTGGGCCTTCGTCCCTTACGGGGTTCGCCTTGACCGCAGGGGTTACCTGGGGACGCGGCGGCCGACAGTCACTGGTCAAGACGGAGGTGGGGGGGATATGCCGTTTAGGACAGCGTTCCCGGGCGCGGCCGTACTGGCATTCGTGCTGTACACCGCGGCTGCGGTCTATGCGCTGGTCATGCTCGGCAGGATCGCGGGCACCTTGTCGCGCATCGCCGCGGCGGTGGAGAACATGCGGGTCGAGTTGGCCGCAAGGCGGAATTAGCGCGAAACGCCAAACGGGCCCCGGCATCAAGGATGTCGGGGCCCGTTCAATGGCTTCTGGCGATGTCCTACTCTCCCGGGCGGTCGCCCGCCGAGTACCATCGGCGCTGGAGGGCTTAACGGCCGTGTTCGAGATGGGAACGGGTGTGACCCCTCCGCCATCGTCGCCAGAAAGCTGTGGGGCGCAAGCGCCCTC